>JADMJS010000140.1 GCA_018780435.1 Myxococcales bacterium
CCTCTTATCCATGGTGCCATATATGGTGGTCAAGAACAAAGACGCCACAATCGGTAGGGGGCGACGCTGCTCTTGTGGGCCGCCTGTGGCGCGTGGAGCCCAAGCGGGCGTCCTCTCTCAGGAAAGCGCTTTCGGGGGTTCTCACCCGAAATTTTCGCGCCCTTGGCGGGGCGACTTCGAGTCCGAAAGTGCCCCCAAGTCGACCTGGGGAGAACCCCAGGCTCCCCCTTCGGGATCACTCCGGAGGCTGGCAGGCCCCCCACTTCGGAGACCCAATCGGCATGCACTTGTCCCCGGGGTAGGGGCAGAACTGGAGGGCGAGCTCACAGTAGCTCGTGCAGATCCCGAAGTGGCAGCCGAGCGAGTAGTCGCAGTCCTTGTTGCTCGTACACGGCGCTAGGTACTGCCCGCTGGCGAACGGTTCGGTCGGTGCGCTGCACTGAAGGCTCTTCACCGACGGCTCGTAGCGGCAGTAGAGGAAGGCCGGTGTCGTCGGACACGTCGATGGCTGGCCCGGAGCGTCGCACGCGTCCGGCAGCGTCGCGACGTCGGGCTCGTCCCCCGTGTCGATGGGACCGGCCGTGTCCGGCGTTTTCACGTCGGGCGGCATCGCCACGACGTCCGTGCCCCCATCGCTGCCACCGGAGTCGTCTGCGGGCGTCGCGGTGTCGTCGTTCGTGACGTCGGGCGCTGCGTTCGCGTCCGGCCCTAGGGCGGTGTCGTCCGTGCCACCCGTGTCCCCCCCGAGCGGCGTCGGGTCCACGAGCGGCGGCCGGCAGGCGTTCTCGACGCACTCGAGGCCGCCCGGGCACGCGCCATTGACGCACGCCTCAAGCTGCGACCCGGGTGGGAGGTTGGCGTTGCCGACGACCACTTCGGGCTCGTCGGAGCACCCGAAGGCGAGGGCGAGGAAGAAGGTTCGGGAGAGGCGCATGGCCCGCAGTCTACCCGGCTTTCAGCGCGGCTGCGATGCTCAGGCTACGTCACGTCGTCATCATCCCAGACTGTCCGGTGAGCCCCGAGCACCCCCACCGCTTCGAGGAACCCCGAGTAATACGGGTGATCGCCGATGGTCGCGCTGTCGCCGAGCACGACGAGGCACCGCCGCGCGCGGGTGATGGCGACGTTCATGCGTCGGGTGTCGGACAGAAAGCCGATCTGGCCGTCTGCGTTCGAGCGGACGAGGTCGAGGATGACCACTTCCTTCTCGCGGCCCTGGAAGCCGTCGATGGAGCCGACTTCGAGGCCCGCGTTCAGTTCACTCTGGAGCAGCGCCCTCAGGTGGCGGACTTGGGCGTCGTAGGGCGTGATGACGGCCAGGTCTCTCGCAGGCAAACCTCTGGCCAGCAGGCGGCGCGCTTCCTGAGCGGTCCGAGCCGCCGATCCGGGATTGCGGGTGCTCATATCCTGCGGTCGGCCGCCCGATTCCCCGCCACGCTCCTCGTCCCAGCCAGCGCCTGCGTAGTCGATGAACGTGAGCGCTTCGGCGCGGCCCGGATCGGTCTCGAGCCCGAGCCCGCCGAGGTCGTGTGACGCGACGCTCTCGTGCGCGACCAGGCGCGATGCGTACATCGACTCGGACGGGTAGGCCATCAGGGTCTCGTTCATACGGTATTGGACCGTGAGCCAGGCTGTACACGCGGGCTCGCGGGCGACGAGGCGCTCGAAGAGTGTGGTCCCAAGCCCCGCCTGCGCGTCGCGGGCGATGACGGTCGGTGGGAGCTGCCGGGGATCGCCGCCCATGATCGCGATCCGGCCGCGCCGAAGGGCCGAGAGCGCAATGGGATCGGCGGCTTGCGTCGCTTCGTCGAGCACGACGCGATCGAAGAGCTCATCGCCAAGCAGCCCGGCGTCGGCGCCGGCGGCGGTGCAGGCCACCACCCGTGCGCCGTGGACGATGGCGCGCTGCACACCGTACAAGTGGCGCCGGGCGTCCTTGGACAGCCGGCCGGCCTCCTGAAGCAGCTCCCGTCTCTCGGCGCGATCCATCGTCCCGCGGTCGCTGCGGGTACGGACCTTGCGCCGGATCTCGGCGGCCTCCTTCTGCCACTCCCGAATGAGCCCCTGTTCACCGGAGGCAGCGATGCGCGCCTCGAGCGTCGCGTCCTGCATGCCCGGCGAGACCCGGATAGGGTGGCCGAGCCGGACCACGTCCACGCCGAGCTCGAGCAGCTTCTCCGACAGATTGTCGACCGCCGTGTTCGAGGCGGCGGTGACCAGCACGCGCTCGCCGCGGGCCACGCAGCGCTTCACCAGCTCGGCCAGTGTCGTGGTCTTGCCCGTGCCCGGCGGGCCGAAGACGAGCGCGACGTCTCGAGCCCTGATCGCCAGCGCGACGGCGGCCTCTTGCGGGCCATTCAGCCGGGAGCCGGGCCTGGGTGCTGCCGGTTCGTCCCGCCCGAACTCCGGGGCGCGCTCGCCGAAGAGCACGGCGCGCAGCTCCCCCGTCGGCTCGCGCGCGGGGGCGTCCCTGAACGCGGCGATGGCGGCGTCACCGCGGTCGAAGGTGGTCGTCGGGGCGTCGAAGTCGAGATGGAAGCGGTGCTCCTCGAAGGGTTCGGGCAGCCCACCCGAGATGATGACCCCTTGGAGGTCATCGCGCCGCCGTCCTAGCACCCCGGCGACGGCGTCCGCCTCATCGGGCCGATCGAGCCAGAGCCGCACCGGCTCGCCCGGTCGACCCGAGAAATGGCTGAGCTCGGGCCGCGCCGGCTTTACCCAGAGCAAGGTCCGGTCGCCGGGTGCGGCGTCGGTCTCGATGACGTCGAGGTCGCGTAGAGCGACCCCATCAGCGACCCGATCGCGCAGCGACGTCCCGACCATCCGCTCGCGGTGAGCGGCGCTCGCGGCGTCGCGCTCGATGCGCCAGAGGCGAGACAGCTCCGACAGGGCCGCTTTGGCGACGGCGCCCGGTTCCGCTGCCGAGCGGTGCGGCGCGCTCAGTTGGCAGAACCCGCGATGACGATGTCGCGGATCTGCAGGAACTGGTTGTCCTGATACTCATACTTCGGATCGTCCTTCGTGATCCCGAGCTTCTGGATCTGCGCGGAGGACTCCGAGATACGCTCGGACGGGGCGGGGTGGCTCGACAGGAAGTCTGAGATCGGGTCCGAGGTGCCCGATAGGTCCCCGATGAAGCCGAAGAAGTCGACGAGTCCCCACGGGTTGTAGCCGGCGGCCGACGCGTACTGAACGCCGAGCTCATCGGCTTCGAGCTCCTGATCCTGGCTGTGGGCGGTGTTCAGGTAAGACCCGACGACGAAGTTCAGCACTTCTGCCGCTTCCCCTTCGCCGAGGAAGATCCCCGACAGGATCGAGAGCCCGAGGTTGGTCTGGATCGCCTCGGCGCCGTGGTAGGCCGAGATGTGACCGACCTCGTGACCCATGACGCCCGCCAGCTCGGCACGGGTGCTCATGTTCTTGATGAGCGCGGTCGTGACGTAGACGTAGCCGCCGGGAATCGCGAAGGCGTTGATCTCGGCCGTGTCGAGCACGAAGAACTGATGCCGCAAGTTGGGTCGGCCGCTCTTCGCGACGAGCTCCAGCCCGATTTGGCCCACATAGGCGTTCACCGTGGGATCTTGGAAGAGCGGCGTCTCGGCGATGAGCTCGGCGTGGGCTTGGGATCCGATCTGAATCTCTTGCTGCTCACTGACCGAGCTGAAGAGACCACCCCCTTCACAACCGGTGGCCAGAACACTGGTCGCGAGTGTGGCCGTGACGAACTGCTTGAAACGCTTCATAAAAGACCTCTCCTTGAACGGTACGCCGCGCGGCTCCCGGACGGGGACGCCACTCAGGACAAACGGCGGGTGCGTGCCGGTCCTTCCCGACCGGCGCCCCCCGGCACGTCACCGACGACGGTGCCTGGCATCGTCGCCGGCGTGAGGCCCCCGAGCGCGCTCCCCACCTGCGTCACGATGGTATCAGTGATCCCTCGCCGACGCAGGTCGCCGAGGTAGGTCTCGAGCGTGCGGCTGCCGGACGCGATGGCGAGACCGCCGAGGAGTACTTCGACGATCGTCGTCGGGTCTTCGATGCGGAGGATGTGCCCGGCGGGGAGGACGCTGCCCCATTGCGCCAGGATGACCTCGTCCGAGTAAGCGTCGTAGCTTGAGTCCTTCTTCGGAGTGCGCACATCCCGGGCCGCCGGGTCGTAGTCGAAGGTCGCGATGACTTGGTTCGAGCCCGTGCCGCTCTGCCCCGGCGGGATGACCCCTTCGAAGTGTTCGATGACGCCGTTCACTTCGAGTTCGACCTTGAACGGCGTCGCGTGGTCTGGTGCGTCGTGGTGGCGGTAGTTCTGGACGTAGATCTGGTAGCGCCCGGCCGGCGCGAGGCCGCGGCCCCAGCGTACGTTCTCGACCGGCTTCTCGGTCTCGCCGCGCACGTTCATGTCCACGTCGAGCCAGCCCTGACACGCCGACTGCTTGTGGGCGTAGTAGATGTGCTCACCGGACGGCGGGATCACGTGCAGATCCAGGTCGTTGTGCGAGTTCCAGATCAGCGAGGCACGGATGTCGACGTTGTCGTACTGCCCCCCCGCCGACAGGACCCGCGCCCGGATCTCGGCGTCGATGTCCTTCTTCCGCTCCTCCATCGACTTCTTCGGATACACGAAGAAGACGTGGAACTTCTCCTGAAGGCGCCGGAACGCCTCGGCCGAGTCGAGGTCGTCCGGCAGCTCGTCGCCGACGAGCGTCTTGACGAGGTCCTTCTTCACGGTGGGGTAGAAGCCCTCGTCGCCAACGAAGAAGAAGTAGCCCTTGCCGCCGTCGCCCTTGGCGAGCCGGACGCAGTTCGTGCGCGAATAGAAGTAGGCGCAGAGCTCATAGCTCTCCTGGCCGGTCCCGCCGCCGCCTTCTTCGATCCAGAAACGTTCGAGGACCTCGTCGAGGCGATTGTCGCCTTCGAACTGGCCGACTTGGAGCGGCGCCCGGTCGGAGTTCGCGTCGCCGATCGCCGCGAAGCTGACGCCGGGGCCGGAGACGTACCCTTCGAGCTCGATGAGGCCCATGAAGGTCGGGAGCTTCTGGTAGACGATCTTGGTGTCGTCGCCGCGCGAGCGCGTCACGTCGAGCGCGACCACGATGGGCGTCTCGTTGTTGACCTCGCGTGTCTTGCCGTACGGGTTCAGCGCCGCGTGGACGCCGCGAGCGGTCGCCGCCGCCGGACCGGCGCTCCAGTTGTACTCGCGCGGCGACGACCGGAGCTCTGCCGCGACATCTTGACTGTAATACCCACCACCCATGACCGAACCCCCTGCGGCCGCGCCGCCGGCATCGACTCAAACCTCTGCGACTCGTTACGGCCGCGCTCCGCCCCCCGGAATCACGAGCTCCTCGAACTGGTGCGGCCCCCACATCTCTTCCCGGAGCCGGTCGACCTGCTCGTAGAGCGCCCAGGCGTCTTGCGGGCGACCGAGCTGACTGGCGGTCGCCATGAAGCGGAAGAAGCGCACGAGCCGCGGGTCCACGGACGCCGGCATGGTCCCGGCGGCTGGATCGCCGCCCCCGGCCCAGATCAGGGTTCGGCCCAGCGAGTAGATGTCGGACGCCGGCGATGGCGTCCGGCGCGCGGCGGCCTCCGGCGGCCCGAACACCTCGTTCAGCGCCGACAGCTTCTTGCCGGTCTCGTGCGGCCGGACGACGGCCCAGCACCAGTCGACGAGCCAGACGTTGTGGTCCTGGGCCCGCACCACGACGTTCGCGGGGTCGACGTTGCCGTGGAGGATCCCGCGCGAGTGGGCGAAGCCGAGCACCGAGAGCACGCGCCGCACGATCCACGTCAGATGACGCTCCGGGACCCCGGGCTGCCCCACCGACTCGAAGCGCGCCCGCAGGACGGCGAGGTCGAGGCCATCGAGCCGCTCGAAGACCGTGCCGAGGCGGCGATCCGCCGTGGAGAACTGCCCGAGCGCCCGAGGCAGGTGCTTCTCCTGGCGCGACTCCACCTGCCGGAGTAGCGCGAGCGTGTTGAGCTCGGCTTGAATGAGGTCGTTGTCGCCCGCGTCGAGGGCGACCTTGAGCGCGACGGCCCGCGCTTCGGGGGTGAGCTCCGTCCCCACATAGACCACCGAGAGGTCCCCGTCCGCGAGGTGCGCGTGGGCCTGAAAGCGGCGGCCGTCGGCGATCCGGACTTCGAAGGATACGGGCGCGCCGGGGCCAGGGAGGTTCGGAGCCGAAGCGGGCGCGCGCGTCGGCGCGACCCGAGTAGGCGCGGGGGCCTCGACGCGCGTGAGGGTCAGCGGCGTCCACTCGGGCTCGCCGAGCAGCCCGCCCCGCTCCCCAGCATTGAGCTGGAGCCGGCTGTTGTCGACGACCCGCGCGCTCGATTGATCGAGGTTCACGATCTGGACGTGTTGCCCGGCCGACGCGACGCGGAAGGGGACGGGCGTGACCTGGAAGTGGCTGTCGCCCATCCGAACCGAACCCTCGAAGGAGAAGATCCCGGCCACGGTCGGCGTGAAGGTCAGGTGGGCCACCCCGTCGGCGACGCGGAGCTCGGAGGTGGGCAGGAGTCCCGGAACCGAGATCGTGACGGTCGCGCCGACGCCATCCTGCAGCCGCAGTCGCAAGAGGCACTGCGTACCGACTTGAAAGAAGGCCAGCGTGTGCGTGTCGAGCTCGAGCTGCGGCGTCGCCATCGTCTCGAGCGGCTCGCCGCAACGACCGCAAAAACGGGCGCCGGGCTTCTGGGGTGCCTTGCAGGCGGTGCAGGTGATCGACACGTGGGGAGGATGCCCGACCTTGAGCGGTTTCGGAAGGGTCCCATCGCTCGAAGTCGGATGCGACCACTGACGGAGATTGACCGTCCAACGGGCGCCGAATGGGTTGCTGCTCGAAGTCGTCACTCGTCGTTTTGGCCCTGGCCCGACCTTTGCTACGGTGCGGGCACATGCACCTCCGCCGTCCGCTCTGGCCCCTCGCCGTCGTCCTCGTCATCGGGGCCGTCATCCCAGGCGCATGGGCGGCGCGGCGGCTCCTGAAGCCGCTCTTCTCGAAGGGCGGCGAGCACGCGGTCGACATCGGGCCCATCCCCCACGGGCTCACGGCGACGGACGCCATCGCGTGCGGGACGTGTCATCAGGCAATCGCCCGGGAGTGGAGGGGCTCGCTGCACGCGCGGGCGTGGACGGACCCCATCTTTCAGGATGCCTACACCCTCGAGCCGCTCGCGCCGTGCCGCAACTGTCACGCACCCGAGAACATGGTCCGCGAGGGCGTCCCCGCGTCGCCTCAGGTCCCCGAGGGCGCCGCTGCACGCGACGGCGTCTCGTGCGCCGGGTGCCATGTGCGCGACGGCACCGTACTGACCGGGATGGACACGGGGTGGCGTGCGAGCCTGAAGAAGGCCCCGCACCCGGTGAAGGCCACCCCAGCGCTGTCGTCGTCGGGCTTCTGTGCGGGGTGCCACCAATTCGGGTTCCTTGCCATGGTGGACGGCCGCCACGTCGAGACCGACGAGGTCCAGCAGGACACTTTCGGCGAATGGCAGCGGAGCCGCTCCGGCCAAATCGACGAGACGTGTCAGGATTGCCACATGCCGTGGGTGGAGGTACCCGCCGCGACCGCGTCGGGCGCCCCGCGGCGCTACCGCAGCCATGCGTTCATCGGCGGCTTCGACGAGGGCTTCGTGCGCCAGGCGGCGTCGGTCGAGGTGCGGGCCCGCCTCACCGCCGACGGCATCGTCGCCGAGGCCCGCTTCACGCCCGGCCGAATCGGTCACGCCTTCCCCACCGGAGATCTCTTCCGCCGGGCGGAGCTGAAGGTATGGGTGGACGGGCTCCCGGCGGCCTCAGCGACGCACCCGCTTGCCCGCACCTTCCGCGACTTCACCGAACCGGGTCCAAAGGGCGAGCCGGTGCGAGTGCGTCGCCAAGTCCTCGACACGCGAGTTCAGCCGCCCGGCATCGGCGCCCCATCGTGGCGCACCCTCGTCATCCCCGGCGCTCACATTCAGGGCGCGCTCGCCGCCGCGGGGCTCAAGACCCTCCCGGAAATGGCGACGCTGCGCTGGACGTTCGACTACTTGCTCATGCCCACGCCCGTAGCCGCGTCGGCCGGCGGCCAGCCGGTCCACACCATCCGTATCGACGAGGGCGCCGTGCCGCTCGCCGCTCCCGTCACCCCATCGCAGAGACCCTCGACCCCCTGAATCACCCGGAGAAACACCCATGAAGATGAGAACGTGGCTCGCGTCGTCTTTCCTTCTTGCCGCCCCCGCCGTTGCGCTCCCACCCGCACCGTCACTGCCAACCGTGCCCGCGAGCCTCGCCAAGGCGGTCGCGGTCGCGGAGAAGCAGGTACGTAAGGTCGCCGAGCAATGCGAAGACACGGGTGAACGAAACCCCGGCGAATACGACAACCGCTGCCCGACTTGGCTTTCGAAGCTCGGCAAGCAGGGGCTCGCCGCGGACTATGCCATCGTGAAGCTGCTGC
>JADMJS010000212.1 GCA_018780435.1 Myxococcales bacterium
AGAAGACCACGACCACCGTGCAGGCGAAGGTCAACGAGCCCATCATCTACACGCTCGCGTGGCAGAACCTCGGCCGCAATGGGGCGACCGGCGTCATCCTGACCGAGACCATCCCAGAGACCACCACCTTCAACGCAGGTGCGAGCGATCCGAACTGGGTCTGTGAAGGCGTCACGCCGGGCAAGAAGTGCATCCTGCAAATCGGCGACGTCGGCGTCTTCGTGGATGGGGAGCCCATCCCGACCGCGCTCTTCGCCGTGACCGTGGACCCTGTCATACCGCCGAGCGTGACCGACATCATCAACGTTGCGGCGCTCACGCAAGACGGCACCAACGGCACCGACCTCGCGCTCGGCGCCGCCGGCGAAAAGACCGTCGCGACGTTGGCCCGTGGTCCGGACTTGGTCCTCGGGGCGACTTCGACCAAGAACCCCGCGCTCGTCGGCGACACGGTTCGTTACACGCTCAACCTTTCCAACAACGGAACGGCTGACGCCAACGCCATTCTCCTTACCGCGAAGGTGCCGCTGAACACGACCTTCAAGCCTGCGACGAGCTCGCCGGATTGGAACTGCTTGAACGGCGGCGTCGCCCTCGACACGTGCACCCTCCTCCTCACGGGGGTGACGCTCGGCCAGCCGGGCAACGTCAACGGGACGCCGACCAGTACGTCCCGACTCTTCGACGTGACGGTCGCGGCCACCCTCCCAGCGGGAGCCAACAAGACGACTTTCGAAGCGACCTCGCTCGCCGGCGGTGCGGCGGACCTCGCCTCTGACAACAACGGGACGACGCTCGAGATTGCGCTGATCGGCGCTCCGAACCTTCGAGCGGAGCTCGCGGGTCCAGCGGCGGCCGATCCGGGCCAGGATCTCACCTACACGGTCACGCTTTCGAACCTCGGCACCCGCGGCTCGTCGGGCGTAGTCGCGTCGATGAAGGTCCCGCTGAACTCGCGCTACAAGGCGGCGGGTGGCGACGCATGGAACTGCCCGACCACCGTGGGGGGGTCGACCTGTACGATCCCGGTAGGCGTCATCGAGCCCGGTGCGACCAAGACGCTCACCTTCTTGGCGACCGTCGATCTCCCGCTCGCTGCCAACATCGTCAGCACCTCCGCACAGGCGTCTGTCTCTGACGATGGCGCCAACGGCACCGACAGCGCGCCCGCCAACAACACGTCCGCCTCCGTCGTGACGACGCTCGACGCCGAACCGGCGCTCGCTATCGACTACAAGGCGCCCACGTCCTCCTCGCCGGGCTCGACGCTGACCTACTCGCTCGACTACTGGAACGCGGGTGATCAGAACGCGAGCGGCGTGAAGCTGACGGCCGTGGTGCCGGCCAGCACGGTCTTCAGCACCGCGTCGAGCACGGCGGGCTGGGACTGTGATCCCTCTACCGGCGCGGCTGGCGCCATCTGCACCTTGGCTGTCGTGGGCGAAGTGCTGGGCAATCGAAGTTCAGCGACGGCGTCGACCGCGACCTTCTCCGTCATCGTCGACTCCAAGCTGCCCTCGGGGCTCGAGTCCACCTCCAGCACCGCGACCATCCGCGACGACATCGACCTCCTCGTCATCGACGGGACCGACACGGTGGTCGTCCAGCTTGAGTCGGCGCCCGATCTCACGATCACGCAGTCCGTCGGCGCACAGACCTTCGAACCCGGCGACAACATTACGTTCAATTTGACGATGAAGAACACCGGCAGCCAAACGGCTGACAACGTCGAGGTCACCGCGAAGGTTCCGGCGAATACGACCTTCCAGTCGGCACTCTCGACGCAAGGATGGACCTGTGATCCACCGTCCGGCGTCGCCGGTGCGACCTGCAAGCTCCCGGTCGGCACCCTCGCGGTCGGAACGAACGTGCTGCCCTTCCCGGCGAGCTTCATTCTTAAGGTCGACTCGCCCATCGCGGCTGGCGTCATTCAGACCACCGGCGAAGTCTCGGTGTCCGACGACGGCGTCAACGGCCCGGACCTGAACCCCGCCAACAACGCGCAGTCGCGTACCGTCGCGATCTCGGCGGACCCGGCTCTGCAGCTCACCAAGAAGGCGGACGTCACCACTCGTGAGCCGGGTGAGAAGATCATCTACACACTTGAGTATCAGAACGTCGGCACGCAGCACTCGACGGGTGTCGTCATCACGGACGTCGTTCCGGTCAATACGATCTTCGACCCGGACGCCTCGTCGCCGGGTTGGAGCTGCTCGGGCACGGTGGCCGGTGCGACATGCACCTTCGCCGACCCCACGCTGCCCGTCGGCCAAAAGCGCACCCTGACCTATGCCGTCAACATCACGGATGCCGTTCCAGCGGGCGTGGTCTCGGTGCAGAACAAGGCGACCATCACCGACGACGGACAGAACCACGACGACAACGTGGCTCGCCTGGTGAACTCGAATACGGTCACGACCTCCATCGAAGCGGTTGCCGGGCTGAACATCTCCTTTGTGAACCCGCAAGCGTCGGTGCCCCCGGGTGGTCGCGCCAACTTCACCATTGCCTACAGCAACACCGGACTCCAAGAGGCGACGGGCGTGAACGTGGTCGTCACCGTACCGGCCGGGACCACCTTCGATGCCAATGGCAGCGTGACCAAGGGGTGGACCTGTGCTGTGCCCAACGGCGGCGTCCTCACCGTGTGCACGCACAGCGTCGGGAACATCCCGGTGGGAGCCACCGCGGGTGGACAGGTCTCCTTTACGCTCGAGGTCTCGCCGACCATACCGGGCCCACCGGCAGGGCTCCCCGACGCCTTTGCACTCGAAGCCCGACTCGTCGAGACGGGCGGCGATGGTGGCGCGACCCCGGCCTCCAAGACGCAGGTGACGCTCGTCGCGCGCTGCAGCACGGAGTTCAACTTCGAGACGAGCGGCGGGAGCGTGCAGACGTCCGCCCTCTGGCAATACGTGGCGGGCGGTTCGCTCGGCGGCGGTTATTGGAAGACGGGTGGCGAAGCAAACGTCCTCGAGGCCGATCCGGACATCGCGCACCTGAACTTCACCATCCCGATCCCGTCCACGGCGACGGGGGGGCTACAGCCGCTCGTGGAGGTCGTGTTCAAGCACACCGGCGAAGTGGCGCCGCAGCGTGACTTCCTCGCGCTGTGCCTCCAGGAGCCCAAGGCCGACGGGTCCCCGGACTACTCCTGCAATGTGATCAAGTCGCAGTACAACACGTCACAGAATACGAAGGACAATACGCGTCAGGCCAACGCCGGGCCCTTCGACTTCAACGACGGCACCTTCGATCACGTCCTACTCGACGCCTCCGCCTTCGCGGGGCGGAACGTCACGCTGTCCGTGGTCTATCAGACCAACGGGTCCAATGACGCCAACCCCGGCCTTGCGATTCTGAGCGTGCGCCAATACTCCGACGCCGATCGCGATGAGTCGCTCGACGGGAGCTCGCTCCTCTGCGATGTGTGCTGGGACACGGACCGGGACGGTTACTTCAACAGCGGCAGCCCGGGTTATGTGGCCTTTGTGCCGGCGCGGAGCTGCGGGAAGTCAGCCGAAGACGTGGAGCTCGTCGACTGCGACGACACGGACGGCAACCTCGAGCTCGATTGTTCGGAGGACTGTGCCGACGGTATCGACAACAACAACAACGGCCTCGTCGATTGTGAGGACAACCTCGGTCTCGGCTGCGCCGTCGACCCCATCTGTAGCCCGTGCGAGCGCACCTTCACCTTCGACAGCGCCAAGAACGACAACGGGTGGCTGGTCCAGGGCGACGCGATCTTCGACGTGGTCCGTACGCCAGGCGCCTCCGGCTTCGTCACGACAGCCGGTACCGGGAAGAAGCGTTACACCAGCTACCTCGTCCGGGACGTCATCATCCCGGCAGGCATGCCGAAGCCCAAGGTCGAGGTCACCTTCACCCTCGAGGGTTCGACGGCCGCGGCGACCGACAAGATTGGCGTCTGCTTCGACACGAAGCCGATCACCAACTGTGCAAGCAATGCGCTCGCCGACGTCGACGAGAACACCGGGCCTACGCCTCAGACGATCGTTCTCAACGTCCCGCCCGAGAAGGTCGGCAACGGTGGCAAGCTGAACATCGGCATCTACTATGACTCGGTGGCGCCGGTCGACGCGCCCGCCAAGATCCTCATCGACCAGGTCGCGGTGCGCAGCGACATCGACGCCGACGAACGATATGAGAACCTCGACCCCACGTGCGATCGCTGCATCGACCGCGATGGTGACGGTTACGGTGACGCCTCCGATTCGTTCAATGACTCCAGCACCTGCAAGACGGCGCTGGGTCTCCCGGCGACCACACCGGACTGTAACGACGCCAACGAGGGCGTGAACCCGGGTATTGGCGTCGCGGACGAGTGCGCCCGTACCGGCGACCAGAACTGCGACAACGTCGCGGACATCGCTGACGCGAGCTGCTCTCGCTGCGGCGACGGTCTCGTGACCGCTGGTGAACAATGTGACGACGGTGACGGTACTTGCAAGCCATGGGAGCCCGTCTTGACGGGAGGGAACCCGGTTCAGTGTCCGGCCATCAGCGAGGATGGTTGTTCGAGCACTTGCCAGATCGAAGCCAATGTCGCGCCTCTCTATTTGTCCGAGGTGCACCTCACCCGGTTCGGTCAGGCCGGTGGTCAGTACTTCGAGCTCTACAACAAGTCGAACTCGACGGTGGACCCGTTGCTCCTCGGTCTCAACTTCTCGAACAAGCTCGGGCAGAAGCAGAACTTCTCAGCCTGCAACCTGAAGAAGTCGGTCATCGCGCCGAAGTCCTATTACGTCGTCAGCCTCGGCGTCGAGGGTCAGACCGGCGACATCGTGGCGGACGCTTATTGCACCGGCGTGGTCTTGTCGGAGGCTGGGGACAGCTTGGCCCTCAAGAACGGGGACGGGACGCAGGTCATCGATACGGTCGACTTCTCGGCGTTTGGCTGCGAGACGACGCAGTCGCTGGCCGGATCGGGCCTTCAGCGGTCCATCGAGCTCGTGGACCCGACCACCCGCAGCGCGTCGCTCAATGACACGGCGTCCGCTTGGTGCGTCTCGCGGCAGAAGGTCCTGAAGGCCGATGGGACTCCCACGGCCAGTGACAACTACGGGTCCCCGGGTGGCCCGGGGCAGTGTGGTGAGCTCTTCTGTGACGGCATCGACGACGACTGCGACGGCAACGGGCCTGATGAGATCGATCCCGACCTGCCCGACGCGGACTTCGATGGCTTCTGCGACAACCCCGTGACGACGGGAGTGGGCGACTGCGACAAGACGACGGCGCTTTGTCACGTCGATTGCACGACCAACGTCGATGCGACGGACGCGATCCCTGACGTGCCGGACTGTCGCGACCGCTGCATCGACAAGGACAATGATGGGTACGGCGCCCCGGGCAACAATACGACCCTCGTGTCGGAACCCAGCAACTCCCCGTGTCTCGGGATCGTGAGCCAAAAGGACGACTGCACGTTCTGTAAGGCCAACCCGAACGAGCCGAGCTGTGTGGTCTGCAGCTTCGGCTCGTCGCTCGATCCGAAGTGCGCGGAGGACTGCAATACGCTCGACGGGACGACGTTGCTCGACGCGGGCGTCACCAATTGCCGCTATCCACGTTACGAGTGCAACGTGTGCCTCGGGGCTGTCGACACGATCGGTGACTGCGGTTGCAACAAGCCGGAGAACGCCCAGCTCGACAAGTGCAAGTTCACGATCCCCGGCAAGACGTGCAACGACGCGCCGGTCCAGATCTGCGAAGCGGGGACGTGCGTCGCGCTCCGCGCTCAGTGTGAGTACTGCAAGATCGACACGAACAAGGAAGACTCGGCGTTGTGCGCGGACTGTAAGGCCGGCTCCACGAACGGGATCTGCGCTCCCGATTGCAACCTGGTCCCCGAAAACTCGTGCGACACGTTGGTCTGTACGAACCCGCGCGACGAGTGCCAAGCCTGCGCCGCCAATAACGACTTCAACTGTCAGTCGGCGTGCGTCGCCGATCCGGCGTCGCCCAAGTGTGGTCTCGGCTGCATGAAGTTCCCGACGCGCCTCTGCCCGAACCTCGACTGCTTCGATTCGGACAACCGCGTGAACGCAGGTGACCTCGAAGGACAGCCGAAGAACCCGGACGGGTCGTCGGTGGCCGGTGAAGCCGTCGCGGGGAGCTGCACCGATGGCGTCGACAACGACTGCGACGGCCGTGCGGACTGCTCGGACGAAGGCTGCGCGAAGAGCCCGGAGTGTGAAGGCGCGACGTGCGAAGCGCCGCTCGACGTCCAGTGTGGTTACGATGCCGTGACCCCCGTCATCTCGCCGGACTATCTGTGTAGCTCGCGTGGGGACAAGGGTAACGACGCCGTCCTGCGCTTCCGGGCGACGGCACCGCAGTTCAAGGATGGCGGCAAGGTCACCATTCTCATCGACAACAAGGCGAACCCGAGCTCGTACGCGGTCCGCATCTTCGAGGACACGTGCCCCGGTGCCTCGTGTCCGTCGAGCGAGGCAGACGGCGGCTTTGTCCCCGCGTTCTGCGGCGAGTCGAAGCCGGCGGATATCGACGTCACGTTCGGGCAGGAGGTCTACATCGTCGTCGACGAGGAGATCGCCGGTTGCGGCTCGCCCGGGGAGTCGGCCGCGCGCGTCACCATCCGGTGTAACGAAGACTGCGGCTTCCCGGGTGACGACGACGCGGACGGAAAGGAGGACTGCTTCGACGAGGAGTGTATCTCCGAGAAGGTCTGCGCCGACGCCGACTTCGATGGCGACGGATTCAAGAACGGTGAAGAGCTGAAGTGCGGCAAGTCGGCGCAGAGCAAGGCTGACAAGCCGTCGCTCGTCGACCTCGACGACACCGACGCGGACGGGACGCTCAACTGCACCGACGTCGACGACGACGGAGACGGCCTGGCGGACACCCTCGAGGGCCCGAACAAGCTCAAGACCAGCCCGGTGAAGTTCGACACCGACGGCGACGGGCTCTCGGACGGCGAGGAAGACGCGAACCTGAATGGCGTCTATGACGTGGCAGTCGAGACCAACCCGGTCTCTCCCGACACCGACGCGGACGCACTGTCCGACGGTATCGAAGCGGGGAGCTGCTACAACGTGACCCTCGGGACGCTCACGTGCGAGACGTCGGATCCGCTCCGCAAGGACCACGATGGGGACGGCCTCCAGGACGGGATCGAAGACGCCAACCTGAATGGCCGCGTCGATGTGGGTGAGACCTCGCCGCTGCGGGCCGATTCGGACGGCGACGGCTTCAACGACGGCGACGAGTTCCGCTGCCTGTCGAACCCGCTCGATGGGCTCAGCGTGCCGACCTTCGTGTTCTATGACTCGCTCGTGGAGCCGACAGGCGACCGAATCTGCGACGGCGCCAGAGTGGACAGCGATGGCGACGGGATCGTCGACGGCGTGGAGGAACTCTGCGGGACCAACGGCAAGAACGGCGATGACTTCCCGAGCCAGACGCAACTCTCGGACACCGACGGCGACGGCTTCATCGACTGTATCGACCTCGACGATGACGACGACACCATCCCGGACGTGGTCGAGCTCCGTTGTGGCTACGACCCGAAGTCGGAGCTGACGCCGACGGGGAAGACCGAACAACAGGTCATCCAAGACGTGGTCGACGAAGACGGCGACGGCCTCCGGAACTGCGAGGACTCCGACGACGACAACGACGGCTTCTCGGATGAGCAGGAAGCGGAGCTCGGGACCGACCCCCTCGACGCCGACTCGGACGATGACGGGCTCCACGATGGCCTCGAAGGGGTGCTCGGCATCGATCCGCTCAAGACGGACACCGATGGCGATGGCATCTACGACGGGACCGAGTACGGCCGAACCGAGTCCATCCTGCTGACGCTGACCTTCGGAGACGACACCAACCGGGCCGTCTTCCGAGCGGACGAGTGCCCGAAGAGCACCACGAAGCCGGAGAAGCCGGACACGGATGGTGACGGTCAGGAGGACGGCGAGGAGGACGCGAACCAGAACGGGTGCGTTGACGGGTGCGAGCTCGCGGAAGGCTTCGACGCGTCCCTTGAGTGCTCGGAGTTCAACCCGAACAAGCAGACGGACGTGCTCTTCGACTCGGACGGCGACACCATCCCCGACACCGACGAGAAAGTGCTTGGGACCGACCCGAACGACTCCGATACCGACGGCGACCGTCTCAACGACGGGATCGAGCTGAACATCCACAAGACGGATCCGCTGAACCCGGACACCGACGACGGTGGCATCAATGACGGCGACGAGGTCGACAATGGGACGAACCCGAAGAAGCCCGAAGACGACTTCCTCGGCGGTCGGCTCACGGGAGCCGGGACGCCGAGCTGTGGGACGGCGACGTCACCTTCTGGCAGGTCCTCGGCGATTCTCTGGGGCCTCCTTCTGGCGGCGTGTGGCGCTTTCGTGCTATTCCGACGCCGTGCAAACAAAGGGT
>JADMJS010000014.1 GCA_018780435.1 Myxococcales bacterium
TCTCACTCACGCCCTGGGAGGGCCCACCATGTCGCTCAGCACCTGGAACATCGACGCGTCGCACTCGGGAGTCCACTTCACCGTTCGCCACATGGTCTTCGCCAAGGTGCGCGGCCGCTTCACGCGCTTCGGCGGAGCGATCCTGGGCGCCGATGGCGACCTGTCCGCGGCGTCGGTGGCGGTCGAGATCGAGGCCGACAGCATCGATACCGGCGTAGTTGACCGCGACAACCACTTGAAATCGCCGGACTTCTTCGATGTGGCGGCGTTTCCGAAGCTCTCCTTTCAGAGTACGAAGGTCGAGACGCTCGGCGATGAGAAGTTCCGCCTCCACGGGCAGCTCACCATCCGCGGGACGACGCGTGACGTCGTCCTCGACGGCGAGAGCGGCGGCGTCGGCAAGGATCCGTGGGGCAACCAGCGCATCGGCTTCACGGCCAAGACGTCAGTCAACCGAACGGACTTCGGGCTCAAGTGGAATCAGATGCTCGAGGCGGGCGGTGTGCTCGTCGGCGAGAAGGTCGAGATCGAGCTCGAAGTGCAGGCCGTGAAGGCCGCCTGAGCGCGCATCAACCGAGAAGGCCGACGCGATGGCCGTAGATCAGGATCTCGGAGAGGGTCGAGACGCCGAGCTTCGCCTTTACGCCCGAGAGATGCGTGCTGATGGTGCTCGGACCGAGCTCGAGCGCCGTCGCCATCTCATGCGGACTGCGGCCCTGAAGAACGAGTAGGAAGACCTGATACTCGCGCGAGGACAGGGTCTCGTGCGGGAGCTTGGGCGTGGGCGCCGTGGCGCTGGCGACTTCGGACAGCGTGTCGGTGAGATAGCGCTCCCCGCGGACCGCCTTCCGTATCGCGAGGAGCAGCTCCGACGGGGGCCGCGTCTTGTTCAGATACGCGTAAGCGCCGGCGGCGATGAGGTGCAGCGCGAGCTGGTCCTCCGGGTACATGGTCAGGATGATCTTCTTCAGGTGAGGGGCCGCGGCCGCCACCGCCGTCACGAGCTCCGTCCCGGTGACGTCGGGCATCGACAGGTCGAGGATGGCGATGTCCGCCGGCGTCGCCAAACACGACCTCAGCTCGGCGAGGGAGCTGGCCTCGGCGACGATCGTCATGTCCGGCTGATCGCCCAAGACCTGCCGGAGACCATGCCGGAACATGGCGTGGTCGTCGGCGATGATGATTCGAATCACGCTGCCCCCATCGGCATGAAGATCTCCGCCCGTACGCCGCCGCCCGGCCGCTCGCTCCAGCGCACGGACCCGCCGAAGGTGGAAATGCGTTCACGGATGCCGATCATTCCCGACCCACGGCCCGATGAGCCAGGCGGAAGCGAACGTCCGTCGTTCACCACCTCGATGGAGATGCCATCCGGGCCGGACGGGTTCGTCGGATCGCGGCCGACGCTCAGTCGCACGTCGAGTCGCTTCGCACCACCATGTTTGGCGACATTGGTGAGCAGCTCCTGAACGATTCGGAAGAGGGCCGTGCCCTGGTCCGAGGTGAGGGCGAGGGAGCTCGTCGGTACGTCGCATGTCGACGTGAGGCCCGATCGACGCGCTTGTTCGCTCACCAGCCACTCGATCGCGGCCACGGGCCCGAGTTCGTCGAGGATGCGAGGACGCAGGTACTGAGTGATCCGCCGCACGGTCTCGCGGGTCCGGTCGAGGAGGCCGTCGATCTCGTCGATGGCGCGGAGTCCCGCAGTGGGGCTCTGAGCGACCCGACCTCGAGCGTACTCGGCGGCGAACCGCAACGACGCGAGCTGTTGCCCGAGCTCGTCATGAATCTCACGGGCCATCCACTGGCGCTCCTCTTCGCGGAGCGTCTCGAGACGTTGAGCGAGGGTCCTGAGGTCGAGCGTCTGTTCGAGGACGCGAGCCTCCAGCTCGCCCGTCAAGCGCCGGAGCCGCAAGCCACGCACCGTACTCGTGCGAACGAGGAGGTAGATGCCATGGCCGACGAAGACGGCGAAGGCGACGGAGAAGACGGCGAAGCTGATAGTCGCACCAAAGTGGGGGTGCTCGAGCGCGTCGGGTCGAGTGCCGAAGTAGGCGCCGAATGAGGCAACCGAAAGCCCAAGCGACGCCCATGCGCGCACGTTGAGCTCCGTCAGAAGTGCGAAGCCCGCGAGTGGGATGATGTACATGTAATAGGGAAAGGGACCATCGAGGCCGCCCGATCGTCCCATACACCAGCCGCACAGGAGCGCCTCGGAGAACGCTGCGATGATGCCCGTCAGGAGTGGTGTACGACGAACCCGCTCACTGACGACGAAGCCCACGACGACGAGAATGGAGATGATGGTCGCCCCGAGTCGCATGTCGGCCATGGCCTCGATGGCGTCCGGGAAACCCGCGAAGAAGAACGAATCCGTGGGCCACCAGAGCAAGGGGGCGACAGCGAAGAGGAGGGCGAGCCGCGGGAAGGCCTCTGCCATGATCTCCGTGCGATTGGTTCGCCAAGCTCGCTCGTCGTCTTGCGAGAGCGGCTCAAGGCGTAGCGTCCGAGTGAGCAGAAGACGGTGCACAGCGGGCCCTTACCAATCGGTGGGGCGGTAGTCCTTCAGGAACTGACCCCAGATGTGATTGCCGGTGTTGAACCCGTCGATGATGGGATCGACGATGCGGGCGGCGCCGTCGACGATGTCGAGCGGGGGATGGAAGCCCTGTTCTTTGACCTTCCGCGCGGCGATCTCGGCCGGATCCTCGTCGGTCACCCAGCCCGTGTCGACGCTGTTCATGTGGATGCCGTCCACCTGGTAGTCGGCGGCCGACGTGCGCGTCATCATGTTGAGCGCGGCTTTGGCCATGTTGGTGTGGGGGTGCCGGGTCGTCTTGAAGCGCCGATAGAACTGACCTTCCACAGCCGATACGTTAACAATATGCTTATCATACTCTCCAGAGCGCATCAGCAGCGGCTTCAGGCGCGCGTTGACGATGAAGGGCGCGACCGCGTTGACGAGCTGCACTTCGAGGAGCTCGACGGAAGAGACCTCCGCCAGGGTGAGCCGCCACGAATTGCGATCGCGCAAATCGACCTGCTGCAGATCCTGATCGAGCCGGCCTTCTGGGAAGAGCGAGTCCGAGGACTCGAGGCGATCGTCCGGCAGCAGCGCCACCTGAGAGAGCGCGGCGGCTTGCGTGAGACCGAGGGTCTCGTCCGTATGCGCCATCAGGTCAGCCGCGCCGGCTTCGGGGAGCATCGCGAAGCGGCGAAGGCCCTCGTAGGCACCGAGCAGGCGGCGGACGGGCTCGGGCTGCTCGGCCAGAGGCCCCTGCTCGAGGGCCATCATGTGCTGGTAGAAGGCGGGCGGGCGGCGCACGGTCTGGCACGCGTTGTTGATGATGAAGTCGAGGCGGTCGCGGGTGGCGAGGAGGTGACTGCAGAAGGCCTCGACGCTCGGGGTGTGCCGCAGGTCGAGCCCGAAGATCTCGAGACGGTGCCCCCACTCCGCGAAGTCAGGCTCCTGGGCGTAACGTGCCGCCGAATCGCGCGGGAAGCGGGTCGTGACGATGAGGTGCGCCCCGGCGCGGAGGAGCTTGATGCCCGCTTGGTAGCCGATCTTGACGCGCCCGCCGGTCAGCAGCGCGACCCGGCCGCGCAAGTCCGCGGACTCCGAGCGCTTTCGATAGTTGAACTCCGCGCAGGGAGCGCACATCTGGTCGTAGAAGTGGTGGAGTGTCGTAAATGACTGCTTGCACACGTAGCAGTGGCGCGGCTCACCGATCTCGATGACCGACGGCGCGTCCGGCAGCTCGGACTCCCCGGCCTGGGCGAGCTCCTCGGTCGAGACGTCGAGGGTCGGGAAGTAGTTCGGCGTCGTGAAGACCGGCTCGCGGCGAAGGCGACGGATCCCGGTCTCACCGAGCGTCTGCTCGTGTTTGGCCGCCGTCTGCGCCTTTCGCTCGCGCATCTTCTCCTTGTTGAGCCGGCGCCGATCGAGCGCATCGGGCCGCGACACCTGCCCGGCCGCCTGAAGGAGCCGGCGACGGGAGTCGACGTCGACCTTCGCAAGGAGCGCGCGGTCAGCCGCGATCGCTTCGAGGAGCGCGATGGCGCCGTCGACGGAAGCGGTGAGGTTCGGGGGAACGTTGGCGTCGGGAGTCGTCATGGCCGTCGGAGCATCACAGGGTGATGGACTCGAGACAAGCGATTCCATGGGTGCCGGCGCTCGCCCAGCTCAGCTCGTAAGCAGGACCAACTTCCCGACCGTCCGTCCCGTCTCGAGCGCCCGATGCGCCTCGCCAACCTCCGCGAGGGGAAAGGTCCGCACGGGCGGGGTCGAGAGAAGGCCAGCCGTGCGCCAAGCGAGGAGCTCGGTCATGGCACGCGCCATGAGCTCGTGATCGTCAAATAAGAACGAGAGGTTGAAGGCGAGGACGCTGCGGTTCTCGGTCGTCATGGCGAGCGGCGAAAAACGCGGGGTACGGAGGAAGCCGAGGACGATGCGCGCCCAGCGGCGCAGAAAACCTCGCTCGTGGGCGCGCGGCAACATGGTGTGGAAGCCGTAGACGACCAGCTTTCCGCCCGGGGCGAGGTGCGAGTAGCTCCGGCCGAGCGTCTCGACGCCGTTCGCGTCGAGCACGACGTCGTAGCCGCGAGGCGAGAGCGCTTCGAGGCGTGTCCAGAGCGCCCGTGCGTCTCCGGCGGACTTGTCGACGACATCGAGGCGCCCCGGTCGACCGGCGGCGAGGGACTGGACGACAGCGACTTTGTCCCCAGCGCCGACGACCCCGACGACGTGGGCACCGACGTTCAAGGCCATCTGCACCAGCGCCCCGCCCACACCGCCGGCTGCCGAGTGGACGAGGACGTGGTGCGATGGTCGGAGCGGCGCGAGCTCGTTGAGCGCATACCAAGCCGTCAGGTTCACGACCGGGAACGCGGCGGCCTCCGAAGCGGTCCACACATCGGGGCGCCGGAAGACCTGACGCGCGGGCACGACGAGCTGCTCTGCGTAGGCGCCGAAGCGGGTGAGCGCGATGACGGGCGTGCCGACGGCGAAGTCGACACCCTCCCCGACCGCGCCGACGTGACCGGCGACCTCGAAACCCGGTGTGATGGGCCAGCCGACGTAGACCTTGGCCGAGGCGTAGAGCCCCATTCGGACGAGGCAATCGGCGTAGTTGACGCCGATGGCATCCACGTCGACCCGCACCTCGCCGGGCCCCGGCTGTGGCGTCGCGCGCTCTTCGAGCTTCAATGCATCGTAGGAGCCCGCCGACGCGACGATGACCTGTTTCACGGGAGAATTCGCGAGGTCATGCGCCTCCGAGGAGCTTGGCGTGGAAGGCGATATGGTCGGCGACGACGCTCTGGATGAACCAGTAGGAGTGGTCGTAGCCGGGGTGGCGGCGAAGCATCAGGGTCTGACCTGCGGCCGCGGCGGCGTCGGCCAGGAGGTGCGGCCGGAGCTGGTTCTCCAGGAAGGCGTCGGCGTCGCCTTGGTCGACGAGCAACGCCCCCGGATAGGGCCGGCGGCGGATGAGGAGCGCGGCGTCCCACTCGGCCCACCGCTGCCGGTTCTCGCCAAGGTAGTTCGTGAAGGCCTTCTCGCCCCAGGGGACCACCGACGGGTTGCTTATGGGCGCGAACGCGGAGACCGAATGCCAGCGGTCGGGATTTCGGAGCGCCGTGACCAGCGCGCCATGGCCGCCCATCGAGTGCCCCGTAATCCCGCGCCGATCCGTCTGCACGGGGAAGTGAGCCTCGATGACCGCCGGGAGCTCCTCGTTCACGTAGGTGCCCATGCGGTAATGACCCGACCAAGGCGCTTCCGTAGCGTCGAGGTAAAAGCCTGCCCCTTGGCCGAAGTCCCAGAAGTCGGCGTCGCCGGGGAGCGAGACCCCGCGTGGGCTCGTGTCGCAGGTCACGAGCGCCAGCCCGTGTTCCGCCGCGTAGCGTTGAGCGCCCGCCTTGATCGCGAAGGTCTCCTCGGTACACGAGAGCCCCGCGAGGACATAGAGCGCCGGGACCGGCCCGCGTTCGGACGCCGGAGGCATGTAGACCGAGAAGCGCATCGACGTGCCGGTCGCGGTCGACGAGTGCGTGTAATAGCCCATTCGGCCGCCGAAGCAGGCGTGTTCGCTTCGAGTCTCGATGGTCATGGGGCAGCTCCTCGGCCCGCGGGGGACGGGCTCAAAACAGGACGACGCTGCGGATGGACTCACCCGACGCCATGAGGTCGAACGCCTCGTTGATCCGAGCGAGCGGCATCGTGTGCGTTATCATGGAGTCGATGTCGATCTTCTTGTCCATGTACCAATCGACGATCTTCGGGACGTCGGTGCGGCCGCGGGCACCGCCAAACGCGGACCCTTGCCAGACGCGTCCCGTGACGAGCTGAAAGGGCCGCGTCGAGATCTCTTGCCCCGCGGCGGCGACGCCGATGATGGTCGAGACGCCCCACCCCTTGTGGCAACATTCGAGCGCCTGCCGCATGACGGTCGGCGAACCGACGCACTCGAAGCTGTAGTCGGCGCCGCCACCGGTCAGCTCGACGAGGTGAGCCACGAGGTCGCCTGTCACCTCGCTCGGGTTCACGAAGTGGGTCATGCCGAGCTGGCGGCCGAGTGCCTCCCGCCGCGGGTTCAAGTCGACGCCGACGATCATGTTCGCGCCGACCATCTTCGCGCCCTGGACGACGTTCAAGCCGATCCCGCCGAGGCCGAAGACCACCACGTTCGCCCCGGCCTCCACCTTGGCCGTGAACACGACCGCGCCGATGCCGGTGGTGACGCCGCAGCCGATGTAACAAACCTTGTCGAAGGGAGCGTCCGGCCGAATCTTGGCGAGCGCAATCTCGGGGAGCACGGTGTAGTTCGCGAAGGTCGAGCAGCCCATGTAGTGGTGGAGTGGCTTGCCGCCGAGCGAAAAACGACTGGTGCCGTCCGGCATGAGGCCGCGCCCCTGCGTGCTCCGGATCTTCTGGCAAAGATTGGTCTTTCTCGAGAGACAGTAGTCGCACTCTCGGCACTCGGGCGTATAGAGGGGGATGACGTGGTCGCCGGGACGAAGGGACTTCACCCCCGCGCCGACCTCGACGACGACCCCCGCTCCTTCGTGTCCGAGGATGGTGGGGAATAGCCCCTCGGGATCGGCGCCCGAGAGCGTGTACTTGTCGGTGTGGCAAACCCCAGTGGCCTTGATCTCCACTAGGATCTCGCCGTCCCGGGGCCCTTCGAGCTGTACGGTCTCGATACTGAGGGGCTTTCCGGTCTCCAAGGCGACGGCGGCGAGTACATTCATTGGGGGGCTCCAGGCGGGGTCGAATGCGCTGGCCCTTCCGCCGGGCGCTGGCGTGGACGGTATCGAACCCATGCAGGGGAGGCAACGGCACGACCATGGCGCGGTCGAGCAAAGCAGGGCAGCGGGATCGCCGTCTCACCCCACAGTGGTGAATTTCTCTACACTCACGACGCGCCCAACGTGGAGACGCGCTGTGCCCACGCGAGAGACGCGTGGCATAGAAGATGCTAGACGCGTCCGGGCGGTGCGGCTTCAGGGCCGAACGTCATTCGATCAGCGAGAAACGACGACGAGGGGGCGGCGACATGGGTGATTCGATAGCACGAGCTCGCGGGCAAAGGCGGACGTGGGCGCGACGACTATTACCCACCGGGGCGGCCTTGGCGGGGGCACTGCTCGGCTGCGAGACCCGCGATGACGCGTGGGGCGACGCGCTCGAACTACAGACTCCAAGCACCGCGGGCGGTCACCTCGTGGTCGAGGCGCGCGGGCGAGACGCGCTCCTGGTCATCGAACCACGAACGGCGAGCCCCCGCTTCATTCCGCTCGCGGCGGAGCTACGACCACCCGTGGCGCGCCTCGAATCGAAGGCCCTCCTCGCCTTCGAGACCGATGGCGCGACGCTGCTCCAGGTCGACCTCGAGACCGACCGGAGCACGCGTTATCCACTCGGCGGGCGCTTCGACGCGCTCACCCAAACGCCGGACGGCGCCTACGCCATCCTCACTCGCGGCGGCGGCGGCTCCGGGCTCGTAAACGCCAGCGAAGTCGCGCTCGTCGACCTCCGAGAAGCGCCCGGCGGGGACAACCCGGCCCGACGAGGGCTCTCATCGAAGGGTGGGACCATCCGCGGCGTCGACATCTCGCCACCGTATGGCGCAGCGGGGCGACGATTGGCCCTCTTTCGCTCGGCGAGCCACCTCGCGGCCGTCCCGGTGGAGGACTTTGCCGCTGGGACCTTACGGACCATCCCGCTCGCCGCCGACGGCGATCCGACCGTCACGCCGGTGGAGTCGGTATTCCGCGAGTCAGCGGACCACCTCGACGTCTTCGTACGCGCCGATTCGGGCTCGGACGTCATCCATCTACGCTTCCCCGATGCCGACGACGGCATTGCTCGACCGGTCCTGAACCAGCTCACGGCGGGCGGCCTCTTGTCGTCGATCTTGCTGCTCTCGGCCGACGGGCCCCTCGGGGCGCAGATCGTCGCCCTCAGCCGCAACTCCGGAGGGTTCACGCTCATCGACCCGGAGACCGCGGAGTCGAAGTACTACCCCGTCGACGATGCGCCGGCCGGCGGCCTCGTGATCGACGGCGTGACGGGCGAGGAATTGGTGCTCTTCACGCGCGGCCGCAACGTGCTGCACCGAGTCGCGCTCTCGGAGCTGCCCACGAAGAAGACCAAGGCGATCAAGACGTCGTCGCTCGGTGCACCGATCCTCGACGTCACGGCCGCGGCGGGCGGGACGCGCCTCGTGGTCATGCACTCCGATACGGGTGGACCGGACATTACGTTGCTCGACCCGGTCACGGGCGACTTGGTCCCCTTCACGACGTCCGACCACCTGCTCGGGACGGCGCTCAGCGACGACCTCACGGACCTCGTGGTGCTCACGCAGGGCATGACGCAGCGGCTCACAACCCTCGACATCGCGTCCGGGACCACGCTCGAGACCGAGGTCGACATCTCCATCACGGGCATGCTGCCCATCACCGGGACCAGCTCGGTCGCGCTCCTCTCGGCGGACGGCCTTGGCACCTTCGCCTTCTACGACGCGGCGGACGTCACGAGGGCGCCACAGCGCCTGGAGTCCGCGGGTTGGCTGTCGATCCTGGGTGAGGAGGCTGACCGATGAACGCCAGCCTGTTCAGCCTCTTGTTCTTCACCCACCTCGTTAGCACCGAACCACCGGCGGTGGACACGACGCCCACGAGCCCGCCCCCCGTCGAGGACGAAGCCGCGCCTCCTGCGTCGGCCGATCCGCGCCCTCGCGCTCGGCCCGGCGAGTATCCGCGTCCACCCGAAGGGTTCGAGGACGATCCGCCTGAGGCGGAAGAGAAGCCCGTCACGCCAGCCGACCCCGTCTGGCGCCGCGAGTGGCGCCTCGATGTCGGCGCGGGCGCCTTCGAGGGGCTCGGCGACGGCTTTGTCATGGCCGCCGCGAGCTCGACCGCCTTCACGCCGCGCTTCGCGTTCAGCGCCGAGCTGGTGTCCGGGCTCTTGCTCGGGGCCGAGGTGCGGGGCGTCACCCCGCTCGGCAAGAACAACCTGCTCGGCATGGACGCCTCCATTGGCGTCCTCGACTTCGGCCCCTTCGTCCGATGGCACACGCCGGTGCTCCCGTGGGTGCGGCCTTTCGTCATCGGCTCGGTCGGGGCCAGCCGGGCGACCTTCACGATCGCGGGTGCGGACATCGACGAGGTGGCCTGGGCGGTGGCCGTCCTCGCCGAAGGAGGAGTGGAGCTGCGAACCTTGCCGAACGCGCTGATCGGGACGCTCGCGCTCTCGGTCGAAGTCGCGATTGGCTACTCGTGGCGGTCGGACTTCGACTTCGTCCATGAACCGGGTGGCGCGGCGTCGCTGCCGCTCGGTGTCGTCTCGGTGCATGGGCCGAGCTACCGGCTCGGGGTGGGGGTGATCTGGTGAGACTCGAACGACTGAAACCCTGGATCCTCTGTAGTTCCATCGCGCTCGCCGCCGTCACGCTACCGAGCTGCGGGGCTAGCGAGTCGATGGGGGCCTCGTCGGGGAGCGCCATGACCGACGGCACCGACGGGTTCGACGGCTCCGGCGCAGGCGATGGGGGCGACGGCGCGGACGCCACTGATGGGGAGGAGCCGCCTCCACCCGAAGACGAACAGGCCGCCACCCTGCCCGGCCCGGCAGCCGGCGACTCCCACGTCTTCATCTCCAGCGCTCGACTCGACGCCGTCGTACGGATCGACGGGGCCTCGCTCGAGCTCGACCTGCTCGAGGTGGGCCTCGACCCGACCTCGATCGCGACGTTCGGCAGCGGCGACGACCTCGGCGTGGTCGTGACCAACACGGGCTCCGAAGACATCTCCGTCATCTCGAAGGCCGAAGCCGACGCCGAACCGGCGATCGCGACCTTCGACGCGGGCGCCGCCGTGAACCGCCTCGCGGTCTCGCCGGACAGCCGCAGCGCGGTCGCGTGGTACGCCCCGAGCGCCGGAGAACCCATCGATATCGGGAGCTTGCAGGAGGTGCGCGTGGTGCGACTCGAAGCCGGCAAGCTCGCCGTCTTCACGGTCGGTGTCGGCTTCAGGCCCCTCTCGGTGAGCTTCGACGGCGACCGCGCGTACGTCGTCACGGAGCGCGGCGTGTCCGTCATCGACGTCGCTTCGCTCGAGGGTGACGCCTTCGCGCCGCCCGTGGCCGTGAGCCCGGATCCGCTCGAGAGCGCGCTTGACCGCGAAGTCCTCGTCGCCCGCGGCACCACGGCCATCGTGCGCCGTCCCGCCGCGGACGAGGTGCGGCTCATCGACCTGACGACGCAAGAGGCGACGCTCGTCCCAACCAGCTCGCCGCCGACCGACATCGACCTCTCGCCGGACGAGACGGAGGTCGTCGCGGTGCTCCGGGCGACGTCGGAAGTCGTGCGCTTCGGCCTCGACACCCCGGACCAAGTCACGGTCCTCGACATGGGCGAGCTGCCCGCGGGCCAGGCCACGATGACGCCCGACGGGAAGTACGCCGTTCTCTATACGAGTGTTCAATCCAAGGAGATCCCCGATCCGGAAGGGGGGCCACCGACCATCGTCGGGCCCCGGAACGAATGGCTGGTCCTCCTCGACATGGACGCGGGATCGCAGCGCGTCGTCGCGCTCGAGAAGGGCGTGAAGGCGGTCGAGACCAGCGCGGACGGCAAACGCGCCGTGGTGCTGCACGACCGCTGGATGAACACCGAGGTGACGACGTCGGCCAGCCAGCTCACCGCCGACATCGACCGCGCTCATGGGTTCTCGGTCGTCGACATCGCGTCGGGATACGCCAAACTCGAGCTGACCACGGTCGCGCCGCTCGGCGTCCTCTTGACTCCGGACGGCGGCCGCGGCTTCGTCTTGCTCCCGAACCCCGAGACGTCCGGTGAGAACGCGCTCATCGACATCGATCTCGGGAGCTTCGCCATCCGGTCCATCCGGCTCGGCTCACCGCCGGTGCATGCCGTTCAGGTCGGCGACCGGCTCGCCATCTCGCAAGATCACCCGAGCGGTCGAGTGACCTTCCTCACACTCGGGACGGGCAAGACCGAGACCGTCACCGGCTTCCAACTCAACGGCCTCATTCGCTGAACTAAGCGCTCGGTCGGCGCATGACGGCGTGGGACTTTGGCTTGCTACTCTGGGCCAAGCACGTCCCCAATGCGCGACATCTCACGACTCCGCCTTGACGATGTGCACGTCGACTGGCACGTCCGGCTCGGGCGCCAGCGCGTCCGAGCTCGGCGCCCCGAGCTCCCCAGGGAGGAGCGCTCCGCGTGTCGAGCCACATCACGAGGTCAAACGAACGCGTCGCGCTTCAAGCAATGCCGGTGCTGCTGCTCGCGTGCATCACGCTGGGAGCCTACTCCGCGTCGGCCAGGACCACGACGCCGGCACTCTCGGCGGACCTCCTCGTCGATCGCTGGACCGTCGACGACGGGCTGCCACTGAATCACCTGACCGATCTCGCCCTGGCGCCGGACGGCTCACTCTGGCTCTCAACCTACGACGGACTGGTCAACTTCGACGGCCATGACTTCGAGGTCCGGCGGCGCTCGACCCACCCCGGACTTCCGTCCAATCGCTTCACCCAAGTCGCCACGACCCGCGCTGGCCAGGTGTGGGCCGCCAGCGAGGGCGGCGACCTCGTGCGGCTCGACGGCGAAATGCACATCTACTCGCCCGGGGTCGGCCTCTCGGCGCCCGTGCTCGGGCTCGTCGCGACCGGCGGCGCGGTCTGGGCGCGTAGCAGGGTCGGCTGGATCGGGCTGGGCGCCATGCCGCTCTCACCCGTGGGCCCCGTTGGGGTGTCCCTCACGACGCTCGGCATCACATCGACGGGCGAGTTCTGGTCCGGGAGCGATGAGATGGGCCTCTCGCGCTCACGCCCACTCGCCGGCGAAACGCGCGGCCCTCCGTCCAGCAAGCCGACCGAGACTCACGTGCTCGGCGTCGTAGACGACGCAGTTTGGGTCGGAGGATCGGAGCTCGAGGTTCACGTCGGCGACCACGTGAGGACCATTCGCCCGGAGAATGGGGGACGGTTCGCCGACCTCTGCGTAATGACTCGGCGTCCCGACGGAATCGTGGAGGTGAGGGACCGCTCCGGGTGGTGGCGCATCGAGGGCGATGTCGCGCGACCGGTCGTGCCCGCCGAAGACCTGCACTGCTTCGTGACGGCCCATATGGGGAACGTGTGGCCGTGGCGCGCCGCGGGAAGTCGATTGCTCCGAGGCTACGAACGGGTGTGGGAGGGTGGACACGAGATCCTCGGCGCGCTGCCCGCCCCCGACGGCAGTGTGTGGGTCGCGACCGGAGGCGACGGGCTCATCCGTCTGCGGCCGCGCACCTTTGTGACGCTCCCACCGCCAGCACACTGGCGACGGCCCTCTGTGGAGTCCGTACTGGTCGATCACCAGGGCCAACTTTGGATGGGCTCGATGGTCGAAGGCCTCTACCGAACGGAGCCCCCGGGCGCCGTGACCTTCTCGATGACGCGCACGGACGGCTCGGCTCCCGGCGTGCTCGGGATGGTGGAAGGTGTCGTGGGTCCCTCTGGAGAGATGGAGATCCAAGTCGGTACCAACGTTCAGCTTTGTTCGATCGCAGGCGAGCGCTGCGACGGATTCCTGGAGCCCATTCCAGGGGGACACGACGAATTCCTCGTCCCTTTGCTCGTCGATCGACAGAAGAGCACGTGGTTTGGGGGCCTCGACCATTGGGTGAACGGCCGGGACGCGCTTTGGGTTCGAAGCCGAGTCGCCGGCGCGGAAGCGTGGACCGAGGTCCGAGACGACGCGGGCTCCCCGGTTCGAGACGCGCGCGCAGCCGTTGAAGGGGCCGACGGCGCGGTCTACGTCGCCACGGCGCATCATGGACTCGTCAGGGTCCGGATGACCGGGAACCGGGTGGACGCCGTACGCCACATCCGAACGGCCGATGGGCTCAGCAGCGATCGCATTCGTAGCGTCTACCCCGAACCCGGGGGCGTCATCTGGATCGGGACGGAGGACGGCGGCTTGTGCCGGTGGAGCGACGGGAGTGGACCCGCACGTTGCCTTGGGCTTGAGCACGGTCTCAAGGACGACACGGTACACGCGGTCCTCCCCGACGACATGGGCCGGCTCTGGCTCAGCGGCAATCGCGGCATTTCCTGGATACGACGCGACATGGCGTCTGCCGTCCTCGACGGAGAGGAGCCGACCGTGCTCGCCGTGGGCTACGACGAGCGTCATGGCATGGCCAACCGAGAATGTAACGGCGGCTTGCCCCAAAGCGCGGTCCGAGATGCCCAGGGCCGCTTGTGGTTCGCAACTCAGAACGGGGTCGTGCGTGTCGACCCAAGGGACGTCGCGGCGCCTGCACACCCCGTCGTGACGCTGAAGTCGGTCCTCGTCGGAGGTCAAGAGGCCGTCGCCTCGCTCGACGCCGAAGGGGTGTTGCGGCTCGACTCGGGTCAGCATGCGCTGGCGATCACCTGGACTGCACCCGATTTGCGGCATGCGGAAGATATCCGTTTCCGGCACCGACTCGATGGCGGGCCATGGAGCGCTCCGACCGCCGAACGAAGCGCTCGTTGGCTCGGGCTCCCGCCTGGCCCGAGGCTGCTCGAAGTCCAAGCCGGCGTCGGAGGCCGATGGAGCGCGACTCCCCTACGGTTCACCATCGACCGGGCACCCACCTTCGTCGAGACGGCGTGGTTCCCTGTCAGCGTCGCGCTGTTCACGGCGTCCCTCGGGCTCCTCGGGACCCTGTTCTGGTCCCGGCGGCAGCAGCGAGCACGTGCGGCGCTCGAGCTCGAGATCGCCAGGCGAACGACGGATCTCGCCGCTGCCAATGACGATCTGGCCCGCCGGGGTCGCGAGATCCTCGCTCAGTCCGAGCGCCTCGCCGAGGTTGATCGCGTACGGACGCGCTTCGTCGCAGACCTCTCCCACGAGCTCCGAACGCCACTCGCGCTGGTGGCGGGGCCGCTCGAAGACCTGGCGCGCACGATAGGGCCTTCACTCGACGTACCTGCGCAGAAACGTCTCGCGATGGTGCTGGCCAACGTGACGAGGCTCGATCAGCTCAGCGAACAACTTCTTGACGTCTCCCGGCTGGAGGCCGGGACCTTGCCAATTCGGGTGCGCCGTCGGGAGTTCGGCGCCTTTATCGACGAGCTCGCGGACCGCTTCCGACCGGCGGCGGAGCTTCGAGGCCTCGTCCTCGCGGTCGAGCGCGAATCAGGTTCATGCCCGCTCTACTTCGACCGGGACCTTATCGACAAGGTGCTGACGAACCTACTCGGCAACGCGCTGAAGTTCACGGAAGCGGGGACGATCACGGTCACCCTGACGTTACCGGCAGTCTCGGATTCGGAGGACGGAGCGGGCATCGAGGTCGAGGACGGGTTCGTTCGGGTCGAGGTGCGAGACACCGGGATCGGCATCCCCGCCTCCGTCCTGCCTAAGCTCTGGGGACGCTTCTTCCAAGTCGATCGCGGCGACTCTCGACGCTACGATGGCGTCGGAATCGGACTCGCGCTCGTGCAGGAGCTCGTTCACCTCCACGGCGGCGAGGTCGGCGTCCGTAGCACTGTCGGTGAAGGCTCCACCTTTTGGTTCACCCTGCCTCGAGGCGCCGCCCACTTGACGCTCGACGACGTCGATACCTCGCCTTTGCAGTCAGAGGCGGACATCGCGCCCACCGTGTCGGTGCCGCTCGCCCGCACCGAGGACGGGATCCGGCCGACGGTGCTCGTGGTGGAGGACCATCCCGACATGCGAGCGTTTCTCGCGCTGCACCTGTCGGAGCGGTACGCCGTGCGCGAAGCGTCTCATGGAGAGGCGGCGCTGGCGTCCGCCGTGCTCTCGCCGCCCGACCTCATCGTCTCCGACGTCATGATGCCGGGGATGACTGGGCTCGAGCTGTGCGCCCGGCTCCGTGCCGACGTCAAGCTCGCCGCGATCCCGGTCATCCTGGTCTCGGCGAAGGTCGCCGAGGATGACCGCGTCGCCGGGCTCGAAGCCGCCGACGACTACATGACCAAGCCCATAAGGCCACGCGAGCTCCTCGCGCGGGTCCAACGCCTCTTGTCCACCCGGCGTCGCCGGATCAGCAGCGACACCCACCCTGTCCCCAACGCACCGCTGCAACCGACCTCAGCCGCACAGGGAGGGCCGCTCGAGCTCGATGACGAGGCCGAGCTCGACTCGCTCACCACTGGGGAGGTCGTGGACCCCACGACGCTCGACCTGGCGAGTCAACGTCAGCTCGCACGAATGCAGAAGGTACTGTCGGACAACCTCGCCGACAGTGCCTTCGGTGTCATCGAGCTTGCAGCGGCGCTCGCCACAAGCCGGAGGCAGCTACAACGGGACGTCCGGCGTCTCACAGGACGTTCGCCGTCCGAGTTCCTCAGAGCCGAGAAGATGGCTGCCGCTCATCGGTTACTCACGTCGGGGGCCCGGGACACGGTGTCCGAAGTCGCCGCGGACGTCGGGCTCAGCACGGCGTACTTCTCACGCCTCTACTCTGCGTGGTTCGGGAGGGCCCCCTCGGACGATCTGGCGCGGCGCCGTTGACCGTAGAAGGGGCTCCAGGCATCGGGTCCCTGCCTGGGTGACGCGGAAGCTCTAGGCAGGTCTACCTCTTCATGACCGAATCAATCAGCTCGGATCCTGGGTGCGTGCGTGCCCACGAGCCGTTCGCAGCCGATCCGGCACTCGTGCATGGCCAAATGGGCAGTGACGACAGCCACTTCCGCAACAATAGCCCCGATCCAGGTGGGACTGCTCCGTGAACACGTTGAAGCCGGTCGCGGGATCAACGTAGGTGTTTCGCCCGGCAGCACTTGCGTCGCGGTGAAGCGTCGCGATTCGGTCTACTGCTTCTCTGGACACGGGAGCTCCGGGATCGCCAGGGCCCGGCGCTATGGCACTGGGCGGTACCGCACGTGTACGACTCCTGTCCGCATTCAGTTCCTCAACGCGCGAGCCACAAGGCCCCGCGGGCGCTCAGGCTCACGCGGGCGAGAGGCGTGCGCACGCCGCCGGTAGCGCGACGGCGGCCTCAGAAAAGGCGGTCTCTAGCGCGCGGATGTCTTTCTCGAGCACGTCGCCGTGGCGAATAGCGTTCTCCAACCCCGCCGCGAGCCGCGACACATGAAAGACCCCGAACATGGCGCTCGACGACTTGAGATCGTGGAGCACGTACTGGAGACCTTTGGCGTCACCACCGGCCCAAGCCGACCGAGCTGACTTCACACGGGTGGCGCTCTGATCAAGATAGATGGTCACCAGCGCGTGCAGCTCCTCGAGGTCGCCCCCGAGATCCTGGGCCAAGTCTCGGAGGCAGGCCTCGTCCACGGGGCCTGCAGCGCTTGTTGAGTCACCATCGCTCGCATCGTCATGAATCACGGTGGGTTGCTCCAGCAGGCCGTCGTCGATCCAAACCATAGTCCTGTCCCTCTTCGCTCTTAACTAGTGACGTCGCCTCCGACCCCGTGGCGCCCACGGGATGCAGGGGGCGGCGTATGTCGCCATTGATCCACGTGCGCTGCTCGCGCCGTGTTCCTCAGGCTCCTTTGAGGTCGCTCATCGGCCCACATCCAAATGTCGTGAAGGTATTCTGCATCGAATGAAGACGGCCGTCATCAAACTTTTTCTGGGAAACCCCATAGGTCCGGGGAGGTCCACCGGCCGCGACTTGACGTTGACAGCGGCGGCGGTGGGCATCTACGGTGCGCCGGATGCTGGTGGCGACGTACGTGTCGTCTTGAAAGGGAACCCGGTTTGAATCCGGGACTGCCCCGCAGCGGTAAGCGAGAACGAACTCCACCCGGTCACGTCGAGGCAACGCGACGCCCGGAAGCACTGGCCATAAAAGTCCGCTGAATCTTCGGACGGAGCCGGTCTGAGCGAGGTCGAACGGGTGCGAGGACGGCGTCGCGGGACGCCCCAAGCGTGGCAACGCCACGTGAGGACGGACCGCAGGCACGTGACTCCGCGCCCACTCGATCACGCGACGAACGACGACGGAAGGAAGCAGCGGCCTCCGAGCTGGGAAGCGGTGGATGGTAGGTGGTGGCCCCGGCCGCCGTGCTCGCAAGTCCGAAGACCTGCCCGCATTCGCCCCTGGGAGAAATCCGGGGGTGACGATGTGACCTCGATGCCTCGTGGGAGGGCGAGAGGAGCATGACCGCCGTTGCGGTCACGTCCTCTCATCCGCCTAGTGCGCATCTCGTCCGCGGGGACGAAGGTCGGCTTGCGACGTCCTGTCTTGGACCGAGCGCGCCGACGTCTCTGCGACTAGAAGGCCCCCGGTGGGGCCGATGGAGCGACGAGACGATGGCGACTCAGCACCGAATGGTGGGATCCGTTCGCAACGAACCGACGGCGCGTAGCGCGTTCCCGGCAGTGCCTTCACACGCGGCCATCCGACGCTTCATGGCGGTGACGACCGCCTTTCTCGCCACGGCCTGTGAGGCCGCGACCGAGTCCACGGCAAGCAACCCGAACGACGCCGATGTGACGGCGCCGACGGCCGACGGCGCGTTCGGCACCGCGACCGATGTGGAGCACATCGACACCGACCCGGCCAAGAACGACGGCGCAAACAGCGACGCCGTGTCCGAGGACGTGCCGTTGACGCCGGTCGAGCTTCCCCCCTGCCTCGCCCCGAGCTTCCCTCAGCTCGATCGATATCCACCGGGGACCTCCCTACCCTTCGAGGCCACAGAGGGGACCGAGGTCGCGCTGACGCTGCACCCAGATGAAGCGCCGGCATGGGCGGCGGGACCAACGCTCATACTCCCGACCACCCTTGGCCCCGCGCTTGTCCATGCGCGCAGCGTCGGTTGCGACGCCGTCGCCACCGCAGTGACCAGCGCGACCATCGAGATCGCTGACGGCTACGCGTCGGCGGCCGATGTCGCGGTCGCCCCGTCGGATCCCGCCATCAAAGGCTGGGCGAACGAGGTGGTCTCCGTCGTCTATGGGAGCGGGGTCGACGAGACGTGGCGTCTCCCGGACGAGGCGCTCGGCCCCGCCGGCGACGACGCGCTCGCGACCCTCGTCCTTGGCAACGGCGGGCAGGTAACGCTGGCCTTCGAGCCGCCGATTCGGGACGAGAGCGGCCCCGACTTCGCCGTCTTCGAGAACGCGTTCCTGCAGTTCTATGAGCTGGCGTTTGTCGAGGTGTCGAGCGACGGCGTTCACTTTGAGCGATTCGCGAGCCGCTACCTCGGGACCGAGCCGGTCTCGCCCTACGGCTACCACGACTCGACCTGGATCGGCGGGCTCGCCGGCAAGCATCCTCTGGGATACGGAACACCTTTCGACCTCGAATGGCTACGCTCCGCGTCGGCCGTTCAACTCAAGCTCGTCGACCTAGACGCCATCCGCTACGTCCGAATCATCGACATCGTCGGCGACGGTCAGACCTCGGACAGCTTCGGTGCGCCAATCTATGATCCGACGCCGACGTTCGGATCAGGCGGCTTCGACCTCGACGCGGTCGCCCGGCTCAGCACGGCCCCGTGATCCCAGGCCTGCCATGGCTCCTCGTCCACGGCGTCGCCGCCGGCGTCATTGCCGCGCCGCCAGGGGGGGAGCCGCGTCCACTCGACGTGCCGGCCATTGACGTCCGTGCGAAGCGCCGTCTCGATGGCACGGCCGCGACGACGACGCTGGATCGCGCCCAACTCTCGGAAGACGCGTTACAGGACTTGCCATCGGTGCTCGACGAAGCACCGTCGTTGCGGGTGTCACAGCTCGGGGGACTCGGTAGCTTCGCATCGGTCAGCGTCCGAGGCTCAAGCGCGGAGCAGGTGCAGGTAACCCTCGACGGCATCCCGCTCAACACGGCGGACGGGGGCCCTGTGGACCTCTCGCTCTTGTCGCTCGGCCCCCTCGAACGCGTGGACATTTATCGGGGGATGGCACCACTCGATCTCGGTGGGAGCGCGATCGGCGGGGCCGTCGCCCTTCAGACCCGCGAAGTTCGGGGCGCGGCGCTCGAGCTCGAAGCCGGCGGCGGCTCCTTCGGGACGCGGCTCGCGCGGATGTGGTCCTCGTGGGGCAGTCGTCGTGGCGGGGTCGCCTTGGCCGTCGATTACCTCGGGAGTCAGGGCGACTTCGACTACGTCGACGACGGCGGGACACTCTTCGGAGGACCGGCGACCGACGACGATACGTTAGTGACGCGCGAAAACGCCGACTTCAACCAGATCTCCGTCCTCTCTCGGGGGCACGTGTCGGTGGGCCCCATTCGGTTCCGCTCGACGAACCACTTTGTCGCCCGCGAAAGTGGCCTACCGGGGCTCGGGCTCTTTCCGACGCGCTCCGCCCGCCTCGAGACCCTCCGAAACATCTCCGGGGCCTCGATATCTACGACGGAGCTCGGCCCATGGCGCACGACAGTGACGCTCACCCCCTGGACTTCCGTGTCGCGCCTCTCGTTCGAGGACCCCCTTGGGGAGCTGGGCCTCGCCGTGCCCGAAGCGACGCGGGATCGGCTCTGGGCCATCGGCGCCCGTGCGCTCCTGAGGAGTGTGTTCCCCATCGGCGAAGACGACGAGCAGCGCGTCACGATGCGGCTCCTGGGCGACTATCGGCACGAGTCGTTCACCCCATCGAGCCTGGGCGTAACCGGTCGCGAATCGGCTCGCGATTCGGGCACTGTCGGCGGCGAGCTGAGTTGGAGCCATGACGACCTAGGGCTGGAGCTCGTCGTCGGTGCTCGGGCCGAGATGACCCGAAACGACGTGGTCGCTCGGAACGTGGAGCCGGGTGAAGCGCGCTTCACGGACGCCAGCCACGTCGAGGCCGCTACCTGGCGCGTGGCAGCGCTGTGGCGGCATGAGACCGGCGTCTCCCTCCGTGCGAGTGCGGCGAGCAGCCTACGTATGCCCTCGCTCTTCGAGCTCTTCGGCAACACTGGCGCCGTTCTCGGCAACCCGACCTTAGGTCCGGAGAGGGCGATCGCGACTGACTTCGGAATAGCCTGGTCGCCCGATCCCTATGGGACAGAGGAGCGCCCGATCCGCCTCGCCGCCGAGCTCTTCGGCTTCCTGTCGTTCGCGGAGGACCTCATCGTGCTCGTGCAGAACGGCCAGGCCGTCGCCCATGCCGAGAACGTCTCCTCGTCGCGTACGGCCGGGGTCGAGCTGGGCATCAGCCTCGACAGCCCATGGGTCGGCGCTCGCCTCTCCGGGACCTTCCTCGACGCCATCAATACGTCCGAGATCGCGGCCGAGCGCGGTAAGTCTTTGCCCAACCGCCCGCGGTGGAAGGGCTTTCTTCGTGTGGAGGGCCGCTCCCGCTTGGGCTCCAACTGGGGCGCCTTCCGGCTGAGCAGCGAGCTCGAGACGATGGACGGGAACTTCGTCGACGCGGCCAACAGCACCTTGCTGGAGCCGCGGCTGTGGCTCGGCGTCGGCGTCGGCGCCACGCTGTGGGAGGAGCTGGACGTGTCAGTGGACTTCAAGAATGTACTTGGAACGACGTCTCAGGACGTCATCGGGTATCCCCTCCCGGGCTTTCAGGCCATGGCCAGCGTGCGTTGGCAAGCCTTCGGCGCATCCACTCGGGCGTCGGGCCGGGGCGCCACCCACGGCAGCGAGGGGGCCCCGTGACGCGACCGGGTGCGCTAGCCCTCGCGATGCTGCTCCTCGGCTGCCAGGAGGTCGCTCTCGACGCGGTGCGTGGTGATGAGAAGGACTGCTCGCTCGCGCTCATCGCCACGGACTACGCATCGACCAGCGTCGCGCTCCTGAATCGCGACGGCACCTTGTGCGTCGAGCCCCTCCTCCACAGCGGCTCGGCGTCAGCGGGGGTCGTGACAGCGCTCTCCGGCGACGTCGTCCTCCCGAGCCACCCCTCCCCAGACGGCCGGTTGCTGCTCATCGACCGCTATCCGAACGCGGTCCTGACGTGGATCGACACCGAGACGAACGCCGTTGCGCAGACGAGTGTCGCGACCGGGTTCGCGTCGAATCCGCATGACGCGTTGACGGTCCTTGGCGAGCTGCTCGTGACTCGCAGCGCCCAGAACCCCTCACCCGGCCAGGAGCCGTTCGATGGTGGCGGCGACGTGCTCATTCTGAGTGGGACGCCACCCGCGCCCGTGGCCCGAATCGGGCTCGAGGCCCTCGCGGACAGCGGCTTCGATCCGAAGCCGTCGGCGATGGCGCCAGTCGCGGACGATCGCGTCGCCGTCGGGCTCGCTCACTTGAGCCGTGACTTCGCCCAGGGCGGACCTGGACGGCTTGCGGTCGTCGATGCGTCGGCGCGCCAGGTCGTGGCATCGGTGGCGCTCGAAGGGCTGACGAACTGCGGCAGTGTCACGCGGAGGTCTGCGGGCGCGGTCGTGGTCGTCTGCTCAGGCGTCTTTCAACAGCCACCTCGGCGCGATCGGTCTGCGCTCCTGGTCGTATCGGTCGGCGAATCGGACGCGACCGTCTCGGCGCGATGGGATGCGGAATCGCTCGCGGGCGACGCGCTCGCCTTCGGGACGACGCTCCTGAGCGAGACGACCGCTCTCGTGCCGGTCTTCGGCGACCTCGGGACCGGCTCGCGGGACCGGCTCATCCGAGTTGACCTCGACACCGGCGACGCCACGGACCTCGGCATCGAGAGCGCCGCCTTCGAACTCGGATCGCCCTTCTGGGTCCCCGCGGACCGGCTCCTGCTAGTCCCGGACGCCGATCGCCGCACGCCCCGGCTGTTGCGATACCGCCTCCCGAACGACACCAGCGTCCCCGAACCGCTCGAGCCGCTGACGGTAACGCCCCAGTCGGGACTGCCGCCCCGGCACCTGGGCGCGCTGCTCAGGACTTTTCGCCGATGACGGGGCACGGTGTCGTTTCGAGGGGGCCAGCCGCTCGCTAGCAAGATCGACATTCTGCCTTGCTGCCGGTCTACTGCGCCGGTGGTTCGAGCCGCATCCGCCATCTACAGGGAGTCCCGATGAACCTTCTTTACGCCGCCGCCTTGACCGCCATTGCTTTCGTCACCGAGGGTCCTCGGACCATTCAGGACCTGGAGAAGGTCCCGGAGGTCGCTCGTAAGGACGTGACCGACTACGCCAACGAGAAAGTGCACGGCAAGGCCAGCGTCATCGACGTCGAGCACATGCAGACCGACAACCTCGACGGCGGGAAGAACACCGACACACACGTCCTCCTCGCCGAGGAAGCCGGCTCGGGTGGAGGGTGCCGCTACCGAGAGCATAAGATCTCGCGCGAGGCTTACGACAAAGACGGCGCCGGCAACGCCGAAGGGAGCGCCGGCGAATACGCGTCGGACTGCTGTGCGCTCGTGAACGACTTCCCCTGCGACCGGAGCGGCCTTGACTGGATGCTCCATTACGACCGTGCGCGCCGGTCCGGCAACGGCAAGGCGCTGGCGAAGCTCGCCTACAAGGCCTTTCACTGGAAGCTCTACACGGTCGACAACGAGAAGCCGGTCTCGAGCACGATGAAGTACTCGGTCGCCGATCTCGAGAAGGGTAAGAAGATCGACCGTTTGCCCGCCGTGGACCCGCTTCGGATGGCGGTCTCGTGCGAGCCGCCCGACGAGAAGGGCTACTTCATCTGCCGCGCCAGCCAGGGTGGAAACCACCTGACCTTCGAGTGGCGCCACGTCGGTGACAAGACCAAGAAGAAGTTCGAGACCAAGCTGGTGCGCATCGAGTCTCAAGAACACTGATCGAGCTGTGCCGCGAGCGGGTTGACCCGTAAGCCGCGTGGACCGACTCTCGCGGCGTGCCTGTCCCCCTCTCCCACTCGACGACCGAACGACACGGGCTGCGCCACTACCTCCTCGCGCTGGTGATCGCCGCCGTGGGCGCCTTCACGGTGGGCCCATGGCTCGTGCGCTCGGTCACAGCGATCGGCACCCCGTTCCCGCTCGACTACGGCGAGGGCCCGCTGCTCGACCAGGCGCGCCGTCTGCTCGACGGCCAGCCGCTCTACCCGCCCGACCTCACGGTGCCGCCCCACGTCGTCGCCAACTACCCGCCGCTCTACCCAGCGCTCACAGCCGCCGTGACGCTGTTCACGGGGCCCTCGTACGCGCCAGGGCGCCTCTTCTCCCTCATCGGCGTCCTGCTCGCTGCCGCCTCGCTCGGTGCCGTAGCGAGGCGCCTGACCGGGTCCTTCACGGCCGGGCTCACGACCGCCCTCATCCTCGTGACCGCACCGTACGTCGCGAGTTGGTCGCTCCTCGCCCGCGTCGATGGCCTCGCCCTCGGCCTATCGTCGTTGGGCCTCGCGCTGGCGCTCCACGGGCGCTGGCGAGCCGGCCTCCTCGTCGTCCTGGCCGCCGTCTTCACGCGTCAGACGGCCATCCTCGTCGTGCCCTTGAGCGTGTTCGCATGGGCCTCCGCCACGGGATCACTGCGAGACGCCTGGAGGCCCTTCACCCTCGTCGCGGCAGTTGGCGTGGCGCTCGGCGCCTTGTTCCTGGCCATGACCCACGGAGGCGCGTGGTTCCACCTCGTCACGGCCAACGTCAACGCCTTCGATTGGGCGGTCACCGCGGCGGTGCTGAGCGACCTCGCGACACAGCTCGCCCTCCCCATCACGCTCACCGTCGCGGCCGTCGCGACCGCCGCCCGTCGCCGAGACTGGCCCGTCGTCTCGCTACTCGGCGCCATCACGCTACTGTCGCTGATTCCGGCCGTGTCGGTCGGCAAGGTCGGCGCGAACGTGAACTACCTCTTCGACACGGTGGCGGCCCTCGCCCTCGGCACGGGCGTCGCCGTCGGTCAGTGGGACGCGGCGGTAGCCCCTACGAAGGTCGCGGCGTCACGACTCCGGTGGATTCCGGCGCTGGCGGTGTGTGGACATCTAGCCCTGATGGCACGGGACGATGCACCCACGAGCGTGGACCTCGCCCAGAGCCGTGAAGCCGGTGTCACCGTTCTCCGAAACGAAGTGAAGGCGACGCCCGGCCTGATACTGGCCGACGAAGACCTGGGGCTGCTCCCCCTCGAAGGCCGGCCCATCGTCTACCAGCCCTTCGAGATGACGCAGCTCGCGCGCAGTGGCCACTTCGACACGGCGCCGCTCGCCGCCGCGATCGAAAGGGGCGCGTTCAGCCTCGTCCTCTTGTACGCTCCGAGGGAGTGGGACGCTCCCGGCGCCCGCTGGACGCCCGATCTGTTGGCGGCGCTGTCGAAGCACTACGTTCCGACCGGCCGCCACGCCGACACATGGGTCCTGAGACCCTTGCCTTCAAAAGCCCTGGCCGCGACACCCGAGTGAACACCCCCACCCAGCCAACGCCCACTCCCCGTACCGCCAGTCGGCTCTCGTGGGCGCGCGCGTCGCTCAGCCGGTCGCTCCGACTGTCGAACCTGCGAAGCACGAAGCTCGCGCGCCCTGAGGGCGAACAGGCCTTCTTCGAGCAGACCCAACGGCTGGCGCTGAACCAGAGCATCATCGGGAGCCTCTTCGTCTGCGTCTCGGTACTCTTCTGGTGGCCTCTCGACGCGTCGGTGTCTCCGAGCGCGCTCGGTGTCGAAGCGCTCTCACAGGTTCGCTGGGCAGCCCTCGCGATCGCCCTCGCGGCGCTCGTCGTCTATACGTCGTCCGCTTGGGCCCGCCGACAGGCGCTCTGGCTCACTCCCGTCTTCTTCGCCATGGCCTTCGTCGTATGCGGCTACCAGGTGGGTAAGCTCGGCGGTCCCGATCAGCCCTGGCACGCCAATGGACTCGTCACGATCGTCCCGATCGCCCTCTTGCCCCTCAGCTTCGGCCCGCGTGTGGTCGCGACCGCGCTCAACCACGGCGCGTTCGCGTTCGGGTTCTTCGTCATGAACCCCGAGAACCTCCACCACCCCATGGCGAGCGGACAGTTGAGCTTTACGGTGTTCGCCTACCTGCTCACCGTCGCGACGGGTGAGGTTCTCTATCGCTCCATGCGTGGCGCGTTCTTGCAGCGTAGAGCGCTCCAGGGCGCCCGCCGAGCCCTCGTAGCGTGGCGTCGGCGCCTCGAAGAGCGCGTCGAAGAGCAGACCTTCCAGCTGCGAGCTCTCGCCAAGACCCTCGACGACGCCCTCGAAACCGAACGCCGCCGCATCTCGTCGGAGCTCCATGACGAGCTCGGCCAAGCCATGACCGCGATGCGGCTCTACTTGACCATGACGTTGAGACGCCATCCGACGGGTCAATCCCCCGTCGCCGCGCCGGTCGAGCAGCTCGCTGAGCTCCTGGGCCGTGCGACGACCACGTCTAGGGCGCTGATGACGAGCCTAAGACCCAAGGTGCTCGAAGACCTCGGGCTTCATGCCGCGCTGGACTGGTTGGCTCGAACCACGACTTCGAACGGGCTCTCGACGCGCGTCAGCATCCCACCGGAAGTCGACGCGGCTATTCGTGGCCCGGTTGCGCTGACCCTCTTTCGGGTCATTCAGGAGGCGTGTTCCAATGCGGCACGCCATGCCGGTGCAAGTCACCTCACCATCTTGGTGACGAGCATCGACGATGTCGTCCTGGCCGAGGTACACGACGACGGCTGCGGCTTCGACCCCAGTGCACAACCTCCGGGATTCGGGCTCCTGTCCATGCGCGAACGAGTCCGGGCACACGACGGTGAGCTTTCAATCGAGACCCGCGCCGGTCTTGGCACCGTGATCCGAGTCCGGCTCCCCCTGCCGGCGGAGCTCGTCGGCGGAGACGCCACGTCGCACGCAGGACATGCCGAGGGCGACCACGCGGAAGGCGCACCTGGCGACGCTCGAGAGGCCGGCGACGGCGACGATGTCCCAGCAAGCCGCCCGGGGACCTCGCCCCGCTCGCCGCTCGACTGGATCCGGCACGCGGTCAAGCAAACGCTGCCCCTCCTCAATACGGACGCGACGAACCGGCTTTCCGCCGCGGACCGCGTGCACTTCGCTGGCTACGTTCGGCGCCTCGCGGCGGACCAGGCGCTGGTGGCGAGCGCCCTCATGGGCGTTGCTGTCTTGCTCTGGTGGCCTATCGACCGCCTGGTCCAGCCGACGACGTCGAGCCTTGACGCATTCGGCCTACTCCGGTCGATGTCGATCGTCGTGATCTTGGGCTTCTTCACTGCGGTCGCTGTGTCAACCACGGTCCGGCGTCACATCCTGGTCGCGGCGTCCTCCGCTTACGCCCTCTGCTACGGCGTCGTCGGCTACTGCCTGGGCCTCGCGGGTGGCCCGGACCTGCCGTGGTTCGGTGATGCGCTCGTCGTCATCGTGCCGTCGGCCTTGCTGCCTCTGGCATTTACTCACCGAGTCATTGTAACGGCAGCTATTTGCTGGTCTTTTCTGATTGGGTACTTCGGCCTCCACCCAGAGCACCTCCAACACGCGTTCACCCCCTCGATGTTGAGCTTCACGCTCTTCGCGTTCCTGCTCACCGTCACGACGGGCGAAATCCTCAGCCGCTCCTATCTCCGCAGCTTCCTTCAAGAACGCTCGATCGACGCCGCGAGCGGGTCGCTCGACGCGGCGAGCGAGTCGCTCGAAGCCCGGATCGAAGGTCAGACGCAAGAGCTGCGCATTCTGACCCGACACCTCGACGAGGCCCTGCAGACCGAACGACGTCGCATCGCCGTTCAGCTTCAGGATGAGCTCGGCCAAGACCTCATCGCGATGCGCCTGTCGCTGTCGATGGCCATGAAACGTTTTCCGGAAGGACAATCGGAGTCCGGTGCTCAGCTCGTCCAGCTCGCGGAGCTCCTCGACCAAGCGATCGCGACGTCGCGCTCCGTCGTGACGGGCCTGCGCCCGAAGGAGCTCGAGGAGCACGGACTGCGTGCGTCGCTCGATGGGCTCGCAAACAGCGTGGCGATGAGCGGAGGCCTCGACGCCGCCGTGCGCTTCGAGTCGGACGTCGAGTTCATTCTCACGCCAGCGCTCGGGCTCGCGATGTACCGCGTGGCGCAAGAAGCGTGCACCAACACGCTCAAGCACGCGGACGCCAAGAAGCTCCGCATCCGGGTACGCTTCGTCGGTGAGCTCATCGAGCTCGAGATCGCCGACGACGGCGACGGCTTCGACGTGAAGGGCCGCCCATCCGGCTACGGCCTCTTGTCGATGCGCGAACGCGCACGCTCGCAAGGTGGCACGTTGACCGTCACGTCTGTGAGGCAACACGGCACGATCGTCCGCGCGCTCTTCCCGCGACCGGGCGCCGATCCGCTGGAGGCGCCGAGGACGCCGTCCAGACCGCGGGAACCGGTGCCCCGGCCGGAGCTCGCGCGGCGTTGAGGGGCGCGCAGGACACCCTCGCCACCCACTCGCAAGCCTTGCCATTGAGGCCCCGAGGGCCCATGATCGGGCGCAATCGCGAGGTTGGGGGTCAACATGATCGTATCCAGACTTTCACGGCTCCTGCCGTGGAGTGCCGTCGTTGTCGTCCTGAGTCGGTGCGGAGACGCGGACCCGCCCGAGCCAGCGGCGGGAGGGCCGGCTTCCCAGTCGGCTCCGCTGCTTGCCGGAATGCTGACGCCTCCGGACCGGTGGGAGGCGGCAGTGGGCTGGGACTCAGCGGGAGCGCGGATGCTGGTCGCCGCCGGAGCCCACTATGAGAACGCGGATCCGGCTGACCTGAACGACGCTTGGTCGCTGTCGGCGCTGGAGCTCGGCGACCAATGGAGGTCGCTCGCCCCGTCCGGTGCCGCCCCCTCGAAACGCCACGAACCGGCGGCCGCGTACTCGCCAGCGCTCTCCCGCTTGATCATCTACGGCGGGTTCGCCGGGGCCTTCTACACCACGCCGTCGGACATGAGCGACCTGTGGGCGCTCAACCTCGCGCCAGAAGGCAACTCCTGGACCAAGCTGACGGCGACCGGCGGGCCACCTACGGCGCGCTACGGGGCCGGCTTAGTCTACGACGACAGCCTTGGCCGCTTCTTGCTGTTCGGCGGAGCGAAGCTGGCTTCCAGCAGTACGTACAACACGTATCCGGACGTATGGCAGCTCACCGTCTCGGGGTCGACCGGTACCTGGACCAAGCTCGCGCCCGTGGGTACGGGTCCGGCCAAGCGCTACCGCCACGCGACCGTGTGGGACCCTGTCGGGCGCCGGATGATCGTCATTGCCGGCTATGGCTATCTGAACTCCGCCTGGCAGGCGCTCAGTGACGTCTGGATCCTGTCGGCCAACACGACCCAAGGCGCGTGGACCGCCGTGGCGCCGACGGGGACCGGGCCGGGGACGATCGCTGACCATGGTGCCGTGTGGGACGCGACGAACCAACGCGTTCTGGTATTCGGCGGCGTCCGGTCCTCGGGTCGGTCCAACCAGACGTGGGCGTTGACATTCGACGGACAGAGCGCCCAATGGAGCCAGGTTGCGACGACGGGACAACCGCCCTCGCCGCGCCAAGCCGCAGCGGTCGCCTATGACGACGTGCACCAGCGACTGCTGGCCTTCAGCGGCTACGGCGACTTCTACAGCGACGACAATACCTACTCCCTCACGTTCTCACCAGAGGGCGCGGTCTGGAACACCATCACACCTTACGTATGCGAGACAACACCTCTAGCTTCGAACCTACTCGGGCCCGCCGACGGGAGCACGCCGCTGGGGTGCCCGATAACGCTCGACTGGTCGTCGGCGTCGGGCGTCCGGTACGACGTCGAGCTCAACGGCAGCCTTGTCGCTACCGACCTGTCTGACTCGACTTGGACGGTTCCGGCCGCGACGCCATTGCTTCCGACAAGCAACACGTGGCGCGTCATCACGAAGGGGTGCGGCACCACGAGCGCGGCGTCCCCAACGCGCACGTTCGATCGGGCGCCACCCTCCGCGACCGTGATCGCTCCTGCCGACGGGGGCTCCGCGGTGGCTTGCGCAGTCTCCCTCTCGTGGAGCGTCCCGGCGGGCGTGGCAGGCGGTACCTTCGACGTCACTCTGAACGGGGCGACACTCGTCACAGGAATCACCGGGACGTCGCTTATCGTGCCGCCTGCGCTCGCATTGTCTCCGACGGGGAACACCTGGTCCGTGTCCACGCGAAATTGCGCCGGAGACGTCACTGAGAGCCCGACGTTCACGTTCGACCGCGCGCCGCGGGCACCGATCGTCGTGGCTCCGACGGACGGCAGCGAGCTCACCGCGTGTGGGCCCACGCTCGCCTGGCAAGTGCCCGGCGGCAGCGGATACGCGTACGACTTGCTCGTAAATGGCCAGGTGGTCGCCACGGGGCTGGGCTCGGCCAGCTATACGCTCCCGGCGGACCTTCCGCTCTCAAGAGAGGGGAACACCTGGGAGGTCGTCGCGCGCGGCTGCGACGCCGACTTCGCCGAGTCGACGCCGTTCGGGTTCTCCCTGGCAGATACTGCCCGACCGGCGCCACCGACGCTGACGACGCCTCCGGACGGCGGCTCCCTGCCTGCGTGCGACCGACAGGTGACCTGGACAGGAGATGACGGGCTGACGTTCGACGTCGCACTAGGTGGACAGCCGTTGGCCGCCGGGTTGACGGCAAAAACCCACACGTTGCCCCTCGACGTCACGAGCGGTGAGTCTGGAACGGTCTCGGTCGTCGCGCGTAATTGCCTGGCGTCGGACCCCGCGTCGGCCACGTTCACCCTGGACCCTCCGCTACCGACGCTCCTCGAACCGGCCTCCGGTGAGATCGTCGACTGCGTGCCCATGTTCGTCACTAGCGCTGCGGCGCCGGCTGACGTCACGAGCACGGTGATTGTGACGAAGGAGGGCACTACGGCGCCGCTCATGACGCTACCGCTCTCGTCGACATCCATCGTGGTCCCCGGCGACCAGGGTCTACTCCCGGGCGACTATGCGTGGGCCGTGTCGGTGACGAAGGGCGGCTGCACCCGGACCTCATCCGCAATCCCCTTCACGGTCCGGTACGCCACCCCCGCTGCATTCTCCATCACGTCGCCGGCCGAATCCGACGTCGTTGACGACCCGGCCACCGTCTCCTGGACCAGCGCTGTCGCTCCTGGGGCCTGCCTCGCGTCCTACGAGGTGGAGGCCGGTATGAACACCTACACCGTCCCCATTGGGACCACCCAGGTCAGCCTCGCCCCGCAGGGTCAGGTCGATAAGGCGCTGGTCGAAGACTTCGAGAGCCCGGCGTGGAGCGGCGCCGCGTGGGGTGGTTGGTGCTATCCCACCAGCGCCGCTCATGGGGGGACGCGAGCGCTCTCCTGCTCCGGCGGCGGTGGCCCGGCCAACACGGTCAGCTTCCCGATCGACCTGACGGGCGCGACAGACGCCCGGCTGACGCTGTGGGAGTACGGCGACATCGGGTACGATAACAACTGTTGGGGAGTGACCTACGCGTACGTCTTAGACGAGAGTGGCACCCAAAACCTCGGCCTCCTCTACGAGTTCTATGGTGTCACGACCCAGGATTCGTGGGTCAGGCGCGAGGTCGACTTGAGCCCACACAAGGGCAAGACCGTCCGCCTCCTCTTCCGTCGTTCACAGTCCTACGGCTGCACGATCACCTGGCTGATCGACGACCTCGAGGTCACCAAGACCCGTCCGGTCGACCCCCTCACGTGCGGAACCAACTCGATCTCCGTCACGGCGGTCGCCCTCGACGGCACGCGTTTCCCCGCGGCCTCAACGATCACCGTGAACTACCCGCCTGCGCCGCCCGCCCCGACGCTGCTCGCGCCCGCTCCCGAGGCCACCCACTCCTGCGACACCACGCCATTGGCCTTCTCCTGGACGACGAACAAGGGCGACACGTACGACCTGAAGGTCAACGGGGCGACCGCGCTCGGTGGGCTGTCTTCCGGTGCTGCTACGCTCCCGGCGGGAGCGCCCTTGGAGTCGACCACGTCTTGGAGCGTGACGGCACGGAATTGCCTCGGTGAGACCGCGACCTCGGAATCCCGTTCGATCACCGTCTCGTCCACGACGCCCCCGAAGAAGCCCACGCTGCTCGAACCCGCCAACGGCGCGACCGTCCACTGCGACCCGACCTTCAAGTGGAGTGTCGAAGGCGGAACGACCGGGCTCGTGACCGACGTCTTGGTGGACGGTCAGGCCTTCGTCACGGGTCTCACGAGCCAGACCTTCACGCCGCCCGGGAACGCCGGGCTCAGCGAGGGCACGCACGTTTGGCAGGTCCGCACACGCAACTGCGCCGGCCAGACCGACGTGTCCATGCCCCGGGCGGTCGCCGTCGCGAACGCGCCCTCCCAGCCCGTGATCACCGCCCCGGCGAACTTGGCCTACACCAGCGGGACCCCGACGTTGTCCTGGTCCGGGGACGGCGGAAGCGTAGCGTATGATGTCCTTATTGACGGGGCGGCTGTCCTGACCAATGTCTCTGGATCTACTACTACCCTGCTGACGCCGCTCAGCCACGGCACCCACACCGTAGAACTCGTAGCGAGAGGATGCGGCGGCACAGAGACCCGATCGGCCTCCCGCGTATTCCTGGCGGACGTTACGGCACCGGCGCCCCCGAGTCTGACCAAGCCCGCCCCCGGTAGCTGGACGAACCTGGACGTCGTCACACTTGAGTGGACTCCCTCGGTCGACCCGGACTCCGGGATCGCCCAGTATACGGTGACGGTGGGTTCCGAGGTCCTCTCCGCGACGACAACGACGTCGGCGCAATGGTCCACCCGTATTCAGACGCTCTATTCGAAGTCCTATGGCTTCGAGTCGTCCGCCGAGCTCGCAGATTGGCAGTTCACCGGAAGCTGGGGTCGAACGACCTCCTACCGCCGGTCCGGAAGCTACTCACTGGCCGACTCTACGGGCGGCAACTACTCGAACAACGTGGACTACAGCGCGACGCTGAACGCGTGGCATATTCCGACGGCCGACAGCGTGATCAGCTGGTACGACATCTACGAGATGCCGGCCTGGTACCAGGAGATCAACGGCTACGACGACATCGGGCTGGAGATCCGCCGCAAAGATGGCAATTGGGAGGAACTCGCCAGCTTCATGGGGCTCGCGTCCGGCCTGAGCAACGCCTGGTTCAGGGCGGAGAGCGTCAGCCTCGGGGGCTACGCAAACGACGAAGTCCAGATGCGCTTCTACCTGCGTACGAATCCTACAGTCGTAGCGAACGGCATCTTCATCGACGACCTCTCGATCACGAACCTGGCCAACCGGACGAAGTTCGTTCCGGACGGGACGATCGAGGTTCGAGTCGCCGTGTCGGACAAAGTCGGCAACGTCTCGTCGAGCACCGTCGCGACGATCGGGATCGACCGAGTGCCCCCCTCGACGCCGGCGCTCGTCGCGCCCGCGGGTTTCGTGGACGTGGGTCCGACCGGGGTCGCTCTAACCTGGGGCCCCAGCATCGACGACCGGGCTGGGTTGGCGCGGTACGAGCTGCTCATCGACGGGGCTCTGCACGTGGGCGACATCTCGCCGAGCGTCCAGACGATGAACCTGAGCCCTTTCGGGCTGAGCGACGGCACCCACACTTGGGCGATCCGGGCCGTCGACCGCGCGGGCAATTCTGCGACCTCTAGCGCGCGCGATCTGCGCTTCGACGTGGCCCCGCCGTCCGTGGCGCCGGTTCCGAAGACCCCGGCGAACGGCGCGTATGTGGCCACCCTCGTGCCGGACTTCTGTTTCACCCCGGCCGTCGACTCCGGGTCGGGCATCGCAGGCCATGAGCTGTTCCTCGACGGGGTCAGCCAGGGGACGTCCGCCGCCGGCACGAATTGCGCGACGGCGATCGCCGCGGAGGGACCACACGAGTGGTTCGTTAGAGCCCGCGACAAGGCGGGGAACTCGAAGGACTCGCCGACTTGGACGTTCGTAAACGACTTGACGCCGCCCGCCCCCTTCGAACTCCGCGAGCCGGCGGACGGCCAAGCAGTTCTCACGCTTCGTCCCCTCCTCTGCTGGGGGCCGGCTTCCGACGCCCTCTCCGGAGTCGCTTTCTATACATTGACTATTGCAGGTCAGTCGGTGGACGTAAACTCTGATGTCGTATCCGTGATCGTCTGTGCACGACCGGCCGTCGCGTTGCCTCCTGGGCCCAGCGCGTGGTCCGTTGTGGCCGTCGACCGAGCGGGGAACACACGCACTGCCTCGTCGGGGCCTCGCACACTGACTGCCAGCGCCGACAACAAGGCTCCGGTTGCTACCATCACCTCCCCCGCGCCGGGTGGCGTGGCGGGCGGCGACCCGGCCCGCCTCAGCGGGACCGTATCCGACGAAACGAATGGGTCTGGCGTGGCTGGCGTGACCGTGATGATTGTCCAAGGCCCCATCTTGGACGCGGTCGTGGAATCGTCGGCCGCGGGTCTGACGTGGAGTGTCACCTGGGACCAGCCGTTCAACGGCGCGAGGAGCGCTATCGCTCGGGCCGTTGACAACGACGGGAACAAGCAGGGCCTCGGAGCGCCCTACCCGTTCGTCGTCGACCTGAAGCCGCCCGACTCGTTCCCGCTCCTCGGTCCTCCCATCGGCAGCTGGGCGAGCCCGACTCCGACCTTCTCCTGGGGCTCCTCCTCGGATGGCGAGAGTGGAATTCAGGGCTACGCTCTGAGCTGGTGGCCGGAAGGACACCCAGAGCTCAGCGAGTCTGTGGACGCCGGAATGGCAACGGTTTTCACCATTGCCCAGCCACTCGTCGACGGCGCGTTCGAGTGGACGGTCACGGCGAGTGATCGGCTCGGCCACACGACGACCGCGACTTCGAGCGGCCTCGTGCACGTCGACGGTACGCCACCGGCGGCCCCCGAACCCAACTCGCCTGCCGACGGGGCGTGGTCGGCGGACGCGACGCCCGAGCTGCGGTGGCACCCCGGCAGCGATGCCGGCGGGGCGATCTGCGGGTACCGGATCACGATCGACGGCGTCGTCGTAGCGCCGCTCGTCACCGGCTACAATTTCACGACCGGGCCGCTCGGCGAGGGGGCCCACCTCTGGACCGTCGGGACCGTCGACTGCGTTGGGAACGTAAGCCCTCCCAGTGCACCTCGGACGCTGCGCCTCGACCTGACGCCGCCCCCGGTCGTGACCCTCCTCACACCCGGCGTGTACGCGACGCTGAGCGACGCGACACCGACGTTTAGCTGGATGCCAATACACGATGCTCTGTCGGGTACATGCGGCTACCGGGTGATCGCGAACAGCCACGTCTGGAGCGTCGAGGCCCCGACGACCGAATTCACACCAACCGAGGCGCTGGCGGATGGTCCGGTGACCTGGAACGTCCTGGCGATCGATTGCGCGGGAAACACCAGCCAGGGTGAGACTCCGCGCCCGCTCACGATCGACACCGCCGCGCCGGTCCTCTTCGCCGACCCACCGGCCGGAACCTTCGCCGGGGCTTTCCCCGTTGCGCTCGGGAGCAATGAGCCCGCTGCGACCATCCGGTACGCGACCGCGGGGGCGAACGTACTCAACTCCTCGATCCAGTACGTCTCACCCGTCCTGCTCGATGGTGAAGGCACGGTGACGCTACAAGCGATCGCCCACGACGAAGCCGGTAACGCGAGCGAGGTGCTCTCGGCCACTTACGTGATCGACCGCGAGCCGCCTGCGCTGGCGTTCCATCCGGCGGGCAGTGTGTACGCCGGCCCCGTGCAGATCACCGTGACGACGAGCGAGGCGGCCAAGGTCTTCTACACGGCGGACGGCAGCGATCCAGTGACGACCGGGAGTGGGATCTCGTCACCCGCCACCATTGACCTTGGAGAGGAGGGCACAACGCTCCTGAAGGTCGTCGCCGTCGACTCAGTCGGCAATACCAGCGCAGTCGCCGAACAGATGTACGTCGTCGACACGGTGCCTCCCATGACCTTCGTGCTCCCTCTGGGCGCCGCGTACGACTCGCCCCAGGAGCTCACCATCACGTCGGCCGAGAGCCCAGCCACGGTCGTCTACTCGCTCGACGGCTCCGATCCCAACGTCGTCGCCCCCTCGCCCGTGTCGATCCCGCTGTCCGCCGACGGGAAGTACCAGGTTCGTGCCTACTCTATCGACCTTGCCGGCAATACGGGCCCGATCGCGGCGGCGGTCCTCGTGATCGACACGCGCGCTCCGAGCATCGCCGCTACACCTGACGGGGGCCTCTACGATGGGCCGGTCTGGGTAGAGCTTACGTCGGACGAGTCGGACGCCGTCATCCACGTCACACTGGACGGGAGCACGCCGACCGCGGAGTCGCCAATCTACAACGGGAAGGTCCTCGTCGGTGCGACCGACGGCCTGTTCGAGGTCCGCGCTATCGCGGTAGATGTGGCCCGGAACGAGAGTCCAGAGCTGGTGGTGGCCTACGAGGTCGACACGAACGCTCCGTCGACTCACGGCGATCCGCCCGGCGGGTGGTTTCGTGGGCCCGTGGACGTGATGCTGTCGACCGACGAGGGTGCGGAGCTAGCCTGGGACGCCAGCGGCGGCTCTCCCGATCCCAGTGCGGCGGTGGCCGGACCCGTGACCATTCACCTCGACACGGAGGGGACGCATGTCGTACGGGCGCTCTCGGTCGACGTGGTGGGGAACGTAGGGGCCCTGTTCGAGGCGACGTATCGGCTCGACTGGACGCCTCCCGCCGTCGCGGTAACGCCCGACGGCGGGAGCTTCCCGGCGCCGCCCAACGTCACTCTGACAGCGAGCGAGCCCGCCACCATTCACGTCCAGCTCGACGGTGCCCCGGCGACTGTGAGCTCGCCCGTCGCAAGCGGTCCCGTTCTCGTGTCGGCGGAAGGAATGACGGTCTTGCGGGCGATGGCCGTGGACGAGGCGGGCAATGAGGGGCCCGCGTCGGAGGCGTCCTTCACCGTTGATACCCTCCCGCCGTCGGGCCTCGCGGTGGTTTCACCCGCGCCCGACACGTGGGTCTCCTCTTCCACGCCGCCGTTCTGCTGGGAAGCGGCGACCGACGCCACATCCGGGCTCGAGTCGTACGCGCTCATCGTCGACGGCAAGCCAGTTTGGACGGGGCTCGCCACGTGCGCGGTGGCCGCAGCGCCTCTTCCGGACGGGCCGCACACGTGGGAGGTCGCAGCGGCGGACGCCTTCGACCACACCGCCGTCACGGACCCGGTGTCGTTCGGCGTGGACGGCACGCCGCCGACCAGTGCGCTTTTTGCCTGGAGCGCCGTCGAGCCGGGTGTTTACGAACTCGAGGGCACGGCCGGTGATAGCCACAGCGGGGTCACGAGCGTCGTCGTCTTCGTCGACGGCGGCTCGCCCGTAGGCGCCGTCGACGACGAAGGGACATTCGCGACATGGACGGCCACCACCTCACTACCGCCGGGCAGCCACCTCGTACGGACGGAGGCCGTGGACTTGGCCGGCAACACTGAACCCGAGGGCGCAGCGATCGAGATCGTCGTTCCCGAGCCGGCCACGGCCTGCAGCCTGGCTACCTGGGTGGAGGTCGGGGGGACCGCGTCTGGCACGACCGAGGACGGGACAGGAAAACTGGCTCCCGCCGCGTGCGGTGCCGCGCCCGGACACGAATTCGTCTATCGCCTCGCGGCCGACCCGCAGGCGCGCTACCGCGTGGAACTCATCCCGTCGCCGGGGGCCGACCTCCTGCTATACGCGATTGAGGACTGCGATCCCGGGGCGCCTTGCGTCGCTGCCGCGCCCGTGGAGGGAGGCGGCGGGCAGGTGCTTGAGCTCGCCGACGCCGCCACTCCAGGGACTAGCGCGCCGAGCGGCACCTGGTACTTGGTCGTCGACACGATCGGTTCGTCCGGCGGCTTCGAGCTGACGGTCTCGCTGGTGACCCAGGAGCCGGACCCGGACACCGGCGGCCCGCCCGAAAACACGGCGGAGGAGAGTGGCGACCCCGATGTCGCTGGCGGCGATGAGCAGAGTCCGCCGGACACCGCTTCCGGAGCCCCGGATGAGCCGAACGAAGAGCTACCCATCATTGGTGATACCAGCGCCTCGGGCGACGCCGAGCCGGTTCACCCAAGGTCGGATCTGGCAGGAGCTAGCTCTGGCGATGCCGGCTGCGCCAGCGCCGCATCGGCTCCGGCCTCGGGTCTGGGCGTCATCGTCGCGCTCGCGGTGCTGCTGCTCGGGTGCCGACTCGGGGGTCGGCGCCGAGCCGCGCCCGGCCGGTGGAGACCCTGATCGGACTGGACCAGTCAGACCAGGATCCGCACAGTCCGGTCGCACGAGGCACCGCCGCGTAGGGCGACGTTCTTGCGCTCTGGCTGGCGCCCGACCCGCCGCCCGCGCGCTCGCACTGCACGTCGTCAGCGAGTGACCTTCACCCACCCTCCTGGCGCGAGTCCCCACGTCTCGGCGTAGACCTCGTCGTCCGCCGGCGCGACCTGGCGCGAGACGCGTGGTGGCGCGGTACTTCGGTCGAAGTCCCACTTCTCGTCCCACTTGTCGTCGCGGTCGAGGTCGACCTTCAGACGGTTCACCTGACTGTAGCCGGCGTCCTGGTAGAGGTTGATCTTCACGGGGCCGGGCAGCGCGTCTTTGACCTTGTCGGTCGTCAAGGCCTGCTCCGCCAAGGTGAGCGCGTCGCCGTCGAAACGCCGCAAGGGGACGCCGCCATCGGGCAACGCGGGCGCGGCGACCGGAGTGGCGGCGGCGGGCGCGGGGGCACCTGGGGCGACCCAGCGCTCCCCGACGAGCGTGAGTGACACCGTGTAGTTCTCGTCATCGGTCGGGGCGATCTCTCTTGTGACCGCGCCGGAGCCCCGCTCGAAGGTCCACTTCTCGTCCCATTTGTCGTCGCGGTCGAGATCGAGCTTGGCCCGGTTCGGAAGCGCCTGGCCGGCGTCCTGGTAGAGGTTCACCTTGATGGCCGCACCCGAGAAGGCGTCCTTCACTTTGTCGGAGCTGAGGGCCACGCGGGCGCGCTCCACGACCTGTCGTTCGAACGCGGTGAGCGTGCCTGGCCCGGCGACGGGAGCCACCGGCGGCGGGAGGGCGGGCGGCATGCTGGATCTGGCGGCGGGCGACGCCGGTAGAGGCGCTTGGGCTACGGCCACCGGCTCGGGATCGTCCTTACACGAGCGAAACGCAAAGACGAGCCCGGCGACCACGACGGCGCCACCGCCGACGAGGACGAACCCTCGGAAAGTCTTGAACTTCATTGGCTCATCATGCCTCGTGCGATGGGGACGGTGCAGTTGCAGTAGCGATATTGGCAGGGGCTCGCGCTTTCGCCCAGCGTGAAGCCCTCGTCGAGGAAGCTCCCGAGCGCCTCGGTTCGGTAGCGACGCGCGGGGTAGCACCGCCAGGCGGCTCCGAGATCATCGAGGATGAAGTAGCGTGCGCCGGCCCAACACGGGCGCCCGTGGAAGTCGTGGGCGACCTCGCCGGTGAGGTTGTGGCCGCCGAGCGTCTCGATCGCCGCGCGTTCGAGCGTGGTGTACGGGATGACGTCGCGATCCTGCTTCTCCGGCTGCACTTTGAAGGTCAGACCGGCGTCCTCAAACCGGTCCCGGAGCGCCTGTAGTTTTGGGAGGTTGGCGCGCGTGGCGACACAGGTCACGCACACCGACGGCGCGGGCAACGACGCGTCGTGGGCCGCGTGAATCGCGGACTGCAGCAGGTCCAGCCGCGCGATGAAGCCCTCGATGTCGATCGCATATTCGAGGTGGAGGCTCGCGGAGAAGACGCCGATCCGGCCCTGCGCGGCGCGCACGAAGGCGTCGAGCTTCGTCGCCGGGGCCGAGAAGTTCGTGACGACCGAGATTCGATGCCCGAGCGCGGCGAGCCCACTGACGATCTCGGTCAAGGTCGGATGCACGAAGGGTTCACCGCCCGAGAGCTTCACCTCCCAGCGACCCGGGAGGCGGCCGAACGCGGCCAGGAAGCGGGGGGTGTCGGCGGCCCAGCGCCCGCGGTCCTCCTTGAAGCGCTGCGTACAATACGAGCAACGATAGTTGCACGCCGTATTGATGTTCCAGCTGATGACCCCTTCGTCGGGGCGTGGCGGCGCGATCCAGGTCATGGCGCTCCCAAGGTGGCATCGGGCGCGCTCGCGGCGGCGCCGACGCCTTCGATCATGCCGCGGTTTGCCGGGACCGTGCAGGGGCAGATGGCCCATGGACAGGCCCGAGGGGCGCTCTGGAGAGCGAAGGTGCCGTCGAGCGCGTTGCCGAGGAAGCCCTCGCGGTGGCGGCGCGCCGTACGACAGGACCAGGCGTCGCCATCTTGGAGGAGGACAAAGTAGTCGACGCCGGTCCAGCAGCGCCTCCCGAAGTAGGACGGCGAGACGTTGGCGCGCTCCGGGCCGGGCTGATCGCCGAGCAGCTCACGCAGAGCGTCCTTTTCGCCGTCGTCATAGGTCGCGAGCCCGCGGCCGACCTTCATGAGCTGCGGGAAGAGCCGGAGGCCGCGAGCGGCGAGCACGTCCCGGGCGGCCAGGACGGCGTCGAGGCGCCCCGGGACGAGCACCGAGTTCACGACGAAGCGGGCCGCCCCGTCGAGCGCGTCCCGGAAGGCGGCGGCTTTGTCGGCGAACTCGACGGCGGTCACGGTCTCGAGGTGGAGGCTCGCGCTCACGATGCCGAGGCGCCCCTGGGTGAGCGCGGCGAAACGCCGAAGGCTCGGGAGCGGCGCCGAGAGGTTCGTGAGCACCGACACGGTGTGAGGCGTGCGCGCGATGAGCCCCGGGACGATGGCGTTCAGGAAGTCCTTGAACGCAAAGGGCTCTCCGCCCGTCATCT
>JADMJS010000602.1 GCA_018780435.1 Myxococcales bacterium
CGAGGCAAGTCGATCCACTTCATTTCGACCGAGCCCAAGGGCTCGGTCGGAATGATTTGGGAGAGTTGGCCGTGTCGCGCCCGGCTCGGCAAATCGAGCGATCTATTTTCGTCCGAGCGCGAATCCGCGGCCGTGTGATAACGTGGCGCGCCCGTAGCGGGACCGCTTCGGGCGCTGTCATGAACACCATGACGCATCCCCGGTGCCGCCCGCCAACCTCGGGACCGTTCGGGGCGACGCGTCGCCCGACCATCTCTGCCACTCCAGCGACCTCGAAAGGACCAAATCCGTGAGACTCCGCTCGCGTCTATCCTGGCTCCTCGCAGCCTGCTTCAGTTCCAATCTGGCCCTGGCCTCCGACACGCCGCCGCCTGCAGCGCCTCCGCCCGTGAAGGCGGAACAGAAGGAGCTCGTCCCGGACTCCGTCGCCGGCCAAGCGGTCGTCACCCACGGCTGGAAGCCCCGCGTCTCGCTTGGGGCGACGATCTCCTTCTCCGACAACCGTAAGGTCGTCGGTGCGCAGGATGGCAGCACCTGGAACATCGGGCCGCAGATCGACCTCGGCATCGACTACTTCGGCCTGGAGCACGAGTGGCGCAACTCGCTCGCCATCCGGCACGTCCAGACCAAGACGCCGGCGCTCGACGAGTTCGTGAAGACCGTCGACAGCGTCGTCTTCGACAGCATTTACCTCTACCACAGCCCCGCGCTGCCCTGGATCGGTCCCTTCGCCCAGTTCAGCCTCATGACGCAGCTCCTCGAAGGCGAGGACGTCCGCGCTCTCGATACCCACTACAAAGTGACCTTCGCCGACGGCAGCGTGCGGGACTCGGTGGCGCGCCGCCTGAAGCTGACGGACGCGTTCGCGCCGCTCATCCTCCGCGAGTCGGTCGGCGCCTTCATCGCGCCCGTGACCAAGCCGGAGATCAAGGTCGAGTTCCGTGTCGGCGTGGGCGCTCGTGAAGCGTTCGTGCAGGACGGCTTCGCGCTCACCGACGACGTGGCGACGGCGGACGTGGTCGAGGTCTCGCAGCTTCAGAACTTCGTGCAGATCGGCGGTGAGGTATTCGGCGGGATCTCCGGCACCATCGTCTGGGAGAACCTCGGCGCGGATCGGCCGCTCACGTACAGCCTCACGGCGGAGACGTTGATGCCCTTCTACTCCAGCGAAGGCGACGAGAAGGACTTCGCGGACAAGATCACCTTCGCGCTCGACGGCAAGCTCGGGATCAAGCTCTTCAGCTGGATGTCCCTCGACTACAACCTGAAGGTCATCCGCGAGCCGCTGCTCCTCGACGAGTTTCAGATCCAGAACAACCTGCTGCTGAACTTCTCGTACTCGTACGCGCCGCAGTAGTCGCTCGCCCTTGGCCACGCGCCCTGGGTGCGGGTGACAAGACCCGTGCCCTGGCGTTAGGCTCTGCCTCGTGGACGCCCCGATACTCGATGCGGCCGCCCTCGGTCTCCTCTTGGATCGAGCGGCGATGGAGACCCCTGGGGTCTCGACCTACTGCTCAGCGGCGGACTGGGG
>JADMJS010000398.1 GCA_018780435.1 Myxococcales bacterium
TCGGCCTGAACGAGCTGAAGCGGCTGGTAGTCGCTGGTCTTGGTGTGAACGAAGGACTGAAGGTCGCACTCGAAGTTGCCCGAGCTGACCATCTGCGCGACCGCATTGCCGGTGCCGAGGTGGAGGACACCGACCTTGGCCGGGAGCGCCGGAGTGCCGGAGCGCGGCGCCTCCTTGGCGAAGTCGTTGACGAATTGGATGAAGGTGCCGTCGCCGCCACCCGTGAACACCGTCGGGAAGCGCCGTGCGGCGATCTCCTTCACGATGTCCTTCGAATCGGCCTGCGAGTGGGAGTAGTACACGTTCTCGGGAGCCACGATCTGCTCGACCTTTCGGCGCACGTCGGGAGTGACCCGGCGAGCGTTGGCGTTGAGCATCACGGCGAAGTCATGGGCAGCGAGCATGTGAACGTCCTTGCCGAGTCGTCATTCGGCGCAGGCCGCTCTAGCAAGGACAGTGCCACGTTCGAGTTTCTTTTAGTTTCAGCATCTTACCTGGAGAGCGCGCACGACCTGACGCACCCCCTCCCCTGGGAGAGGCCGGCGCGGGTGCGGCGAGCGCGAAGCTCGCTACGCAGCAGGGCGGCCGATCAGATCCGTTCGTTCAGCGACTTCCGGAGGAGGTGCGTGCAGTACCACTGTCCCTTCCAGCTGATCATGACCCGGACGAAGAAGGTCTTCTCCTTCCCGGCGTCCTTGACGACGAGTCGTGACTTGTAGGTCGCGTAGTAAGGGACCTTGTTGGCCTCCTTGAAGTTCGGGACCCAGTTGCGTCCGCGACCAAGCTCGAAGCGCACGAACTCCACGGTGTCGGGCGAGTCCAGCTTCTCGCGAATCGTGAGCACGTCCTTGTCGTAGACCCGGATGAGGTAGTCGAAGTACTTTGCGGGGTCCTTGATCGCTTTGACCTCCGCGAAGTCGCCGCCCGGGAAGAAGAAGGGGTGGGCCTTCTTGGGGTCGTTCTTCCGGACCGCCTCCACCAGCAGCTTGGCGCGGGTCTCGACGTCTCCGGCGGCAGGGGCTGGCGACGGAGGACGCGCCTCAGCGGCGGAGGCAGCGAGCCATGCGCCCACCAGGGCAGCGGAAAACAGGGCGGAGGACCATGCGGCGACGCGGTGCCCACGAGCGAGGTCATGTGAAGTGGCGGTCGATCGGATCACGGAAGCTCCCTCGGGCGGTTGAAGTGGGGCAGTCGAAGACCACCGGAGCAATCGCCCGAACGGGCTTCAGGGTCAACGGCGAACTCGGAACGACCGAACGACGGGGCGCGTAAGCACTCGCCGGGACCCATCCGAATTTTGGAGGTTCGTCGTGAACCTCGACCGTTGACAACGGCGCCCCAGGGGCTAGAACGCGCAGTTCCGACGCCTGATGCCCTGCTCACCGGACACCGGCGCGGCCCATGGAGACACCGTGCGAAATCTGCTTCCCCTCACGTTCACGCTGATATCGCTGAGCCTTACAGCTTGTACCGAGAAGGTTGAGACCGTCTTCTTACCGTACTTCGACACGGTCGAGGACACCGCCGGCTCCGCGGGAGATACGGGAGGCACCGCAGGGGACACCGCCGCCACCTCGGACGCCGTCACCTGCACCGACCAGTGCACGGATGGGGGCGCCAAGCGTTGTAATGGCCAAGGCGTACCCGAGACGTGTACCGACACCAACGGTGACGGCTGCCTCGAGTGGGGCAACGCCGCGCCGTGTGCCACCGGCCAAGCGTGCCAAGACGGCCAGTGCGCGGTCGGTTGCACCGATGAGTGCGCAGTCCAGGGCGAGCGCCGCTGCGACGGCAACTCGGTCGAGACCTGCCGAGATCACGACAGCAACGGCTGTCTTGAGTGGGGCGGCGCTCAGGAGTGCTTGTCCGGGACCGTGTGCCAGTCGGGCTTCTGCAGCGTCGGGTGTGACGGTGAGGCCGAGTGTACGGTGAAGGGAGCCCGCCGTTGCGCCGAGGGCGGGGTCGAGACCTGCGCCGATCCGGAATTCGACGGGTGCCTCGGCTGGACCGACGCGGAGGCGTGCCCGAATGGTCAGACCTGCTCCAACGGCTCCTGCGGTACCTCCTGTTCGGACGAGTGCAGCGTCGTCGGCGCCCGTAAGTGCAATGGCACCGGGGGCTACGCGACCTGTGGCGAGAGCGACGGCAACGGCTGCCTGGACTGGAACACGACCAAGACCTGCGCCGAGGGCGAGATCTGCTCGAACGGCTTCTGCGCCAAGGAGTGCGCGTCGGAGTGCTCGGTCATCGGGGCAGCGCGTTGTAGCGGCGACGCCGTCGAGACCTGCGGCGACGTGAACGGTGACGGCTGCCTCGAGTGGGGCACGGCCCTCCCCTGCGACACGGGTCTTGTCTGTTCGAACGGGTATTGCTCGGTGAGCTGCAGCGACGAGTGTTCCGTGAGCGGCGCTCGGGTCTGCGATGTCGGCGGCGTGAAGGAATGCGGCGACGCAGACGATGACGGCTGCCTTGAGTGGGGCACCGTGGTGCCGTGTGACGCGTCCCAATCGTGCTCGAACGGACAATGCGCGACGGGATGTCAGGACGAGTGTTCGGTAAACGGCGCGCGGAAGTGCCTCGGCTCGGCGGTTCAAGTCTGCGGCAATGCCGACGCCGACGAGTGCCTGGAGTGGGGAACGGCGACGCCGTGTGGCCAGGACGAAGTGTGCTCGAACGGCTTCTGCGCCACCGACTGCACCGAAGAGTGCACGGTGTCGGGCGCCGCGATCTGCGAAGGCGACGCCATCAAGACATGTGGGGTCGGCGAGAAAGGTTGCCTCGTCTACGGCGCGCCCGTGGCTTGCGCCGCGGGCCTCACGTGTTCGAGCGGCAAGTGCGCCAGCACCTGTACCGACGAGTGTACGGTCGTCGGCGCCAAGAAGTGTATCGGCACCGGCGTGTCGACCTGCGGCAATACCGACTCCGACAGCTGCCTCGAATGGGGGACCGCCTCGTCGTGTAGCGCCGGCCAAGCGTGTTCGAACGGCTTCTGCACCACGTCCTGCTCGGACGAGTGCTCGGTGAACGGGGCCAAGATCTGCGAAGGCCAAGGCGTCAAGCTCTGTAGCGACACCGATCAAGACGGGTGCCTCGAGTGGGGTAGCCCGGTCACGTGTGAGGCCGGCACGACCTGCTCGAATGGCCTCTGCTCGTCGACCTGCTCGGACGAATGCGGGCCAGCGGGCAGCAAGCGATGCGACACCGGTGGGGTGCAGTCCTGCGGCAACACCGACACCGATGGTTGTCTTGAGTGGGGCAGCGCCGTCGCCTGCGGCGCGGGCCAGGCGTGCTCGGGCGGCGCCTGTACGCTCACTTGCAAAGACGACTGCAACGTCAAAGGCGAGCGTCGGTGCGCATCGGCGACCACCTTCGAGACGTGCGACGATCAGAACGACGACGGCTGCCTCGAATGGGGCACGGCCGAGGCGTGCACGGGCGGCGACGTCTGCGCCCTCGGCTCTTGTGCGCTCTCGTGCGTGAACGAGTGCGACACGTCGGGTGCCAAGCGGTGCAACGTGGCGGGGACGGGCGTCGAGCTCTGTGCGGAGCACGATGGCGACGGGTGCCTCGAATGGGGCACCTCCGTCCCCTGCCCCGGGGGCCAGGCCTGCGATGTAGGTTCGTGCACGGTGACGTGCCAGAACACCTGCGCCGCCGTCGGACTGACGCAATGCAGCGGCAACGGCGTGCAGACCTGCGGTGACGGCAATGGTGACGGGTGCCTCGAATGGAGCGGTGCCGTGGCGTGCGGCGTGACGGCGACGTGTGCGTCCGGCGCGTGTGCACCGAAAGCCCCACCAGGGACCGCCATCATTAGCGAAGTGCTCTATGACGACGCCAGCGACGACACCACCGGCTTCGTCGAGCTGAAGGGTCCGCCGGGCCTCGATCTCACGGGCTTCAGCCTCGTGGGCGTCAACGGCGCCAACGGGGCCGACTATGGCGTGATCGCACTCGACGGTTCCTTCGGGCAAGACGGCTTCTTCGTGGTCGCGACCCCGACGTCGTCCGCCGGCGTCCTTGCCGTTGCCGACCAGCTTTCGGCGAACGCGGACTATCAGAACGGCCCAGACAGCGTGCAGCTGCGCTGGGGCACCACGGTGGTCGACGCGGTCGGCTACGGCAGCTTCACGAGCGCGATCTTCGGCGGCGAAGGGCAAGCGGCCGTCGATGTCGCGGCGGGTTCGAGCCTCGGGCGCAATGCCGTGGGCGCCGACACGAACGACAACAAAGTCGACTTCTTCGCCTTCGCGGCGCCGACCGCCGGGGCGGCCAACGGCGCCACCAACACCGCGCCGACCGCCAAGCTCACCTGCCCGAGCACGGCCAAGACCGGCCAGCAGGTCACCGTGGACGCCACCGGCTCCGCGGACACGGATGGCACCATCACCCAGTACCAGTTCGCGTGGGGCGACGGCTACTCCGCGTCGGGCCCCACGGTCTCGGCCTCGCACGCCTATGCTACGCCGGGCCCTCACACAGTGACCCTGACGGTGACCGATGACGCCGGCGGGACCGCCACCGCGTCCTGCCCCATCGCGATCAGTGACGCCAACGCGCCCACCGTCGTCGTCGTGAGCCCCGGCGCCGACCTTCAGGTCACCCAGGGCACCGTCGTCGCCGGAATCACCATCGACGTGACCCCGGCCCCCGGTCGCTCGATCACGGCTGTCCAGCTGGTCGTCGACGGCGTCCCGACGGGCACCATCGACAGCCAAGCGCCGTACACCTTCAGCTACACGGTCCCCGCGGCGGCCGCCACGGGCGGGACCCTCCTCCTCCAGGCGCAAGCGACGGACAACCAGTCCACCATCGGCACCTCCGCGGCGCGCAAGCTCCTCGTTCGGAACGACAAGCCGGTCGCGTCACTCTCGGCGGTCATCACGGGCAACCTGCAGGTTGGGGTGGACGCCTCGGGCTCCACCGACACCGAGACGGCCGGCGCCGCGCTCGAGGTGCGCTTCGACTGGGAGAACGACGGCGTCTGGGACACCGTGTTCTCGACCACGAAGACCCTGTCGCACACCTATCTGACCGATGGCGAGAAGACCATCAAGATGGAGGTCAAGGACGCGGTGGGCCAGACCACCACCGCGACCCGCTCCGTGAACTTTCAGAACGTGCAGGACATCTCCGGGACCGTGACGACGACGCTCTGGTACGGCACGATCAATGTCACGGGTGACATCACGGTTCCCGCAGGCGAGACGCTCTCGATCGCCCCGGGCACCACGGTGGTCTTCCTCGAGTTCGACCAGGACAATAACGGCGTCGGCGATTTCGACCTCACCGTCAACGGCACTTTGAAGGTGCTCGGGACCGCCGAGGCGCCCGTCATCATCACCGTGCTCGACACGGACGCCAAGGCCGATGTCTCCGCGTGGGGCACCATCCGGCTCAATGGCAGCAACAACACCATCGAGAACGCGATCATCGAGTGGGGCGACGTGGGGCTCGACCTTCGCGGGACCACGACGCTGACCAACGTCGAGCTACGGCGGCACAAGACGGCGCTCTCGATCAGCTCGACCGTCACGGGCACGAACGTCAACCTGCACGACAACACCGGCGATGGGCTCGTCGGCGCGAACGGAACCTTCACACTGACGAACCTCACGTCCGTCGACAACGGCGGACGCGGCGTCTTCGCCACGACCGGGGGCGTGAGCCAGATCACGAACTGCCTCGTCTCGGACAACGTGTCGCACGGATTCGACCTCGACGCCGCCAAGGTCAGCGCGACGGATTGCGCCATCGAAAACAACGGTGGCGTCGGCGTGTACCACCGCGGCGCCTCCACGGGGCTCATCACCCGGTCGACCATCCGTGGCAACGGCTATGAAGGGGTGCGTGCGCACTGGAACGCCTCGGGGAACCCGACGGCCCAGGTTCGGCTGTGCAACATCCTGGAGAACGCGAGCAAGGGAAGCCTCAAAGCGCAAGCGGTGAACTTCACCGCCAGCTCCAGCAACGGTGACTACGGGACCGTCGGATCGGCGACCTTCACGGCGCCGGCTGGCGCCCGAATCCTCCTCATCGAGTCGTCACACACGAACTCGGCCGGCTCGAGCAACATCACGGGCACCATCCTCGGCAGCGGCGGGACCACGCTCCGCTCCATGACGTCGACCGTATCGCGCAGCTTTACGCCACTCGATTCCTCCGTCGTGACGAGCGCTTACGCCCAAGTCACCGACCTCACATCGAGCTATGGCGGCTCCACGACACTCCACACGGTCGTCCACACGGGCGGACCGGCGGGAATTCAGGTCGCGTCCTATCTCGTGAACCCGGGCGTGGCTGCCTTCGATGCGCGTCGGAACTTCCTTGGGGCGTGGCCCAATGTGCTGAACGTCGTCGCGTTCAGCACGCCGTCGTCGCTCCTCATCGGGGGCTTCGTCGGGGAGGCCTTCGACACCAGCTTCGTACCGGGCAACTACCTCGGGGAGATCGACATTACCTCCGCGACCGTCTGGGACCAGGACGTCTACGTGACGGGCGATGTGTCCATCAAGAGCACGGGCTCCTTGACCATCAACGCGGGCGTGCAGGTCACCTTCGTTCCGACCGATCAGGACGCCGACGGCATCGGCGACTGGACGCTCGTTCGCACGGGCAACCTGACCGCGAACGGGGCCCTCGGCAGCCCCGTCGTGATGACCTCGCTGACGCACGCGTCCATCACGCCGCCCGCCAGCGGTGGTTTCCGCGCGGTCGACGGGACCGGCACCGGGACGACGTCGATGACCTTTGTGAACATCTCGGACAGCGAGATCGCCATCAACGCCGCGGCGGGCGCGACGACGCTCTCCGACGTGACCATTACGGGCGCGAAGCGCGACGCCTTCACGATGAGCGGCGCCGGCACGCTCGCGCTCACCCGAGTGACGGTCACCGACCCCATCGGCGACGGCGTCGATTGCACGTCCGGCACGGGCGCGTTCACGATGACCGCGTCCACCGTCACGGGGAGCGACGCGTACGGCGTTCGGATGCAGTCGTGTTCGAGCGCGTCGAACCTCATCGACGACAGTAACCTCACCTACAACACCCTCGGTGGCGTCTCGGTGACCGGTGGCGCGCTCGCGGTCACGCAGTCCAACTTGAAGTTCAACGGCTGGGGGATCATCGCCCTCGGTGCCGCGTCCGGCTCGGTCACGGCGTCGAACCTGCAGTCGAACACGCGAGAAGGGATCTTCGTGGGCATGGCGGGCGGGTCGAACCCGACCCTCTCGTTCACGGGGAACAACATCTTCGGCAATACGCAGATTCAGTCCGTGAAGCTCGCGGTCACGCCAGTCTCGGCGTCGTCGACCAACGGCGACTACGGCACGACCACCAGCACGACCCTGAACGCGCCGTCGGGCGGCCGCATCCTCTACACAGCCGGTGGCCACACAAACACGAGCGGCTCCTCCAACATCACCGGCGCGATCATCGGCGACGGCATCTCGAAGTCCTTCTCCCAGACGACGGCGACGGCGTGGTATGACTGGGCCCTCCCAGGAGTGTCGTCGGTCTATGCCCAGGTCGTCGACCTCACGTCGTCGTACGGCGGCAGCACCTCGATTACCCAGGTGGTGCAATCCGCCCCGGGGACTCCGGCTGCCGAGATGGCGGCACTTCGAACCACCTCGGGCAAGATCATCGCGACGGGCAACTACTGGGGCGTCACCGTGCCCACCTCGACGCAGGTCACGGAGCTCACGTCCGCGACCATCGACTACACCGCGTTCAAGACGACCCAGATCGGCAATACGGGCCCGCAGTGACGACCCCGTCGGCCGGCGAGCGAGCCGCCCTCGACGCCCCCGGCTCACGTCGGCACCGGTCGCGCCCCGTCGTGAGCCTCGTGACGTGCGCTCGCCTCCCGGAGCCGGACGCGGACGCTGAGCTGCTCCTCGAGAGCCTCATCGCCGCCAAGCTCGACGCGACGTGGGTCGCGTGGGACGACGCGCCGGTCGCGGCGCTCGGACCGACCACCGTCCTTCGTTCCACATGGAACTACTATCGAGACCTACCGGCCTTCCTGAGCTGGGTGAACGCCTCCGAGACAACGACGTCGCTTTGGAACCCGGCCCCCGTTGTTCGCTGGAACGCCCACAAGGGGTACTTGTCGACACTGGCCGAGCGTGGCCTCCCGGTCGTCCCGACGATCCTCGTCCCTCGCGGCGACGTCCGCGCTCTCGGCGAATGGGTGGACGCCCACCCTACCCTGCGTGACGCCGAGGACCTGGTCGTCAAGCCGGCCGTTTCGGCGGGGTCCTTCCGCACTGAACGCGGCTCGACCGCAACACTCGGCGCCCACTTCGCGTCGCTCGTGCGCGATGGCGACACGCTCATTCAGCCCTATCAACACGAGGTCACGACGTCGGGAGAGCGGTGCTTGATCGTGCTCGACGGCGAAGTGACCCATGCCGTGCGCAAATCGCCGCGTTTCAGTACGGACGCGGAGTCGATAACGCGAGTTCAGCCGTCTGACGCCGAGAGGGCGCTCGCCCTCGCCATTGTGGCGACGATCCCTCATCCGCTCCTGTACGCGCGCGTCGATCTCATCGACGATGGCGCGGGCAATCTGCGGCTGATGGAGCTGGAGCTGATCGAACCGTCGCTATTCCTAAACACGTCGACCGAAGGGCTCTGGCGCTTCGTCGACCTCATCGCCACACGCGCCCGCAGCGGGAACAGCTCCCGGCGCCGAAACGGCAATGAAGGCGAGGACTTCGGTGAGTAACCACCCTCAGCCCCACGCGACGGAGCGCTTCGTCAAAGACGGCGTCGTCGTCTCTCGTGACGCGTACGTCGTCCGCGGTACCGACCGAGGCCTCACCGTCGGCATGTCGGCTTTCGAGACGCTGCGGACCTACGCGGGTCGCCTCTTCCGGCTCGGGGAGCACCTCGCCCGGCTCGAAGGCAGCGTCAATACCCTCGGGCTCCCGTGGCCCGGCGCCGCCGTCGTGACCGCCGACCTCGAGACGGCCGCCGCCGGCCTCGCACCAGAGCTCGGCGTCCGCATCCTCATCACGCCCGAGACCAGGCTCGTCCACGCAAGCCCGCTCGATCTCAGCCTGGTGGAGAAGCCCCTCCGCGTCGCCACCCGCGTCTGGGAGCCGGCGCCGTGGCTCGACGGTCGGGTCAAACACGGCAGCCGGGCACCCTCTGAAGTCGCTCGCCAGCGCGCCGAGGTCGACGAGGTGTTCTGGGTTGGACGAGACGGCGTCATGACCGAAGCCACGCGCTCGTCGATCTTCGCCGTCATTGATGGCCGCCTCGTGACGCCGCCCGACGACGGCCGCATCCTCCCCGGCGTCACCCGCTCAGCCCTCATCGACACGGCGCGCGAGCTCGGGCTCGAGGTGATCGAGCGTGGAATCTCGCCTCGGGAGGCGATGAACGAGCTCTACGCGAGCTCCACGCTGAAAGAGCTGTCGCCGGTCGTCGAGCTCGATGGTAACCCGGCGCCCGGTGGTGGTCCGGTCGGGAGACGCCTCCTTCTTGCGTTCAGGGCCCTGGTCGTTCGAGAGTGTTCGGGTTAGAGGGCCAGTGCGAGGGCTGAGGGGCCGACTTCGGGCCTCGGGCCCATGTCCGCTCGATTTGACGGGCCGAGTAGAGGAGAACGATGGCGACGTACACATTGCGAATTCGAGATGCGAACGGGAATACGCGCACCGAGGAGTTCGAAGCGTCCAAGGTGACGGTCGGCCGCAAAAAGGCCGACATCCTCCTCGATGACGCCTCCGTATCGTCCCGCCACGGCGAGCTCATCTTCCAAAACGACGAGCTGACTTACGTCGACGTCGGGTCGAGCAACGGGTCCTTCGACCCGAGCGGCGGCCGCATCGCCGCCCCGTTCCCGATGAGCGAGGGCATGTCCGTGCGCCTCGGCTCGAGCCGGCTAGAGCTCGTGTCCATCAACATCGAGCACGAAGTCGCCGAGCGTACCTCGATGCTCACGGCCGACCAGCTCGCCCAAGTGCTCGCCGCGAAGCGCACCGCCGACGCTGGCAGCGCCGCACGGAGCGCGCCGGCCCCCTTCGATCGCAACGATTCACCGCCCCGAAGCGACACGCCCGCGCATCGCCAGCCCGAGCGCTACCCGGACCCTGCGCCGCGCCCCGAGCCGGCCCGGCCCGCCCCCGCCCGGGGCGGCTATCCGGAGGAGTCGCAGTCGGACGGCTACGACGACATGGTTCCGGTCAGTGGTGGCGGCTGGGACGACCCTCCGCCCGCCCAGAAGCCCTTGAACCTCGGCAAAAAGGCCGAAGCCGGCGGCGCTCCTCCGCCGCGCGGTGGGGGCCAGAGCGCCCCCCGTCCGGCACGCCCGGCCCCGACCGGACCGCTGTCCGATCCGCCGGAGCTCGATGAAGCGCCCGCCGCCGCGGCGCAGCTCATCCCGGAGGCCATCAAGGAGTCGCTGGAGCTGGTCAAGACCTGGAAGTCCGGCCCACCGGTCACAGGCGATGACATCAAGGAGGCCCTAGGCGGGGCCTGGGATCTCCTCGCGCCGAACCTCACCACCGCGACGCAGCCATTGCTCGCGATCTCCGGCGCCACCGCGATCCTGACGCTGCTCACCATCTGGATCCCGTCGCTCTACTCGATCTTCGGCATCCTCATCTCCATCCTCGGCTTCCTCTCACTCTTCGCCTACTCCGCCACGACGCTCTGCCTCATCGGCTCGCGCGTGGGTCGGCCCATCGACCCCGTCAGCGCGGTGAAGCGCCTGCTGGTGGAGCCAGTACCCTTCCTCGTCTCCTTCCTTTGGGCCGGCCTCATCAGCTTCGTGGGTGTCCTCGCGGTCATCCTCCCCGGCATCGCGCTCGGCGCCTTCATGTGGCCCGCCTTCTGGATCGAAGGCCGTCGGAACCTCGGGCTCAACGGACGCAGCCTCGACCTCTTCCGCAAAGACGGCCGCCGCATCATCCTCGTTGGGCTCAGCTACGTCGCCGTCGTCGTCGTCGCCAATCTCGTCCTCGGCGCCATCCTCCGCTTCGTCCCCTTCATCGGGCTCTACGCGGCTGTGCTTTTGTCGGCGGTCTGGTCGGCCCTTCAGGGCGCGTTCGGGATGGCGCTGACACTCTGGATGTACTTCGACATCCGCGCCAAGATGGAGACCGGCGACGCCGAAGCCGAAGCCCGAAACCAGCTCGCATAATCAGGCTGGCCTCGGCCCGGCCCTTCAGGAGGCGCTCATGCCCACCGCCCTCATCTGCCCGAGCTGCGCGCACGAGAACCTCGCTGACGCGCGTTTCTGCACCGGCTGCGGCGGCAGCCTCGAAGCGCGCCAGACGTGCCCGAGCTGCCGCAAAGTGCAGGCGCTGAGCAACCGCTTCTGTCTCGGTTGTGGCGGGGAGCTCGGCGCCTCGGCCTGGAACGCGCCGCCCGCGAACGGTTCGGTCGACGACGGGGTCTGGAACCGCGCGCCGGACGAGTTCCTGAGGCGCGTAGAGCCGGAAGAATGTCGCAGCTTCCTCGGCAATCGCTCGGTGCTCGTCCCGGCCGGCACGGTAGGGCTCGTCGTCGTCGACGGCGTCGTCGAGCGGGTCCTGCCGCCGGGCGAGCGCACGACGACGACCGTCTTCGAACGCGTCGCCAACTTCTTCACGGGCCGCGGCCGCTCGACGGCGCTCTTCCTGCTCGACTCCCGGCCGGTCCCGGTGCCCTTCACCGTCGAGACACGCCCGAACGCGCAAGGGCAGAGCTTCCGCTCGCAAGTCCTCGTGACGGCTCACGTTCCTCGCGGCGACAAGGACTCGCTCGGGGCTTTCCTGACCCACGTCGTCGGTGACCGGAGTGGCGTCGCGGCGGCGGACCTCTTCGATCTCCTGAGGCCGGACGTCGTCCGCCAAGCGACGCTCACACTCGAACGCCTCGCGACGTCGGGTGAGCTGCGCTACACCGACGCCGAAGCCGCGCTGCAAGACGCACTCGGGACATTAGCCAAGGACCGCTTCGGGCTCCGCGTCGCTGTGGCGCTCGCCCCGCTCGCGGCCACGATGTCCTTCGACCTTCACCTCGGGACGGTGGCGTCGCCGCGCGTGCGGGCATGTTCGGGATGTGAACGTGAGCTGCCGGTCTCGCTCCTCTTCTGCGATCACTGTGGCGCGCGTCAGGAGGCCCTCATCCTGCCCGAGCGGCACTGCGCTCAGTGCGGCGCCGACGTGCCCCAGGACTCGCGCTTCTGTAATGGGTGCGGGACGGCTTGGGACGGCCCTGCCGCCGGCGACCTCCCGCTCTTCTCCCGAGACGGCGAACAGCTCGAGGTGGACATCGTGCTTCGGGCGCGCGGGCTCCTCTCCTCGCCCGCCTCCGGTGGCGCGAGCGCGACGTCACAGGCCGGCGACCTCCGGGCGCGGCTCGGGGCGGCGGTCGCAGGGCTGGTCGCGCGCCATCTTCGATCCGTCGACTTCCCCGTGCTCGCAACGGCCTCCGGGCTCGCCGGCATCGAAGGCGCGCTCGAAGCGGGCCTACCGGGAGCGCTGGCGCCTATCGGTCTCTCTCCCGATGACGTCACCGTTCTCGACCTGCGGACCCGCCGCGGAGACTGGCTACTCGGCGCGCGCGCCGATCTCACACGGGCCCGCGAGGATCTCCTCCTCGGGCGAGAGTGGCTCACGCAACGCACGGGTGAGCTCGACCTCCGTGCCCTCGCTTTCGACGTGTCGCTTCGGGAGCAGGTGGTCGAACGAGACGCGCGGCTCGCCTCCAGGGCCGCCGCGCTGGCGGGCGAGACCTCCGAGCAGGCGCTCGAACGGCAGGCGCAGCTTGAGCGTGACCGCGCGGCGATCGCGGACCGCGAAGCGCGTGAAGCGCTGGCCGACCAGGACGCCCGCTTGCGCGCCGCGGCCGCCGAACGCGGCACCACGGTGGATCTGACGGTCCTCGATGCCGAGGAGCGCCTCGCCGCGGCCCGTCGCGCCAACGCCCGCGGCGCCGACAGCGAACAACTCGACCATAGCCTCTCGCTCGCGTCGAAGCGGGCCGAACACGCCGCGGAGCTCGCGCGCCACGCGGCGGCGCTCCAGAGTGACACCTCGCGACTTGGCGCCGACGACAGCGCGTACGCGGCGCGAGCCCGCGCTCTCGCCGAACACGAGGCCGCCGAACGTAAGGCCGCTCTTGCCGCCGAGACGGCCGATCGCGACGAAGCGCGCGCGCTCGAGAAGCTGCGCGGCATGACGGAGCTCGACCTACAGCTCGACGCGGCCGACGCGGCCCGCGAGCAGGCGCGGATCGCCGCCCTTCGCGGCCTCACGCCAGCCGAAGCCCTCGCGGCCCAAGCGGCGACGCTCGCCGGTGCCCCCGCGGGAGCGGCGTTCGCGGAGGCCCTGGCTCGTCTCGGTGAAGCGCAAGCGAACGCGGCCCGAGTCGCTGACGCCGAGCGGCACGCGGCGGCCTTGGCAGCCGTCCAGGGCGACCACATGGATCGGGTGACCCGCCTCGCCGAACAGGCGCTCGGCCGCGGATCGAGCGCGGATGCGGCTTACGCCCAGTCGCTCTCGGCCGTGACGCGGGTCGCGACGGCGCGAGTCACCCCGCCATCGGTCGTAGCCGCGGTGTCGGTGCCGAGCGCCGAGGGCGGCGCGCCGTGTAAGGCGTGCGGCGCGGCGTTGCGCGCATCGGCCGCCTTCTGCGGTGCGTGTGGCGCTCCCGTCGCCTGAACGGGGTCCAATTCCAACTGGCGGACGCTCGACCTGGGGAGTATCCTCCGCCGCCATGCGTTTACTCCGCTTCCCACTCGCGCTGACCTTTGCCCTGGTGCTCGGATGCCAGGACAAGGCTGCGGCGCCTCCTCCAGGAGCATCCGGCTCGGCGACGCCGGCCGCGGTCTCTGCTCCGGTCCCGGCCACGAGCCATGCACCCGCTGCTGCCGCCGCCCCGACGGGCCCGGCCGCACCGACTATGGCCGACGTAGCGGCCGCGGCGCCGGAAGCGCCGACACCGCGCGAGAAGGCCTCACCCGTGGTGGCCCCCGAGGTCGCGCTCGGCGCACCGGCGGCCCCCGACGCGCCGGTCGTGATGGCGCCACCGGCCGAGAACCCTCCCGTCGTCGCGATCGCGCCGATCCCCGAACCCCAAAAGACCGCGCCGGAAAACGGGCTCGAGTCGCCCACGTTTCGCGTGCTTCATATCGCGAACGTTCAGGGCGAGCTCGAGCCCTGTGGGTGAGTACACAACAAGCTGGGCGGTCTGGCCCGGCGAGCAACGGCAGTCACGGAGTTCGACAAGGACGGGATCCCGACCTTGCACCTCGACGCGGGCGACCTCTGGCAAGCGGAGTACCAGGTCCCCGAGGCCAAGCGCCCGGAGATCGCGTCCGCCGCCAAGGTCCTCATGGCGGCATACAAGCGCTTCGACGTCAAAGGAGCGGCGATCGGTGACCGCGACCTCGCGCTCGGCATCGAGACACTGAAGGCGTTCCGGAAGGACGCGTCGTTTGAGTTCCTGTCGGTCAACCTGACCGATGAGGCGGGTGCTCTTCTCTTCGCCCCGTCGCTCCTGACGACGGTGGGCGGTCAGAAGATCGGCGTCATTGGGGCCACCACGGCCCTCTTCATGAACCGGGAGCAGGTGCAGACCGCCGGTAAGTACCGTGTCGAGCCTCCTGCGCCTCGAATCGCAGCCGAGGTCGACAAGCTGAAGGCGGCGGGCGCCACGGTCTTCATTCTACTCGGGCACTTGAACCGGTCGGAGATCGAAGAGGCGGTGCAGGCCGCGCCGGCGATCAACCTGGTCCTCGGCGGACAGTGGCTGGACTATGACCAGACCATCGAGAAGGTCGGCAAGGCCCTGGTGGTCGGTGGGTTTCAGCGTGGCAAGAACCTCTCGGTCCTCTCGGCCTTCGTGAAGAACGGGAGCACCACCTTCATCGATCGCAACGCCCGTGGGGCACTCGAGAACAAGAAACGTGACCTTGAGTCGCAGATCGTAGGCCGCTCCAAGCTCCTCGAGTCAGCGCGCAACGACCCCGCCCAGAAGGACACGCTCACGTTCTACGAACAGAACCTCGTCCAGCTCAAGACGGACCTACAGACAGTCACCATGGACCTCGAGGATCTCGCTGAACCCAGCCCAGACTCGTCCTGGGTGAAGTGGGAGCTAAAGCCGATGGACACGACGCTCGCCGAGGACCCGAAGGTGCTCGAGCAGATCGAGAAGCACCGCGAGAAGTACCCCGATCCGACCAAGCGTCCTGCAGCGGCACCGGGAGCGGCGCCCGGCCACTGACCGCCTCGCCGGCGCTGCCCCATCTACGCGCCATCGTCAGACCCACTCGTCCACCAACCTATCGAGATTTCGCTTCTGCACAGGGGGCCTTTTCCCTATACTCCCGCCATCTTCGGCCAGGAGTAGTCCATGCGTATCGCCACCTTCACCACTCTGCTCGGCGACCGCCTCTCCGCGGCTCACCGAATTCGCCACGTCGGCACGGGGCTTTCGCTGCTCCTCGCCGCGCTCGTGACCACGGGCCCCGGCTGCAGCGATGACGAAGGTGGGGGGCCATCCGGCGCCGCGATCGACACGCTGCTCAGCCCGCGGGTGCTGCTCCTCGGGCAGTCGACGCGCGTCACGTGTGCTGTGTCGGACGCGTCCGGGAACCTCGTCGAGGAGGCGACGGCCTACGCGACGCTCCCCGCGGGTGAGATCACGGGCGACTTGCTGAAGCCGACGGCTGCGGGGGTCACCAAAGTGACCTGCCAGACTGCCGATGATCGCCTCATCGACCCGAGCCCAGCGGATCTCATCGTGATCGGCGAGGGTGACCGCGACCGCCTCGACATCGAGACGACCCTCTCGAAGAACACAGCCTCGATTGGCGAAGCCGTCTCGGTCACCTGCGCCGCCTACTTCGACAACGCCCCACTCGACGGGATCGACTTCAAGGTCGAGGCCACGCCCGAGGCCGGGATCACCATCGCGGACCGTCAGGTGACCGGCACGGCCGATGGCGACTTCGACATCGCGTGCCGCATCGTCGACTCGACCTTCGCCGACGAGACTCCGGAGCGGCTCGTCGTCGGCAAGGGTGGGCTACGCCCGACGAAGGTCGTCACGGGACTGAACAAGAGCCCGATCGCGGCGGGTGAGTCGACGACCGTCGCCTGTACGGTCTACGACCAGAACGGTGACGTCATGCAGTGGGACACCATCGTCACGGCATCGGACGACGGCGTGCAGGTCAGCGGCAACGTCGTCGAGGGGCGCACGGCGGGCGAACACACCATCACCTGCGAAGTCCCGACCGGTGCGAGCGCGGTCGAGACGGTCCCGGCGACCTTGGTCGTGACCCCCGCGGTTCCGGCGACCTTCAAGGCGTGGGCCGAGCCGGCCAAGCCGGTCTACAAGCCGGAGGACGTCGTCACCATCAAGTGGGAAGCCAAGGATGGCTATGGCAACCCGGTCCCGAGCGCGACGGCGACCGTCACTGCGCCCGCGGGGACGCAGAAGGAAGGCGCCCCGAACGCGTACCGTCTACTCGCGGACGGCAACTATGTCTTCAAGGTGTCGCTCGACGGCGACGCAAACCTGAGTGACGAGGTCGAGCTGCTCGTCGATGGTAGCGGCCCCATCATCATCATCACCAGCCCCGATCGCGGTCAGACGCTCACGGGCGACACGCTCATCACCGTCACGGGCGAAGTCACCGACGAGTGGGGTGGCGTGGCGACGCTCGAAGTCAATGGCGTGCCGGTCACCCCATCGGAGACGGGCGCGTTCACGACCCAAATCGATTCGAGCCAGGGCCTGAACCTCGTCGTCGCCCGGGCGACGGACAAACACGGCAACGCTGGCAAGGCGTCGGTCGCTTGGTACTTCTCGTCGGCCTGGGCCGTCGCGGACGCGCTGACTCCGGAGCTCGCGTGGCTGGACAACAGCCTTCGCGTCTGGCTGAGCCAGGAGCTCCTCGACGATTACGATCACGCCGAGCAGAAGTGCGACGAGAACAACGTCTGCAGCCCGAAGATCGACGACCTCGCGACGCTCCTCGAGATCATCTTGACCAACGTCGACCTCGCGGCCCTGCTCGGGCAGCCGGTACTCTTCGAGCAGGTCTTCGCCGACCTCGTCAACGTCGACCTCGGCGTCGCGATCTTGAAGGGCGACCTCCGGCTCTGGGCCGACATCTCGACCATCCGCTTCGGCACCGCGCAGCTCAACCTCGACTCTCGCAACGGCGGCATCGACATGAAGGCGATGTTCGTGCCGGACAACGAGAGCAAGGCCCTGGAGATCGGGCTCTCGGTGCACATCCGCTTCGACCTGATGGCGAACGGCCAGTTCGACACCGGGCTCGGCTTCGCCATCCCGTTCTCGGCCGGCTTGGACCCGTCGCCCGAGGCGGTCTCGACCGCGCTCCTCACCATCGACACGCTCGGCATTGACTCGAGCTTCGACATCAACGCGTCGGGTGGCGTCCTCAACATCAACGGCCAGAAGGTCGGCCTCGAGCCGGGTGACGTGACCCTGTCGCCGCTCGCCGACGTCGGCATCGACCTCGGGAACGTCAAAGTCTCGATCGCCGGCTTCGGGCTCGTGGACATCCCGCTTGGCACTATCGACCTGACCCAGCTCGTGAGCGGCCTCGACACGGTTATCAGCTCGATCGCCAGCCCGATCCTCACGGCCGTGCTCGACCTCATCGGCGCCGACATCCTCGATCCGCTGATCGCGTACGCCGGTGGCGACCTCATCGAGGGCTTCCTCAGCTCGCTCGAGATTGACCAGACCATCGACATCCCAGAGCTCATCCCGGGCCAACCGCCCGCGGCTATCGCCATCGGCGCCAAGATTTCGGACGTGCAGTTCACCGACGCCGGCGGCCGCCTCGGCCTCACGGGTCGGGCCGTCGCCGAGAAGAAGGTCGACGCGAACCCGCTTGGCTCGATCCTCCGCGATGGCTGCCTCGGCGCGAAGGCCACACCCTACCAGCTCCCGCAGACGGGCCCGATGGAAGTCGCCATCGGCATGGACCTCTTGAACGAGGTCCTCTACGGCCTCTGGTACACGGGCGGCCTCAACCTCACCATCACGGGCGACAGCCTCGGCAGCCTCATCGGCGGCGGCAGCCTCCCCGGCGCCATCATCACGCTCGAACCGAAGCTCGCGCCTATCCTCTCGGACTGCAACTCCAAGGGTACGCTCCGCCTCCAACTCGGCGACGCCTACATCGACGCCAGCCTCCCGCTCGGTGACCTCCTCATCGACTTCTCGGGCTGGATCAGCATCGAGGTCGACGTGGCGCTCACGTCCGCCGACGGCAAGCTCGGCATCAAGATCAACGGGATCACGGCCTTCGACCTCACCGTCACCGAGATCGACGGCGCCTTCAAGAACGACCCGCAGGGCCTTGAGGACCTCCTGAAGAACCTCCTGAACGGCGTCCTCAGCGACGTCCTCGGCGAATCCCTCAGCGGCATCGAGATCCCCGCCATCGAGCTCGACGGCCTCGCCCCGGGCGTCCCCCCGGGCACGGCCATCAAGCTCGACGGCCTCGACCTCGTGAAGTCGAACGGCTTCTTCCAGCTCGAGGGGTCGCTGCAGTAAGGCCGGTCGGCGCGTCCGCGGCCGGCCTCCGGGCGGCCGCGACGTGCGCGCCGCCACCTGCTCGCCCTTCGCGCCGCCTCGACCCCGAATCCGGGCCCCCCAGAGCCAAATCCCAAGGGCGTAGTGCCCTCGAACCCCGTCGTCTTCCGCCAATATCGGCGGGGCCGCGTTCACCCTAGATCAGGCTGACGAAGGCTCCACAAAACGCAGAGCCGTAGGGTGACTCCATCCGACGCTGGACCGGCGCTGCGTTCGCCGGGCGCCACAGTGAGCCTCGTTACTTGGAGCGTCCACTGCCTCCCGTTCTCAGGTGACTAGGGCCCTCGGAGCCGCCTCAGCGTTGCGGCGCGGACGCCTCCCAACCCCGTCCCGCTCGGCAACGAGCCGATTGTGCGGGTCGCAATACAAGGTCAAATAGTAGACGGCGCCTGTGCGTCTTGCGCCCAGGCGTTCCGGTGATGGACTCGGGGGCTCGAAGAGTGTAACACGCCGTTTTTGAGCGCATTTCTGTCCGGATCGACCCTCGAAACAGTGTCGTCTTAGAGCACGACCTCGAGGGCCGACCGGTCACCGGAGCGAATGGCGGCGGCGTAGGCGTCGACCTTCGGGAGCTCGCGGTGCACGAAGAAGGCGGCGGTGTGCTTCTTCGCTTCGAGGAAGCGGCGTTCCTTTTCCGTCGTGTCGCCAGCCAGCTTCTTGGAGGCGATGACCGCCTGGTCGAGGAGGAGGCGAGCGAGCACGACGACGCCGAACAGCTCGAGGTAAGGTGACGCGTTGAGGACGGGGTAGTAGATGTCCTTCTTCGCGTTCATCTGTGCGAACTCCATGGTGAGCATCGCGAGGGTGTTCTTCGCCGCTTCGAGCTTGACGACGAGGGCACCGAATTCCGGATGCTCCTTGTTGGCCGTGATGAACTCGTTCATCCACTGAATGAACGTCATGAACATCACGCCGCCCTGACGGGAGACCTTGCGGCCGAGCAGGTCGAGGGCCTGAATGCCGTTGGTGCCCTCGTAGATGGCGGCGATCTTCACGTCGCGGAGGAGGCCTTCGACCTGGTATTCACGGCAGTAGCCGTAGCCGCCGTGAATGAGGATGGCCGTGTCGACGACGTCGAAGCCGCGGTAGCTGCCGTAGGCTTTGCAGATCGGCGTCAGGATCTCGATGAGGTGTTCGTAGCGCTGCTTCTCGCGGGCGTCGGTCGCCACGATGCTGCGATCGTAGAAGCTCGCCGTCGAGTAGATGAGCGAACGGAGCCCCTCGGCGTAGGCCTTCATGGTGAGCAGCATGCGCTTCACGTCAGGGTGCTCGATGATGGCGACCCGTGGGGCGTTCGGGTCGCGCATGGCCTGGGCGTCGACGCCCTGGACGCGCTCCTTGGCGTAGTTCAGCGCAAGCTGGTAGGCGTAGTTGCCGATGCCGACGCCTTGGATGCCGACGGCGATGCGTGCCTCGTTCATCATCAAGAACATGTGCTCGATGCCGGTGCACTCGCCCCCGAGCAAGTAGCCATGGCAGTCGCCGTCATCGCCGAAGCTCAGCTGACAGGTCGGTGAGCCGTGGATGCCCATCTTCTCTTCGAGGGCGGTGACGCGCACGTCGTTGAAGCTGCCGTGGGCGCGGAACTTCGGGACCACGAAGAGCGAGACACCCTTGATGCCCGGGGGCGCGTCGTCGGTGCGCGCGAGGACCAGGTGGACGACATTGTTCGTGAGGTCCGAGTCGCCAGCGCTGATGAAGATCTTGCTGCCGGAGATGAGGTAGTGACCGTCTCGCCGCTGCGCGCGGGTCTTGAGGTCACCGACGGCGGAGCCCGCGTGCGCTTCGGTGAGGCACATCGTGCCGCCCCACTCACCCGAGTACATCTTCGGGCAGTAGGTCCCGACCTGCTCCGGCGTCCCGACGTGCTCGATGACGTTTGCCGCCGCCTTCGCGAGGCCCGGCACAAAGGTGAACGACGGGCAGGCGCCGACGAGGAACTCGAGCGCGATGGCGCCGAGGGTGTGGGGCATGCCCTGTCCGCCCATCTCCGGGTTCACGGACAGGAGGCCGAACTGGGACTCGTTGTATTTCTTGTAGATCTGGTGGTAACGCGGCCAGAGAGTGACGTTGCCGTCCTTCAACTTCGGGCGCTCGACTTCACAGTCCGCCTGGAGCGGGAAGATGACCTTCGAGGTGAACTCGAGGCTGGCCGCGAGGACCGCCTCGAAGTCGTCCCAAGTGAACCCGCTGTACCGCTCCGACTTCGTGATGGAGCCGAAGTCGAGCTGGTCACGAAGAACAAACTTCACATCTTCGAAGTCAACACGGTACTCAGCCACGACAGTCGCCTCCAGGCATCGGTTTCGGGTCGGCGACTCACGTCGTCTCGATCGAGAGGACGGGCCGACATAGCCACTCAGCCGCCACGCGGACTGAATGAAGCTTCACTCGGAATAATGTGACCGACGCGGCCGGGAGAGTCAACGAGACCGGCGTCTCAATCCGCGCGGGTCACGGCGGCGCACCTGCACGTTGAGCGTGTAGCCTTCGGAGCTCGACGGTCAGCCGGGCAAGCTTCGTGGCTCACCGCATCCAACGAGCTCCCAGAACGACCCGCGCCCGGGCTCGTGACCGACTCGACACCGAGGGCTACCGCCGGCGGCGCCGTCGAGTCGCTCTGTGCTGTCTGTTCGCGTTCAGCTTCGGCCGAAGCCGGCGACGCCAGCGCCCGGGCTGACCGCCGATCGCTCCGGCCCAGGCGTCAGGGCGGCGCGGGAGGGCGTTCAATCCCGGGCGCTTCGGACGCTCCGGTGCCCCCCGACGTCGTGGTTCGACGAACGACGAGCAACGTGAGCGTCGCGGCGAGGACCACAAAGACGAGGAGGAGAATGACGAGCCAACGAAAGAGGGGGTGAGATGAGAGAGCGAGGTCGATAGGCGTGACCATCTCGGTGCCGCCGCGGACGCGCTCGCGGATGGCCGCGGCGGGGATGACGCCCGTCGCCCTTATGGCCGCCGCGTTCTGGCGCGCCGCGAAGGCTTCATGGGCCGCCCTGATGGCGTTCGCGTCGACCGCCATGGTCCTGACATTCGGGTCGTCGGAGTCCTCATCTGAGTTCAGCGACACGGACGTCGCCGCGGGCGAGGCGTCGGCCTTGAGCCACATTGGCGGCGCCGCGAGCGCGTCCCGACGTACGTAGACGGTACTGCTGATGGCCAGGTCGCCATCGTCGCTCGACGGCGGCTCAGATGCGGCGGCTGGCGTTGACGGTGACGTGGGCCGATGTGGTGGCGCCACGGGAACCGGGGGCGGAGGTACGGACGCGGGAACGGCCTCCGGGGTGGTGGGCGCGGGCGGCCGGCCGGCGATCGATGCGATGGTCGAGGGCAGCCGATCGTCGACGGCGGGTCCACTTACGAAGGGCGCGCCGGCTCGCGACGGCCGTACGCTGGCCCCGGACCCGGTGCGCGCAGCAGGTGGCGCGAAGGGGGTGAGCGGCGCCGTCGGACTCGGCAACGGCGGCGGGGGCGCCATCTGCCGGATGGAGGCGCCTGATGGTCGCGGGGCCTTTGAGTCGGCGCGGTCGGCGGCGCGCGGGATTCGTTGATTGGCGCCACCGTCGCCGTCCCGGTCGAACACGCGGGTCGCCGTGCTCGGGTCGATCCAGTCGAGATCGATGCCACTCCCTCCCGCCGGCCCTGGGCCGTCGAGCGAAAAGATGACGCTGGCTTCGGACGGTTCGAACTCCTCGCGATCCATGCGGGCGTCGCGCGCGACCGGCTCAGTGGACGGTCCCTGGGCGTCGCCGCTCTGCGGGAAAGCGCGTTCCATGAAGTCGGCAAGGAGGACCGCCGGCTGGGTACGCGCCACCGGAACGAGGAAGCGCGCGAGCGCCTCGCGCATGGCCTCGGCGTTCGGATAACGCACCGACAGGTCACGAGAGAGCGCCTTCGCGACGATGCCGTCGAGCTCGCTCGGACAATCGGGACGCACCTCACGCACCCTCGGGATCGGCATGGTGCGGACCTCGTGAAGGATCGCGAGCGGGTTGGTCGGCCCGTCGTCCCGTCGGAACAGCGAACGTCCGACGAGGGTCTCCCAGAGGCAGATGCCGAGCGAAAAGAGATCGGAGCGCTGGTCCACATCCTGAGCGCCCGCCTGCTCGGGCGACATGTAGTAGAATTTCCCTTTAATGACGCCAACTTGCGTCTGTTGCATCTGGGTAGCGACCTTGGCGATTCCAAAGTCGATGATCTTCACTTCGCCGCCGAAGGACAGGAGCACGTTCTGCGGGCTGATGTCCCGGTGGATGAGGTTCAGCGGGCGACCGCGCCGGTCATCGAGCTTGTGGGCGTAGGAGAGCGCCGCGGCGACTTCGTGGCCGACAAAGGCGGCGACCTCGATCGGGAAGGTCATGTGCCGATCGCGGCACGCTTCGAGGGTCCGGGAGAGGTCGGGCCCGTCGATGTACTCCATGACGAGGAAGTAGCGGCCGCCGTATTGCCCGAGGTCGAAGACCTGCCCGATGTTCGGGTGGGCGAGCTGCACCGCGATGCGCGCCTCCTCCACCATCATGCGGTGAAAGTGACGCTCTTCGGCGTACCGAGAGTGGATCATCTTGAGCGCGACGAGCTTGTCGGCCCCGCTCGCCGCGTGGGCCTGCGCAAGGAAGATCTCGGCCATGCCGCCACTCGCGATCTTTCGGAGCAGGGTGTAGTCGCCGAAGCGCAGTGGCAGGGAGTCGGTATTCACGCGCGGGGGACGTTACCAAAGCCTGCGCGTGATGTCAGTTTGAGCCGTATCGGATGCAGGCAAGTTCGCCGAGCCCTTCGACCGGGGTCACCCCCAGGGCGCCACCTCGAGTCCGCGCTGGATTTGGGCTTTCGCGCGAGCGCGGCTATGCTCGCGCGATGTTGACCGGTCGTTTCGGTGTCACCCCTTCGCTCGCAGTCAGAGCGGCTTTGAACGCGGTGATCGGGTTCGCCTTGCTCACGTCCGCCTGTGAACGCGGTAGCGGCGACGCGCCTGTCGAGTCGGAGGCCGCGCGCCTGGGCCGCGATGGCCGTGCGCGACTCACGGACGGCGACAAGAAAGCCGCCCGGGCCCACTTCCAACGCGCCCTTGAGGTCGCCCCCCGCGAGCCGGATGGGCGCCTCGGGCTCGCGCTCCTCGAAGTGCTCGAAGGCAACACACCCGCCGCGCAGGAGCACCTCATCGCCCTTCGCGCGTCGGGCCTCGATCCGGCGGGCTCCGCGCCGTGGCTCACGGCCCTCCTTGACGCTCGCCGGCACTTTCCCGCCGCCATCCCCGCCATCATTCAGGATGGGACCAAGGACGACACGGTGACCGCCCCGGTCGCGTCGGCCGCCCCCACCGGGAGCACCGACCCGGGTCCCGTCGAAGGCGATGCGCCGCTCACGGCCGCGTTCCGAGCGGGCGACTACGAGGCGGTGCGCCGCGCCGTGGAGCCGGAGCTGAAGCCGTCGCTCTTCCGGCTGAAGCTGCTCGCCGACGCGTACTACAACCTGCAGGATTGGACTCGCGCCGTTCGGACCTACCGACTCGTACTCCGCGAAGAACCCGGCAATGAACCGGTGACCCAATATCTCGCGGACGCGCTGGTGCGCCTCGGACGCCTCGACGACGCCATGACCTTCTACCGCGTGCTGGCCGAGAACAATCCAACGCGACCGGGCTTCTGGCGTCTCATCGGGGACGCCGCCGCGCAGAAGGGCGATCTCGAGGTCGCGGTGGCGTCCTACACCAAGGCGTTGAACGCGGGCTACGACGATCCGACCCTTCCGGCGACCCTCGCTCGGCTCCAGAGCGAGCTCGCCAATCCGAGCCCAAAGGCCGCTCCGGAGCCCGCGGCGCCTGACGCGGCGGTACCGGACGTCGGGGTTGCCCCCCGCGTCCCGGCGCCCCGCCCTCCGCGGCCGGCACGACCAAGAGCCGACGCGCCCGCGGACCCCGCCGCGCCGACCATAGCGCCGTCCGGCATAGAACCTGCGCCGTCCGGCATAGAACCTGCGCCGCCCGGCATAGAACCCGCGCCGCCACCGGACGAAGACGAGGAAGACGACCCGCCGCCCGAACGCGCGCCCGGAGCCGAAGCGCCAGCGGCGTTGCCGCCGCCCTGAGGCGAGGCCGTCCGCTTCCAATCAGATTGTGTAGAAGATGAAGAAGTGGGGACGGTGCACGCGGTCGCCGTGGCCGCGTGCACCGTCCGGACTGGTCGGGTCCCATCGAGCGCCCCTCGGGCTTCCCTGAGGAGAGTCGAAGGGGGTTCAAGAAGGTGGCTCTGTCGCACGTTCGCGGTGAGTGCCGTGTATCTCACCGCGACCTTCCCGTTGGGGCCTCTCGGGAGGGCCCTAACCAGCCGCCCACCCCCGGAACCACCCCTTTTGGGGCCGCTCCTGGCGGGTGCTTTCCTTCAATGCGAGCCGCGTGCCAAGCCGTCTGATCGCGCGACTGAGCCACATTTCCTCGTGGAATCGCGCTCCGACGCCAGAGTTGGACCACGGGGTAGCGACATCGATGTCATGCCCGCTCGGGACGAGAAGGTCTCGCCGGTCGCCACAGGAGCCCCAGAGCCCGCGACACATGCAGTGATTACCGCGACATACGCAACATCGGGCGGGGCTCTGCCCTGCGCCGGCCGCCTCGGTGCGCCATCCGAAGGCATGTCATCCATGTCAGGGGGCCCTGAGGGGGCGGGGCGCGCTCGTGGGCGGCACGACGTGGTGGGGAGGCGGAGTGGGGCGCGTGACGCCGCCCCGGGTGTCAGAGGAGAAGGCCCGGGAGCGAGTCGACGCTGTCGAACTCGGGGCGGGTGCCGTTGCTCTCTTGCACGCGACGGAAGGCTTCGCGAGCGGCGGCCTGCTCGGCGATCTTCTTGGACCCGCCCCGGCCGGAGCCGAGCACGAGGCCGTCAACGCGCACTTCGGCGATGAAGGTCCGCTCGTGGTCCGGGCCGGAGACGTCGACTATGACGTAGATGGGTGAGCCGCGATGGGCTCCCTGAATCTGGACCTGCAGCTTGGTCTTGTAGTCGACGCGACGCTCTACTCGACCGACACGCGGGAGTCGGGCTTCCACGAAGCGCTCGACGACGCCGCGTGCAGCGGGGTACCCGCCGTCGATGAAGACGGCGGCGATGACCGCTTCGACGAGATTGGCGAGCACGGAGCTCTTGTCCCGTCCGCCCGTTTGCTCTTCACCACGCCCGAGGCGCAGCAGCTCGCCAAGTTTCATGCGGCGAGCGCACTCGGCCAGCGCCGTCTCGCTGACGAGCGTCGCTTTGTAGCGGGTCAGGATCCCCTCGCTCGAGGACGGATGGGCCACCATCAGGAGGTCCGCCACAGCCGCGCCGAGGATGGAGTCCCCAAGGAACTCGAGCCGCTCGTTGTCGAAGCCGACTTGGCGGTTCTCGTTCGAGTAGCTGCGGTGAGTGAAGGCTTCGTCGAGGAGGCTGAGCTGGTCGAACTGATACCCGAGCCGCTCCATCGCGAGCACGAGCTGTTCCGCCCTCTGGGCCGAGCAGGACGTGGCAAGAGACGTCTTGCTGGCCGACGCCTTGGCGGACAACGTCTTGGTGGCGTGTGAGGGGGTCATGTCAGCCAACCTCTTCTAGCTCTCCTACCACGCGCCCGCGACATGCTTCGACAATCGTCGCGCGCACGAGTGACCGCGCCGGCTGAGGGACGCTTATCTCTACCTCTACGTAGTTTCCAGAATATCCGCCGCATTTTCCAGGCTCCACGTGTGAAGAAGTGTGAGGACTCGGTGCCACTCTCGTGTGTTCGACGACTACGTCGACGGTGGTACCGACCGATCGTCGCGCGTGCTCCTCACGCCGTAGCGTCGAGAGCGCGGCCAGCGTGGCGACCCGCTCCTTCTTGTCGGCGGGGGACACTTGGTCCGGCATGGACGCCGCGAGCGTCCCTGTTCGCACACTGTAAGGAAAGATGTGCAGATAGCTAACGTCGAGCGATTTTAGAAAGTGGTGCGTCGTCTCGAACTGAGCTCGTCCTTCACCGGGGAAGCCCACCATGACGTCGAGGCCGAAAGCGCCTGTGGTGGTGCGGGCGCGAAATCGTTCGACGACGCGCTGGTAGTAACTCGCGCGGTAGACTCGCTTCATCGCCGCAAGGATGCCGTCATCACCGGACTGAAGAGGGACGTGGAGGTGCGGGCAGACCCTCGGGTGAGAGGTCACGAGGTCGATGACGTGGTCGTCGACCTCGTTGGGTTCGAGCGACGAGACCCGCAGCCGGGGCGCGGGGTGGTCGCCGTCACTCTCGGTACGGTCGAGGAGCGCCTCGAGCATGCTGCCGAAGCGGCGACGGGGGGTGAGCTGTCGGCCCCAGTGGCCGAGATGGATCCCGGTCAGGACGACCTCGCGGGCACCGAGGGCGGCCAGAGCGCGGATCTCGGCGGCGACCTCTGCGAGTGGCCGTGAGCGTGACGGCCCCCGCGCTGTTGGGATGATGCAGAAGCTACAGACGTAGTCGCAGCCGTCCTGAACCTTGACGAAGGGGCGCGCGACGCCGCGGGGCAGCGCCCGGAGGTCGGCAATACTACGAAGTGACGGAGATTGTTCGCGAAACCGAGCATGTCGCGCCGGATTGCGCTCGCCTCCTTCGGGCTCCCCGCGCCCGAGTCGCCCCGTTCCATGTGCGAGCAGCGCCTCGGCCAAACGGGGCAAGTGGGCCTTCTCGTGATTGCCGACGACTTCGTCAACCTCGGGGATCGAGAGGAGCGCCTCCCGGTCGGTCTCGGCATAACACCCCGTGACGAGGATGCGGGCCCCGCGGTTCTGAGCGCGGGCGCGCCGCGCGGCCTTGCGCGCGTCGGCGGCGGCAGCACCGGTCACGGTGCAGGAGTTGATGACCACGAGGTCGGCGTCACCGTCGTCGGCCCCCGTGAGTTCGAGGCCCCCGAGGCGCGCTGCGAGCGCGTCCACGAGCGCGGCTTCATCCGCTTGATTCGCCTTACAGCCGTGAGTCACGAGTGCCAGCCGCACGGGGCTGGCGACGCGGGGGGACCAAGTGGTCACCCAGGGGCCGTTGCGCCCGCGAGCGCCTCGACGACGGGCAACGACGCACGAATCCAACCTCCGCCCCACACGCGCGACGGTTGTTCGGCGTCGTAGAGCACCGCGGCCTGTCCCGGCGCGACGGCCCGAATGGGCGCCTCAAAGCGGAGACGGAGCGTCTCGCCGGCGGCCTCGACCACCGCGGCGTCGGGTGCGCTGCGGTGCCGAATGCGGGCGAGGACGCGAGTCCCCGGCGCCGGAGGAGCACCTATCCAGTTGCAGCGGTCGGCGTCGAGACCCGACGCGAGGAGCCGTGCAGCGCCGCCGACGGTCACGTCTCCCGTCGCGCCGCTGACCCCAATCACGAAGCGCGGCGCCCCGGTGCCGCCGGGGAGGCCGAGCCCGCGGCGCTGACCAATCGTGAAGCGGTGAATGCCGCCGTGGTCGCCGAGCACCTCGCCGCTCTCGTCGAGGATGCGACCTGGCTTCGGGGGCGCGTTCTCTTCGACGAAGCGGGCGTAGTCGCCGTCCGGGACGAAGCAGATGTCCATCGACTCGGCTTTCTCGGCGACAGGCAGCTCGAAACGGCGCGCCACGTCACGAACGGCCGGCTTGTCCATCGCGCCGATCGGGAACATCACCTGAGAGAGCGCATCCTGACTGGCACCGAAGAGGAAGTAGGACTGGTCTTTGGCGTGGTCGACGGCACGGTGGAGCTCTGGGCCCGAGGCGCCGGCCAGGATTCGCGCGTAGTGCCCCGTGGCGAGGTATTCGGCGTCGAGCTCGCGCGCTCTCGAAAGCAGGAGCTTGAACTTCAGCACGTCGTTGCAACGAACGCATGGGCTCGGGGTAAGGCCGTTCTGGTAGTCGGCGACGAAGCGGTCGATGACGGCCGTCTTGAACGCCTTCTTGTAGTTGGCGACGTAGTGGGGGATGCCGAGGTGGTTCGCAACCCGCCGTGCGTCGTGGGCGTCGTCCGGCGCACAACACGTCCCCGTGCGATCGGTGACGGGGGCATCGGAGAGATGCATGGTCATCCCGATGACCTCGTGACCCTGTTCGACGAGGAGAGCGGCGACGACCGAGGAGTCGACCCCGCCGCTCATGGCGACGACGACGCGGCTCATGATCGGTCCTGGGCGCGTCGACCTGCGACGGGAGCCAGATAGGAGTGGGTCTCGTGCTGGCGTAGCAAGATGGTCTCGAGTCGCGTGAGGACGAGATCGATGTCGTCGGTCGTGGTCTCGGGTCCGAGTGAGAAGCGCAGACACGAGCGTGCGGCGTCCTCGTCGAGCCCCATAGCGAGCAGGACGTGGCTCGCCTCGACCGACCCGGAGGAGCACGCGGCCCCCGTGGACACCGCGACGCCGGAGAGGTCGAGGGAGATAGCAAGCGACTCGCCGTCGAGCCCTTCAAAGCCGACGTTGAGTGTGTTCGGGAGCACCGAGACGCCGTTGCGCCAGACCGGATACATCCCGCGGATTCCATTCCAGAGCCGATCCCGGAGCCGAGCGACGCCGACCATGGCGTCGAGTCGCTGCGGGACGCTCCGAACGGCGGCGCCAAAGCCCACGATGGCCGGCACGTTCTCGGTACCGCCGCGACGGCCGCGCTCCTGGTGGCCGGCCTGGAGTGCGGCGAGCGGGGCGCCACTCACCGCGACGAGAGCCCCCGCGCCGACGGGCCCGCCGATCTTGTGCGAGGACAGCGTCACGTAGTCGGCGTGTTGCATCACCCCGCTGAGCGGTAGCCGCCCCAGCGCCTGAGCCGCGTCGACGTGCAGCCGCACGCCGGCTCGCTCGCAGAGCGCGCGGATCGGCTCCAGTGGTTGTACGACCCCCGTCTCGTTGTTGGCGACGATGACTGAGCAGAGTCCGGCGCCCCTCAGGAGGGGTTCGAGCTGCTCCAGGTCGAGCGTCCCGTCCGAGTGCACCGGGGCGATACGCGCGGGCGGGGTTCCGTCCCGACCCAGGAGCACGCTCGGGTGGGAGGTCGCCATGAGCACCAGGGGGCCGCGGGCGGCGTGGAGGACGAGCGCGTTTCCTTCCGTCGCGCCCGACGTGAACACGATGCAGCGCTCGACCGACGTCGCGGGGATCCCGATGGCGGCGCCGACGGCGACGCGCGCGTCACTAATCGCTTGGCGCGCCGCGCGGCCCTCGGCGTGAACGCTCGACGCGTTGCCGCCGCGACCTGCCACGAGCCAGGGGAGCATGGCGGCGTGCGCGAAAGCGTTCATCGGTGCGCCCGCATTATGGTCGAGGTAGACTCGCATCGCCTCGGAGTCTTCCCGCGGCATCTTGGGGCGTCAACTGCAATCCACCGGCCCCCACCACGACGGCCTTGGCGCACAGCCCTCGCTGCGCGAGGGTGGGACGGAATGAGAGCGCGGTGGCGAGGCGTTTCCAGAGTGCCTGTCACCGCTCTCGCGAGGTGCCCCCATGTTCACGATCGCACGCCCACCCCCGAGAACTCGCCCTGTCGCGCCGTGGTTCGTGCTCGTGGCGATCTCCCTCGCGGCCACCCTCGCCCTCCCCGCCGTCTCGAACGCCGCCGAGCGAGCGACTACGTTGCGTTATGGCGTCAGCCACCTCGGCCGCGAGCTCGGGGTCCTGAAGATGACGCTCCCGAGCGCCCGCTCCGGGGTGAAGCGCGTCGTCGTCAAGGGGAAGCTGACGGTCCCGGGCTCATCGCTCACGGTCACCTTCGACTCGCAATCCCACATGGACCTGGCCTCCGGCTACGCCCGAAAGCAGAACTGGCGCTTCGCGGTGTTCGGAGCGCCGCGGTCGGCGCGCGGGACCATCGAGCGCGATGATCGTGCGGGCAAAGCCGGCTCGACGCCCCGCTGGCGCTTGAACGCGGAGCTGAAGCACGACGATGCGGTCGAGGCGCGGGTGAAGGCCGATCGCCCCGGCGACATCTCCGACATCGTGACCTTCGGCTCCTGGCTGGCTCGGCAGGCTGCGACCACGGATCTCCGCACCCACGTGTATGGGGGTTACTTCCTCTATGACGTCTTCGGCCGCCACGCGGGGCGCGAGACGGTCGCGCTCCCCGCGGGGCCGCGGATGGCCGACCGTTGGGAGCTTCGAGCGACCCGTCCGGGACGCACGCGCGTCGTCACGCTCTGGACGGACCCGGAGGCGCTCATCCCGCTGAAAGCCTCGGTCGACCTCGACTACTTCGGGAGCATCGAGATTGCGCTGCTCTCGGTGAATTAGTCGAGGCTCGCGATGGCCGCGGGCGGCTTGCCGACGAGCGCGCGGATGTCCATCGTCGCGTCCGTCACGAGCTCCGTGGTGTAGCGCGGTACACATTCGAAACGTTCGGTCAGGATCTCGCCGCCCCCTGGCGCTGCTTCGCGGTCGAAGGCTCGGCCATGCCGACACGCAGGCGCGCGGCCACAGTCGTCCCAGGCGAGGTCGGCACACGACGCGGCATCCGGTGACGCCGCGCTCGTCGGCGAGAGAGAGGTGGCACACGCGCTGACGAATGAGGCGACGAAGAGAAGGGCGATGAGACGCATAAGAGGCTCCGGGCGGCGCGGGTGGATGAGAGCCGCTGCCGACGGACTGCTACTCGGGACACGCTTCTGCGGAGTTTCAGGGAGGGGTGCGATTTCCGGCGAGTGCCGCTTACGTCAGCGGACGCGAGCGCTCAGGACCTCATCGGCCCAACGCGGCAGGAGGTGCGTCGCGTCGTCGCTGTCCCGGAAGCCGTCGATGACCGGGTCCCGTTCGCCGGGGGCGGGCGGGTTCAACTGATAGAGCGAGAGGTAGTGCTTGTAGCGGGTGATGGTCGCGGCACGGCTGAGCTCGGGGTGAAACTGGGTCGCGACGACGTGGCTCCCCCGCAACCGGAAGGCCTGGTAGGGGCACCGTTCCGTCGACGCGACGTGGACGTAGCCGGCGGGGAGGCCGGTGGCCCGGTCCTTGTGGCCGAGCTGAACGGTGAAGCGGGGGCTCAAGGGCGCGAAGAGCTGGTCGTCCTGGCCGGCTGGCGTGACGTCGACGTCGAAGGTGCCGATCTCGGAGCGATCGAGGTCCGTGATGACCTCGCCCCCACCCGCGACGACGAGCGCCTGAAAGCCGAAGCAGGAGCCGAAGGTGGGGAAGCGCCGCTCCACCACGACGTCCCGAAGAAAGGTGAAGAACGGGGGCAGCCACGCCTCGCCATCCGTGACGGAGAAGTCGCCGGATCCGCCGATGACCATCATGTCGTGGCGGGCGAGAACGCTCGCGTCCGGTGGGCTCAGGATGCCGTTGTGGACGGTGATCTGAGCGCGCGGCACCCGTAGCGCGTCGGCGAAACACTGGTGTTCGTGCGGCGCCATCGGGTCCGTGTGGAGGCGCGCTTGCAAGAGCAGAATGCGGGCACCATCGAGGCTCATGGGGATTCTCCATCGCCCTCGAGCGGGGCGTCCTGATCGAGCGGGTCGTCTGCGGGCGGGTCGGGTTCACGGAGGCCGCCTTCGGGATCGAGGCCTCCGGGCGCCGACAGCGTCTCTTCACGTTCAGCGCGTGCTCGGGAGGCCTCAAGCTCGAGAGGGCGCCGGTCTCCGCTGGACTCCATCGCCGTCCCAGAGGCCTCCCGGACGGAGTCGCGGCGCCAGATGATGACGATGGGCGCACCACCGGCCTCGACCCGGAACACCTCAGTGTGGTCCGGCCGGCCGAGGTCTCGCGGCGTGAGCGAGCTGTGGATGAGGTACTCCGGGTTGCGCGTCCGGTTGACGAGGTCGGTACGCAGGCCGTCGAAGGTGTGCGTGACGACCCCTTGGCAGTCCCAAGTGGCGCCCTTGTCGGCGTTCGCGTTCATCCAGGCGATGGCCCGGTCAAGCCCTTCACCCCACCAGCCGACCTCGAAGAGCGAACGCCGGAACACGCCCGAGGTCCCCCCAAAGGCTTCGCTGTAGTAGTCGAGATAGTAGGGATGGATTCCCGCGGCGGTAACGCCGAGATAGGCGGCGAGGCCCGCGCCGGCAAGCCCGTGGGCGATTCGGCGCACCTTCTGCGCACACAGCTCCACGATGCGGTCGAGTCCGAGCCCGATGAGGAGCGCGAAGGCAGGGAAGACGTTGTAGACGTAGCGAATGCCGTCCTGTTTGAGGGAGCTGATGCTCCATAGGAAGGGCGTGAAGAACCAGAGCGCCAGCACGACCAGGAAGCGCCGATGTTCGGAGTCGGTGCGGCGATCCCAGGGCAGGAGGACCCAGAGCGACATCGTGAAGGGCACGAGCAGGGCCACGGGCGTCGCGGCGATGAGGCTGACCAGGTAGTAGTAGAGCGGAAGTCGTCGATATTCCCCGAGAAACCACTCCGAGACCGGGTAGTCCCAGTGGGTCAAGGTCTTCACGAGCTGCGCGAAGGGATCGGACCAGAGCCACGGCCAGAAGCCCACGAGAAACAGGAAGGGCAGGACCGGCAGGAGGTAGATCGAGAGCGAGACCTCGATGACGCCGCGGCGCCGGATCGTGCGCCACTGGTCGGCGGCGATGACGAGCACCATGAAGACGAAGACGAGGACGTTTGAGAACTTGGTGCAGAACGCGAGCGAGGCGACCGCCGCGGCGCCGAAGAGATAGCCGCTACGTTCACCGGGGGACAGCGTCCGCGTGGGGAAGGCGAAGAGGGTGCCGGGGCGCGCGACGGCGAGCGGGAAGTCGAAGGAGCGTATGAACAAGAACCCGCTGAGGGTCGCGAGGAACACGGAGGGCGCGTCGAGCGCGGCGACCTTCCCGTGCGCGAGGAAGGGCGGGAGCAGCGCGAGCACGATGGCGGCGTAGGCGGCCGCTCGGGCGCCGAGATAGCGGATGCCGAGGCGCCAGACGAGGAAGACGGTGAACGCGTTCAGGATCGCCGCCCCGATGCGGAGTGGCGTGTAGGAGTCGGTCCCCGTGAGGTGGCTGATGACGCCATAGAAGTACTTCCCGATCGGGGGGTGCTCCTCGTTCGAGTGCCAGTATTCGGACTCCCAGTAGCCGTGCATGATGTTCGAGACGTAGATCCGACCGGCGCCGGCGTAGGCCCACTCGTCCGACGTCTCGCCGGCGCCGTCGATGTCGACGAGGCGTATTCCGAGCGCACCGCCGAAGACCAGGAGCCCGAGCGCAAGGCGTCGCCGAGACGCGCCGTCCCGCAGACGGCGAATTCGGGTGGCGACGGTCGGCGCGAAGGCCACGAGCATCGCCAAGATCCCGAGGAGGAGCGGGCCGATTCGGTGCGCGAGCGGCACGGCGGTGCCCGCAGGCGGCGGGCCATCGAGGGACATCGCGGGACGCACGAAGACCGGCGGGATGGCCTCGATGTTCATGTACCCGGACGGCAGCTTCCAGAGGACCTTCAGGGTGCTATCGCCCTTGCGGTGCTGCACGTCGATGCGAAGCGCGTGGATGCCCTTCTCGAGGCGGGTCTGCGACTTGGTCTCGGACTTGTCCCGGCGATGGGCGACCACGGTGCGGCCGTCGAGGCGTAGCCACGCGGCGCTCCCGGACTGCAGGGCGAACTCGTAGGGGCCACTGCGCGGGACGTAGAGCCAGCCCTGGAGCTGCAGTGACGACATCGGCGGCAGGGTGCGGGGGTTCGGGGCAAAGTCGGGCGCGTAGTCGAGGTGTGCCGCGACGGTGTCGACCGTCGGCTCGCCCTCCCAGCGAGGGTTGTCCCAGACACGGACGCGCACGCCGCGCGGGTCGAGGGTCTGTCGCACCTCGCTGCCGAGCCAGACCGCGAGGCCGGCGAGGAGAGCAGCGATGAAGTAGCGCACCATGGGCGGCGGACTCTACCCGACCCCCGTTTGAGCCGGGGCGACTTTTCGAGAGTTCAGAAGCGTCGTCACGGTGCCGCGAGGGCCCCGAGGCGTCAGCGGTTGACGATGAGGAACACGGTCACCCCGATGAGGGCGATGACCAGGAGTCCGAGGCCGATGGCGAGACCTTTGTAGTTGGTGCCACTGGCCCGGAGCGTCGGCGGTCCCGCGGTCGAGCTGGTGTCGGCCGACGACGCTCGGCTTCGGCTCTCGGCTTCGGCCATCATGCGCTTCACGTCTTCGGCGGTCACCGCGACGGTCGGGAGCGGGTTTCGGACTTTGCCGACCGCCGGGCCGCCATCGCGTGGCGGCAAGCTCGCCGGGGCCCGGCCACCCGCGAGGGTGAAGACGAGCTCGAACTTGCCGACTTGAATGGCGTCGCCGTCGCGGAGCGTCCAGGTGGTCGCCTTCTGACCGTTCACGAAGAGCCCGTTCTGACTGCCTTCGTCGGTGACCAGGAACTCTCGACCGTTCCACCGGACGCTCGCGTGGTGGCGCGAGATCCCGGGGTTGTCGATCGCGATGTCGTTGGTCTCGTCGCGCCCGATTCGCGTCTCGGTCGTGAGGATGTCGTGCCGCTGAAGCTCGCGGTCCTTGAGCTTTCGAATGAGCTGAGCCAAGCGGTCCCTCGGAAGTCGGCGCGGCGGATGGGTGGTCGCCGTGGCGACGCCATCGTCGCCCGGGGACGACGACGTCAGCGCGGCGGCGCGATGGTATCAGGGGCCACGGGGCTCGCAAGAATCGGCCCGTGATGCCCTGGGGCTCGGCCGAACCCTCAGCGTCGCTTCCGCGCCAAGGCGTCGATGCGAGCGCGATCCGCCGCGCTGAAGACCTGACGGCGCGGCTTCAGCTCGAGCACGATAGCGCCGCTGCCGCCCCACGAGCGAGGGGCGTCCCCGTAGTGTCGCACCCACGGCTCGCCCTTCGATTCGATGAAGCGCATCACGGCGGGCAAGAGCACCGGCGCCCCCTCCGAGTGAAGACCCTTGCCGGTGACTACGATGGCGGTCCGCACACTGTTCTTCACACACTCGTCGAGGAAGACGACGAGGTCGGCCAGCGCCTGCTCTTCGCGGTGCCCGTGGAGGTCCACTTGGGCGGAGATCGGCGGGAGAGTGCGGTCATTGTAGACGACCCGCTTCGGGCGCGTGTTCTCGAGGCGCGTCGTATCCGGCGTGCCGTGGACGTCTTTGTCGATGACGACGGTCGGTCCGGCCATGGCGGCGGCGAACTCGGCTTCGGCCTTCGCCGCTTCGGCTTCGTCGAGGACGTGCTTCGGCAGTGGGCGTTCCGCCTTGGGTCTCAAGGACTTGACGCCCGACCGCTTCATCGCCGCTTCAAACTCGGTCTCGTCCCAATCACCCATGTTCCTGGCCTCCTTCCGAGGTGCCGGGCGCGACGAGCGCGTCCGGGTGGCGGTCGGACGCGAGCAGGCGGTCGAGGACGATGGCGAAGGCGCCGCGCACCGGCAGGTGGTCGAAGCCGGTGCCGCCCGAGAGCGGCTCGAGGACCGCGTCCGAGCGTTCGAACACCGAATCGGAGAGCCCCGACGCCTTGCCGAAGAGGAGCAGGACCGGCTCGCCGCGATCGATGCTCGCTCGGACCTGCGCGTAAGGGCGCTGGCCTCCGAGGCGACGCGCCGTGGTCGCCACGACGAGCGGACGGCCACCGAGGACGCCTTCCGCGTGGGCGAGGCACTCGTCGAGCGAGTCGACGATGACGGCGTGATCGAAGCGTCCGCGGGTCTCGCTGGTGCGGTCGTCTTTGGTGCCGTGTGTGATGAGCCGCTCGACGAGGGCCTTCTGGCTCTCAACGGGGTGGACCACATAGAGGGGGTTCACGCCGTAGACCAGGGTCACACGCCCGGCGTCGAAGAAGTCGACCCAATCGACCGACGCGGCGATCTCCTGCTCATTGCGGTCGCGGACCGGGTGGTGGACGAGCGCGACGGCGACCCGGCGCGGTGCGGCGAGTCCTCGCGAGTCGGGGGATGGTGTGCAAGGGTGGGTCATAAGAACTTGTAGGCGAAGCGCAGAAGCACGGACTGGTCGAGTTGAAGCTCGGTCGTGATCGCACGATCGAGCTCGAGGCGCACGACATAGTTGAGCGACGCGAAGGAAGCAAGGCGCAGCGCGACCGTGGCCTCGACGTCGAGCACGGTCTCGGAGGGCGCGTCAAAGGGCACGAGCACGTCGGCTTCGGCCTTGAAGAGCACCCAGCGGGTGATTCGGAGCTCGGTCAGAATGGAGCTCTCGACGCCGAACTGATTGAAGTCGGGTACTTGGCGTATCTCGAAGTCCGCCGTGTCCTCGTCGTCGGCGAGGACGAAGAGGTCGCGAGCGAAGACGTGCCGAGCACCGACGCCGAGCCGCGCTTTGAAGTCGAACCAGTAGGTCGGGCTGAACTCGAAGCGGCCGCCCGCGCCGTAGCGGAGGTCGATGGGCGCGAAGGGTTCGGTGAGCTGGACGTCGCTCGTGTCCGCTTCGTAGCCGATCGGCTCACCGCTCGTGCCGAGCTTCTTCACGTCGGTCGGGGTCTCGAAGTCCTGAAAGCTCGGGACGAGCGAGGTCGCAAGCGACGCGCGCACGTAGGGCCCGAACCAGGAGACCACCCGGTACATGTAGAGCAGGTCGACGTCGAAGGTGTCGACGAGGTTCAGGTAGAAGCCTTCCGGCAAGGTGAGCCGCCCCTGCTCTTCGATGTAGAGGCGCGTGTAGAAGAGGTGGGAGAGCGCGTCGTAGCCGCCGATGGTCTCGAGGAAGGCGCTGACGTCGAAGCTCATCCCCTCCGGTTTGCCCACGACGTCGTCGCTCTTGTTGAAGGAGAGCGAGCCGCCGACGAGGACACTGACGTTCCACGGGCCGGTCGCTTCCGGGCTTGGGGAGACCTCTTCGTCGACCTCGCCCGCGCCGAGGACGTCGCCGGTCGTCTCGTCGAGGACGAGGGTGTAGCGGACGAGCTCACCTGGGGGGACGCGGATGGTCGCGAAGTTCTTGCGCGCCCGATAGGACTCGCCGGCCGAGAGCACCATGTACTTGCCGGGCTCGACGAGCCAGCTCGTCAGGGTCTCGCCTTGGGAGAGATCGGCGCCGAGGCCGATGCCGACGTACTCGCGCTCGGGGAGCCGGACGAGCTCGTAGGTGCCCCGGAAGGGGGTGCCGCGTTCGTTTACGACCGTGATGCGGATGCCCGACCACTCGACCGGCACGAAGGTGGTCCGTTGCGGCGCGACGACGACCTCGAACTCGAGCTTCTCGCCGATGTCACCGCTGCCGACGAGCACGTGGTAGGTCCCGGGCGGCACCCAGAGCTTCGAGCCCATGCGCCGTTCCGCGACGGTCTTGCCGTCCCGCGTGACCACGTAGGCGGGCTCGAAGCGGGGATCGGTCATGGCCGGGACGAAGATGGCGCCCGTCGCGGCCGGGGGCCGGGAGGTGTCACGTTCGGCTTGAATGTGCGGGGCGGGCTGCAGCCAGGTCTCCGCGCCGCGGTGCGGGTCGGGATCGTTCTTCGGGGGTGCCGCCAGGGCGAGCGTGAGCCAAAACGCTGGGGACATCGGGGCGCCCTAGCGGATCCGCGTGGCGGAGGGTTCGACTCGATCGGGAGGCACCTCCGGCGTGGTGACTTTGGGCGCCTTGGGCTTCTTCACTTTCGGGGTGACGGGTTCGATGCCGCCCGAGACCGACTCGAGTCGGGCGTCGAGATCACGAGTCGCTTCGTCGAGTTGGCTCGCCAGGATCTCCGACAAGGTCTTGACGACGAAGAAGGGGCTGCGCTCCGGCACGGGCCGAGTCTCGTCGAACTCCCAGCTCCAGACGACGCGCCGCTGGCCGTATTTGGTGAGCCAGAGCCGCAGGCTGAGGCGAGCGAGCCATTGTTCATCCGAGGAGTTGACCTCTTCGATGGCCATGACCTCGCCGCGGAGCTCGTAAGTCGGCTCCGAGTCGCCGAGCTGATCGGTGATCTCGCTCACGACCTCCGAACGCCGGAAGTGGGTCGTGACGAGCTGCTGAAGCATCTTACGCGGCTTCGACGCCCAGAGCTTGTAGGTGTAATACCCGAATGAATACGGGCTCTGACGATAGACGACCTCGTTCTTGTCGTAGGCGAGGTCCGTGGCGAAGCGGCGCACCAGCACAGTGACGCCGTGCGGCTTTACGCCCTCGGCGACGCGGTCCATCGGGTAATCGAGGGTGAAGTAGGAGCGCTGCACCACTTCGCCGCCGATGCATCCGGGCCAAGGCGCCAGCGCACTGGCGATCATCAGGACGGGGAGCAGCGAGGGCGCGATGAGCGCACGAATGGACCTCATTCCGGCACCTCCCGGTCCCTGCCCTTGCCGCGCAAGAGCGATGCAGGGTCGTCGCGCAAGAGGTTGGCGAGCTCTGCGAAGCTCTCGGCGCCTTCGGTGACGGCGTCGAGTACGCGGAAGAGGTCTTCGCGGGCGCGGAGCAACGTGCTGTCGGCGCGCTTTACGAGGTCGGTCGAGCTGTTGGCGAGGCCGGTGAAGGCGGCGATCGCGGCGCCGGTCTCTGCCGCTGAGAGGCGGTTCCGGACGTTCTTCACGGCGTCATCGACGCCCGAGAGGGTCAGATCGACACGCCCGAGTGTGCCCTGGAGTCGGCCGAAGGTGTCCTGCACGTCGGCCGGGTTGACCCACTCCGACGCCCGACCGATGGCGCCGTCGACGCTCGTGAGCATGGTCTTGGCGGTCGCGATGAGCGCCCTCACGTCGGTCACGACGGCGCGGGCGTCGGTCACGAGGGTGGCGACGCTGCTCGAATTGTCCTCGAGGATGCGGGCGATGGACGCCGAGATCGAGTCGACGCTCGTGAGGATGGCGGTGATCGACTTGGCGTTGTCGCCGGACGTCATCTTGCCGAGGTTGTCGAGCACGTCCTCGAGCTTGAGCGCGATCGATTGCGCTTTGTCCGTGAGGAGGTCCACGGTCGAGCGCGACGAGGGGACTTCGGTGCCCGGCTCGATGTTCGAGGCGTCTTCCCGGCCGCCCTGGAGCTCGATGAACTTGAGTCCCGTGATGCCCTGGAGGTTCAGCACGGCCACCGTGTCGTCTCGAAGGGGCGTCCCCTCCACGAGGCTGATGGTGACGAGGACGCCGGAGGGCTTCTTCGGGTCGATGCGCACCGAGTCGACGCGGCCCACATCGATGCCGTTGTAACGAACGGGCGAGCCGGGCGAGAGGCCCGCGACGCTGCCTTCAAAGCGCACGGGGTACTCGTCGCGCTTCTCGATCGCGGCGAGGCCGACCATCCCGACGAGCGTGCCACCGAGGATGGTCCCGGCGACGCCGAGGAAGATCCCGAGGCGTACCTTTTGAGCCCGAGTGGCGCCGCTCACGGGTGCCCTCCAGGCGCGACTGGGGCGGCGCTGCGAACGGCGGACGGCACGAGATCGACGAGGGAACGACCGGGTCGGTCGGCGCTCCGGTCTTCGCGCCCAAAGAAGGCCGTGAGCGCGGGGTCGGTCGAGGCGAGCGCCTCGTCGAGCGTGCCGTGAAAGTGGAGCTTGCCGCCCTGCAGCATCACGATTCGGTCGGCGATATGCCGAATGGACGAGAGCTCGTGGGTGACGACGACGACGGTCATGCCGAGCACGCGCCGCAGCTTCAGGATGAGCTCGTCGATCTCGGCC
>JADMJS010000500.1 GCA_018780435.1 Myxococcales bacterium
ACGCGATCTCGTCGTGGAACCCCGGCGAGCCCGAGTACATCCACTTCGAGAACCCGACCGGAAACTCCTACAACATCTTCTTCGCCGTCACGGGAACGACTCAGTCGACCGAAGGCGGCTTCAAGGTCGACGTCGTCCGCAAGGCCGCCCCAGCGCCCCATTGCGCCGCGTCGCTCCCGGGCGCGCCCCAGAGCGCGTGGCCGGCAACTGTCACCAAAGTCGGCGTCATGAACGGCGTGGGCTCGTCCTCTGGCAACCTCAGCGCCGGCGCCTGCTCGAACCTCGACTTCGCGTCCGACTCCGGCGTGGCCTGTTTCCCCGCGACCCAAAACGCCGCCTTCCAGGGCAACCTCGTCCACTACGCCCTCGCCGAACCCCTCCCGCCCAACTCGACCGCCTCCATCGAGGTCATCCCGGCGGCGGGCGTCGACGTCAGCCTCTTCGGCTACACCACGGCTACGACGTCCTTCTTCGTGCCGCCCTACGTGCCCTCGGTCTCCGTCTGCGAGGCCTCGTACGCGACGGGCGCCGCGAACCCCGGCCAGAGCGAGTGGATCACGTTCAACAACCCGACGGGCAACTCGTACAACGTCTTCTTCTCGGTCGCGGGCCCGGCCGGCGTCACGGCCGGCGCCTTTACGGTCAAGGTGAAGGTCGAGACGGCCGAGCCCCAGTGCCCAGCGTCGCTCCCGGGCTCGTCGGGCCTCACCGCGTGGCCGACGGGCGTCACCAAGCTCACGCTGATGGGCACGACGGCGACCGGCAGCGCCAACCTGAGCGCGGGCGCCTGCACGAGCCTCGACTTCGCCTGGGACTCGTCGAACGCCTGCTTCCCGGCCACTCAGTCGGACCTCTTCGAGGGCAACCACCTCTTCTACGCGCTCTCGGCCCCGGTCCCGGCGAGCAAGACCGTCACCATCGAGATCACGCCGGGCCCACAGGCCGACCTCGCGCTCTACGGCTACCGCACGTCCAGCACGTCCTACTACGTCCCGCCCTACGTCCCCTCGACAGTCGACTGCGAGTACTCGGCCGCGACCGGCAAGGGCGTCAAGGAGACCATCGTCTTCCCGGCCTCGGGCGGCACGAACCCCTACAACGTCTTCTTCGGCGTCGCGGGTGCGTCGGGGGTCACGGGCGGGAACGTGACCGTCAATGTGACGGTGCAATGAGGCGGTTGCTCAGCCATCCACGTCGGCGAGCTGAGCACGCACCGAGCGGAGGAGCGGCAACATGGCGAGGTCCTTCTCTCGCCCCGCTTCCTCTTTCAGCGTGATGACCATGTCGAGTGATGCCACCAGGATTGAGGGTGTGGCGTTGTCGAGAGGCTCAGCCCCAACCGCGACGTCATCGTAACCACGCCCTGCACCTGCAGTCCCGAGCAGGTCGAGGCGACCCCACGGCGTGCGAGTGAGCTTGTGGCCCGGACACTCGAGGTGGCTCAGAAGGGGTCTCAGGTCGGGCCGAGACAGGAAACGCACGTTCGAGTCGGTGATCCAGGTCGAAAGCCGCTCGAGGTTGTCGGGATCTCGCGCGTAGACCACGTCGACGTCCTCGGTCACGACCGCCGCACCGCGAAGGCGAGCAGCGAGTCCCCCGACCAAGACGGCTCGAATTCCAGCGTTACCGAGCTCGTCGAGTAGCCGCTCCAGATCCGGGGCCCCGCCCACTGGAGTCACGGCGCTTCATCCGAAGTGGGATTCGGGCCAGCCGAAGCGTCGACGGGCGGAGCGCGACGGGTACGAAAGCGACTCTCCAGCCGCAAGAGGGACCGCAACGCCGCGTCGTGAGAGCGCAGCCGCTCGCGCATCGTCATCGCGAGTAAGGTCCGGATCTGCTCCCGGTCGACGCCGCTGTGGTCTTCGGCGGGGGGATCGGGATCGCGGCTCGATGGCATTCTCACATGCTAGAGCCCGCGTCGGCCGTGGGCAATTGCGGAAGGAGGCGAGCTCGCTGGGCTTGGTCACTGGGCCCAGCCGTCAGCGCCGAGACACCCGAACCGGCACGGCGCGTTTCGGGCGCAGCGTGATCGAGGGCGCGAGCTCGAGTGGGGGCTCGCCGTCGACGGGGTCGAATCGTAGGCGTTGCGCAAGGACGGCCAGGATGGTCACGCCTTCCATCTCCGCGAAGTGATTGCCGATGCAGACGCGCGGGCCACCGCCGAACGGGAACCACGCGAAGCGCGGACGCTCGCCCGGCTCGAGCCAGCGCTCCGGCCGGAAGCGGTCGGGCTCGGGCCACCAGCGCGGGTCCCGATGGACGACCCACTGCGAAAGGAAGATCTGGGTACCGGTCTCCATCCGAATCCCGGCGTCTCACGGGCCACCTCGGTCAAGAACCCGAGGGGATCGCGGCCGAGCGGGAGGAGCGAGCCGAGATAGGGCAAACCGCGCGGACCGGGCAGAGACTTCATGCCGCTTGCGATATCACCCAGCCAGCACGCGGGCAACGGCCGCGCGATGTAGCGAATCTCCCCACGCTGTGGCCGAGGGCCGTCGAAGCGTGGCGCCCCGTTCCCTCGGGGGACTCTTCCTTCAAGTTCGAGGTCGTCGGACAGTTCACGGACCGGGCGCACTTCAGCGTCGCGTTTGGCGCCGATCGGCTGTGGGTCAGGACGGACCGGCTCTTCTCGCTCCGTGTGCCTGCCGAGTGACGAGAATTAAATACCATAGGTATCCACTTAAGATATGACGATGTCCTATTGACGGCCTGGCTCCCCCCAGCTCATGCTCGTTGCCCGTAGTTCAACATCAACCCCAAGCCATACTTGGAGGCGGTCGTGGGTAGCCACCGAATCATATTCGTTCACGGCATTGGAATTGGAGAGAACGTCCGTAGCTACGATCAGCTGTGGAATGGTGCCACCGAGGCCTGGAATGAACTCCATCCCGGGCACGACTTTCGGGCGCGTTTTGACCGCGTCGACGTCCACTGGGACGATGCGATGGCGGAGGCGCAAGTGGATCTGTTCAAGGCGGCCTTCCCGAACCTGACCTGGCGCGGCGCATCGAGCGGCTGGGCCTCGAATCTCACCCATCCAATCGAGTTCCTGCGGACTCTAGTGACCGCGTATGTGGGCGACGCCGTGGGCTACTCATCAGAGGCCGACAACAAGATCCGACGTCGATTCTGGGACATGGCTGGCCCAGCCATGACCGATGGTGTTCCATGGACACTCGTGGGTCATTCACTCGGGTCCTGCATCGGCTTCGACTTTCTGTTCGACCTCTTCGACCCGCAACGTGGGCTCCGGATCTTCGAACCGATCGAGGCGACGCCCGCCGTCGCGGCGAAAGCCCGGGCTGGCTTCCGCGGCTTTGTGTCGTTCGGCTCGCCGATTGGCCTCTTCATGCTACGACGAGCGGCAGACCTCCATGTGCCGGGCGCGCCCCAGCCGTGGTCAAAGATCCGCAACCCAGTCCCCGAGGGTATTCCGTGGGTCAACTGTTGGGACAAGCAGGACATCATCGCCTACCCACTCGAAGGGCTCTTCGGCCACTGCCAGGGCACGTCGAAGGTCAAAGACGTGTGCGTCGACACGGGTGACTTGATCATCAACTCGCACATTCGATATTGGCGCAACCGCGACGTCGCTCGCGAGCTGGTCCTGGCCCTGCCGCAGCCGTAATTCGCGCGGTGCCGTTCACATAAAGTCCGAGGTGCAGTGCCAAGCCTTCTCATCAGGAGACCTCAGTGAAGTTCCTCATGCGTCCCAACACTTGGTGTTCGGCGCCCGAGGTCGTCCGCCTCGTCCGCGGACACATCAGCGACACCGACCCGCCCATCCCGGGTGGCAGTCCATCTCATCCCCGAACCTCACCTCAAGGACCGACGCGCTCATCGGCGCTCCGATGGCACTTCAGGCGACACTATCAATACGATCGGATGATGGAACCGGACGACGCGGTGGGCCTCCGACGCTTTCGATGGCCGCGTCGCCGTAGTGTCGGGCGCCTTCCGCGGGGACTCGAGGGACATCGCAGCGTGGCGCGCCGTGCCCTCGAGGGTCCGGCTCCTCACGCGTCTGGTGGCAGAATGGCCGCACGCCCCTCGTGCAGCACGGCCTCGAGCCGGTGGCCGTCGGGATCCCGAACGAAAGCAGCGTAGTAGCCAGGGTCGTAGTGCTCACGGATGCCGGGCGGGCCGTCGTCCGCGCCGCCATGGAGTAGCGCCGCCGCGTGGAAGGCGTTCACCGCCTCCCGGCTCCGGGCTGCGAACGCGAGGTGAAAGGCGCCGAGGGCAGGGCCGCCACCCGGCTTCGACTCCACGATCGCGAAGGGCGCTTCGCCGGTGAAGCCCTCGGGCCCGTAGCCCACGGCGCGGGTCACCCGCCACAGTCGGACGAGGCCGAGCGGCGCCAGGACGGCGTCGTAGAAGGCGCCGGACGGATCCAGATCACGGACCCCGAGCGACACGTGGTCGAATAAGCTCACGCCGCGCGGCGCCGCCGGAGCAGACCGAAGGCGCCGAGGATGAGCAGACACGCAGGCGAGGCCGCCGCGCCGCCGAGCGTGCAACCCGTGCTCGCCGTGGACGAGGACGGGGTGCCCGTCGCGCCATCGGCCGCGTCGCCTGCCGTGTCGCCGGAGGGGCCGTCGTCGCCGGCGCCATCCGAGCTGGCGTCGCCGCCGGTGCCGCCACCATCGGCCTCACCGCCCGTGGTGGCGTCCGCCGCGTCGCCGCCGCCATCATCGCCGCCACCGTCGGTCGCGCCCGTGCTGCCATCGGAAGACCCATCCGTGCTCGAGTCTGAGCCGCCGTCGCTGCCGACGTCCCCGCCCGAGTCCGTGGAGCCGTCCGTGGCGTCCGAACCGACGTCGTCCCCCGAGCCGGTCGAGGCGTCCGTCGCGTCCGAGCCCACGTCCACGCCGTCCGTCGTGCTGCCGTCCACGCCATCGGTCGCCGCTTCGCAAAGCGCGACCTCGGTCAGACAGGTGGCGTAGAGCACGTCATCGGTCGGGGCTGGTAAGGCGTCCGAGCCGACGTCACCACCCGTACCGCCGCCATCGGAACCGCCGCCGTCGCATGAACAGCTGTACGACGTCACACCGACGTAACAGTCGCCGAACTCGTTGCCGCAGTGAACGTCGGGCTCCTTGCAGTAGTCGTCGACGCAGACGCGATTCCCTGCGCACTGCGGGGGCGGGACGGCCCCGTCCGTCGTGCCGCCATCGCCCGTCGACCCGCCGTCGGTCCCACCACCGTCGCTTCCCGCGTCGGTCCAGTCCTCACCGCACTTGTTCAGAGGCGTCTCTGGCTCTTGGCACTCGAGAGCGAGGCACACCTGCGAGCCGGGGCACTCCGTGTCCCGGTAACATGCAGCGCTGGCCATCGGCGCCGCCACCAAGACGAGGAATCCAACCGAACCACTCACGAAACGTATCGACATCCTGACCTCCAACGCGACTTTCGCGACTCGACCCGCCTCTAGCACGAGCCGTGCCACCTCGAAAGAGCCCCACCATGCCTTCAACGGCCTCGTAGAGTGTAGAGATTTTCCCCACTACGGCTAGCCAGTGTGGCGAGACCGTCTTGCCTGGGACGTCGACCCGCGCGATGGTCGGCCCGACACCCCAACCCGCCCCTTGAAGGACCCGCGCATGGACCCGACTGCCCCCGAGCCGCGACGCACCCCTGGCATGGAGCCGACCTGGATGGCCGTCATCGGCCAGGAGTTCGACCAGCCTTACATGGTCGCCCTCCGCGAGTTCCTGCGGACCGAGAAGGCGCAGCACGTCGTCTACCCGCCCGGCGCGGAGATGTTCAACGCCTTCTCGCACACCCCTTTCGACGCCGTGCGGGTCGTGATTCTGGGCCAGGATCCCTACCACGGCCCCGGGCAGGCCCACGGGCTCTGCTTCTCGGTGCGTCGTGGCGTGCCGCCGCCGCCGTCACTCATGAACATCTTCCAGGAGTTACAGAGCGACGGGCGCATCCCGGCGCGCCCCGCCCACGGCGAGCTGACCTCCTGGGCTGACCAGGGCGTGTTCCTGCTGAACACCTGCCTCTCCGTCCGCGCCGGCCAAGCGGCGTCGCACCAAGGCCGGGGCTGGGAGACCTTCACCGACCGCGTGATCGCCGAGCTGAACGCGCGCCGCGAGGGTCTCGTCTTTCTCCTCTGGGGCGCACCGGCGGGACGTAAGGCCGCGATGATCGACGCGCGCCGCCACCTCATCCTGACGGCGCCGCACCCCTCTCCGCTCTCGGCGCATCGCGGCTTCTTCGGCTGTCGTCATTTCTCGGCCACCGACGCGCACCTCGTGGCCCTCGGACAAGCGCCCATCGACTGGCGGCTGCCCCCGTGAGACAAGCGCCGCCGAGACGAGCACCGCCGGCCCCGCACACCGGGGCCGCCGCTGACCTCTGGAGCGAACGACGATGGCACGACGAAAAGGCGTCCCGGGCCGCCCCTGGCTCGCCGAACACGGCCCCGATCCCCGCGGGCGCTGCGCCGGCTGCTGGCTCAGGCCCCACCTTTGCGTTTGTGCGGTCGTTGAACCGCTCGAGACGCCAATTCGGGTCATCGTCGTGCGGCACCACCACGAAGCGCGCAAGAGCGCCAACAGCGCCCGCCTGCTGCCTCTGGTGGTCCGAAATGCCGAGGTTCGCGACTACGGCGCTCAGGACGTGCCCTTCAGCACCGCCGGCTTCGACGAACCGGGCACCTGCCTGCTCTTCCCACCCGCCGACGGTGGCGCCCCGACGGGCTCGGGCGATTTCATGGACCCCTCGTTTGTCCGCACGCTCGTCGTCCCGGATGGCACCTGGGCGCAGACCCGCCGCATCGTCCGCCGCGCGCCCGGCCTGCGCGCACTCCCGCGGCTCAACTTTCCGGAGCGCGCCGCCGTGGGCCCGCGCGTCTTGACGCCGCCCGCTCCGTGGGCCGTCAGCACTCTCGAAGCCGTCGGCTTCGCGTTCGGCGCTCTCGGCCGGCCCGACATCGAAGCCGCGACCGCGACGCTCTACTCGGTCTTCGCAACGCGCTCCTTACGCGAACGGAATCGCCCTATCGACCCAGGCGCATCATCGGAGGATGAACCCGACGGTGAGCCCAACGACGACTGAAGGCATTGCCGGCGGCGCTCGCGCGTTCCATAGTGCGCCCTCGCCCCCCATCTGGAGTTTCGATGCGACTGCTCTTCAGCCACGCCCCTCTCGCCCTCGCCCTTCTCCTCACCGCCGTGCCGGACAGTCGCGCCGACGACAAGAAGCCGATGCCGTCGGCCGAGACCCGACGCACCTTCACCGAGAAGCTCGACGCCGGACGCAAAGCGAGCAAGGACGCCCGCTACGACGACGCCTGCGCGCTCTTCCGTGAGGCGCTGCAGGCGCTCCCGGGCTCGCCCTCGGCGCTCGGTGAGCTCGGCTGGGCGCTCTTTCAGGCCGGCAAGCACGACGAGGCCAAGCTCCATACCGCCGACGCCGAATACCTCGCCACGCGCCCGACCCAGAAAGCCGCGTTGCTCTATAACCTCGGCCGGATCGCCGAAGCTCAGGGGCAGAAGGAAGCTGCGCGCGAGCACTACTCGCGCTCCCTGATCCTCCGCGAGAACGACACCGTACGTAAGCGCGTCGAGGGGCTCGGTGGCGCGGTCAACATCCCGCCGCCGATCCCGGAAGCCAAGGAGAAGGTCCAGGCCACGGCCGAGAAGAACGCCGAACTGCCGCCCCTCATCACGTCCGCGGTGGAGTTCTACTGCGATCCGTTCCGGAAGGGGCAGGAGGACGCGGGCGAGTGCGACCACAAGGTCGAGAAGGAGCTCAAGTCGGCGGGCACAGGCATCACGGAAGCCCGCGTCACCCGCGTCGAGGGTGGCGCCAACATGGGCGGCAGCGTCGACGCGCAGGTCCTGACCGTCCGTGTCGATGGTGGCCCCTGGTTCAGCCTGGGCGTCGTCGCCGACTCCTGGAACCCGGGCTTCGGATACGTCCAGAACAACGGCGAAGTCACCGCCATCCAGGTCGGCGATCTCGCGCCGACCCACCCGGGTCAGGAGCTCGAGTTCACGACCTCGAACTACCAGCGCGACCTCGATCCCGGCGTCGAGCGTGCCTACAACACCGGCGACATCCACTGGAACTTCTGCGGCAAGATCGCCGGCGCCTACCGCTGCCTGCGCCTGCGCATCGAGTCGGAGTCGACGACGCACCAGCTCGACGAGTGGAACGAAGGCAAGCTCCTCGACAGCTCCGGCTACGTGCTCGACGTGAAGCGCACCGAAGACAAGGTCAAGATCGGGAAGAAGAGCGGGAAGTTCGGGAAAGACATGAAGAAGTGCATCGGCACCTTCACGCTCGATCAGCTCGCCGCGCTCCCCTGTACCGAGGTTCTGCTGCTGCAATGACGTTGACGCCGTGGCATGCTAGACGGTGCATGAAGAACGGCGTCATCCTCATCACGCTCCTGACCCTCTACGTCACCCACACGACGCCCGCCGACGCCTGTAGCGGCATCCGCTCGGAGACCCGTCTCCCTGCGGACGGCGACTCGGAGGTGCCTGTAAATACACGCGTCTTCGTGGGTGGCTTCGGGCCGGGCGGCGTCGGTCCCTACGAGGATCCAGACTGGATTCCGACCCTGCGCGGCCCGGATGGGCTGGTCGCGGTCGACGTCGAACATGGCGGCGACGGCCGCGCGGCGTGGGCTCTGCTCACGCCCAAGACGTCACTCACGGCCAACACCACGTATACCGTCGAGGGCAGCTTCTTGGCGGCGTCGACGTTCACGACCGGCGCCGAGCCCGACACCACCCCACCCGAGCCTCTCGCGCCGTTCAAGCTCACTGCCAACAACCCGGACCGTTGCGAACCCCTGTCGACGTGCGGCTGGAGCTCTACGCTCGTGATCGACCGAGACATCCGTAGCGACGCCTCTGCGGTCATTCGAGTCTTCGTTCGGAAGGTGGGCGACGACGCTCCGGAGCTGGTTGGCGTCATCCCCGAGAGCACGAGCGGGTGGGGGCTCGGAAGCGCCACCGCAGCCAACAACTCACGAGCGTTTCCGCTGACACCCGGGTCTTCCGCGAGCGGGTCTAGCCCCGAGGACTGGTTCGACCAAGAGTGGTGCATCCGCCTCGTCGCGGAAGACCTGGCCGGCAACGTGACGGCGATGGCTGACGCGCCCGAGACCTGCGCGATCCTCCTCGACGGCCGTCCGATCGACTGCAGCGAGGAGGCCCCCGGCGACTCCGACGTCGCACCCGCGACGGCGAGCAGCGCGAGCGGCTGCGCTACCACCCGTGGCTCGACACCGTGGGCGATATCCCTGATTCTACTGGGTTTACTCGCGGCCCACTCACGCCGCCACCACAGCGCGGGCAATGTGGTGGCTTGACCTGCCGCACTCGGGAGCACGACGAACGTGACCACCACCCACGAGCTCTTCCCCTACTTCCGCTTCAAAGACACCGGCGCCGCGATCCGCTTTTATTGCGAGGCCTTCGGAGCCACGGAGCGCTTTCGACTCACAGAGCCGTCCGGCCGAATCGGCCACGCCGAGGTGCAGCTTGGACCGACGGCCGTCCTCATGCTCTCGGACGAGTTTCCGGAGTTCGGGATCACCGTGCCTGCGAGCACCGAGTCGCTCGGTCCGTCGATCCACCTGCATGTCGATGACACCGACGCGTTCGCCGCGCGAGCCGTCGCGGCCGGCGCGACCCTCGTGACGCCGCCGACCGACCAATTCTACGGCGAGCGCTCCTGCAGGCTCGTCGACCCTTTCGGATACGTCTGGCTCGTCGGAAGTTCGATCGAGACTCTCACGCCCGACGAGATGCAGCGGCGCTACACCGCGCTCTTCGACTAGATGCCCTCGGCGGAAGTCCCGACACCCACGCGTGCCAGCGCCCAGGTTCGGGAGCGAGGAGGGCCGACGAAGTCGTAGCCCTGACCTACGTCGAGGAGGGCCCACGACGCTCCCGGACTTGGGCGTCAGCGCGGGGGTGTTGGGACTTTCGCCGAGGGCATGGGCCGCGCCGTCTCACGCGAGCCCGCCGTGCGAAAGCTCTGACGCGAAACTCGACGGCGCGCCCCGCCTGAAGAACACTCTGCGTGAAACAGCAGAGGATGAGCCATGCGCGACTTCGAAGTGACCATGCAGGACGTGCCCGCCACGGTGGCAACAGCGTTCGAATCCATCGAGGGCACCGTCCCTGCCGACCTCGCGGGCACGCTCTACCGTAATGGGCCCGGGGCCTTCTCGGCGGGCGCCGACGCCTTCCATCTCCTCGACGCCCACGCGTTCGTCGCGGCGGTGACCTTTGATGGTGGGAGGGCGTCCTTTCGCGGCCGGACGCTCGACACGCCCCTTCGGGCTTCGGAGCTGAAGGCCGGCAAGCAGCTACAGCGGCGCATCTTCACGAATCCAAAGGGGAAACGGCACCTCTTCGACGTGACGCTGCCGAACCTCGCGGCGCACGACATCTACGTTTGGGGTGGCACCCCGGTCGCCTGCGACGCGCCCGGTCACTACGTCCTCGACCCAGAGACCTTCGCGGTCCGCGGGCCGGCGCCACTCGAAGCCGTGCGGCCGAACAAGCAGGCGACTTTCTGCCCAATGCCGCGCGTCGACACGGCGACCGGCCGCCTCGTGATCTACACGGTGGACCCCGGCATCGTTAGGAACGATCTCGTCGAGTTCGTCGAAATCGACAAAGCCTGGAACGTCGTCCACCGAATCAAACACCGCCTGCCCGGCAAGGCCATCCTGCTTCACGATCTCGCGGTAACCGCGACTCACTATGTCGTCCCGGAGTTCGCCCACCTCGACGTGCCCGCCGTCCTGTGGGGGAAGAAGCCGATCTACGCCTGCACCGGCTTCCCGGCCGGTTACAAGGCGCGGATCTTCGTGCTTCCTCGCACGCCGGGCGCGCCGGCCCGCCACGTCGAGCTTGCACCGGGCGAGCAGGTCTTTCACCTCTTCAACGCCTACGACGACGCTGGCGCCGTCGTCGTAGACGCCATCGTCTATTCGAGCGCAGTGAACTTCACGGCATTCGCCCCGCCCTACCAGCGTGAGGGTGTCGGGAGCGAAGGCGCCCACCCTGTGCGCTTCCGGCTCGACCTCGCCACCGGCGCCGTGACGCGCACCGACGGCACGGTCCGCGTCGATTCACCAGACGTGAACCCGGCCTACCACGGCCGGCCCTACCGCTTCGGGTATGCGGCCGCCAAAACATCCGTCGGCGACGAGCCCGAACCCGAGGGCTACTTCTGGTACCATGGCTGCACCAAGATCGACCTCGAGACAGGTCGTGACGAGACCTGGGACGCCGGCCCGCGCAGCTTCTGCTCGCCTGCTGTCTTCGCGCCGCGCGTCGCTGCGACGTCGGAGGACGATGGCTACGTGCTCGCTTGGATCACCGACGCCGAAACGCGTCGCTCCGCGCTGGTCATCGTCGACGCCCGTGCGATGGCGGCAGGGCCGGTGGCGACGTTGTGGTTGCCGCACGCCCTCCCGCCAGTGAGCCATGGGCTCTTCGTCTGACCTCATACGGTCTCAGAGCCGCTTCAACACCTGCAGCGCAAGGGCCTTTACGGATTGGGGATTCTGGCCGGTCAGGAGCGCGCCATCCTCCTCCACGCGCGACATGAAAGGCAGGAAGTTCTTCCGGTAGACCGCGCCCTTGGCGACCAGCTCCGTCTCAAGGAGGTAGGGCATGTGCTTCAGAGAGCCCGCGAGCCGATCTTCGAAGTTCGAAAAACCAGTGACGCGTTTTCCTGCCACCAGCGACCGGCCGTGGACGTCGACGGAATCGATGAATCCACAGACCCCGTGACACACGCCGCTCAAGAGCTTGCCGGCCGCGGACATCGCGGTGATGAGCCGCTGTAGCGCGGGTGACTGCCGGAAATCCCACATCGTCCCGTGCCCGCCAGACAGGTAGAGGACGTCGTAAGACGCTGGGTCGATGTCGCTGGCCGCGAGGGAGCTATCTAGCGTTGCCTTCATGCGGGGATCGCTGAGGAAGGCCACATTGGCGGGGTCCTTCAGCGCGCTCGCCTTGATGCTGTTCGCGTCGAGGGGGATCTTCCCGCCCGTTGGGCTGGCGATGTCCACGCGGTGACCGGCGCGCTGGAGCTCGTGCGTGAAGTGGGTCAGCTCGGACAGCCAAAGGCCGGTCTGCCCGTAGTGCAGGGTCGGTCCGCTGTTGGTCGCGATCGCAATCACTCGCTTCATGAGAACCCCTCGCCGACGCGTGTTCGTTGGACGGCGTGAGCCTTGAACACCACGCACCAATGCCCGTCAAGGAGCCGTCGGACTGAGCGCTCCGCGATTGCCTACTGCAGCCGGGTGAGTGGATCATCGGTGGTCACGATGCCGACGACTACCCCGAGCTCGCGATCGGCGCTCCGACAGGAACCTCGGCCAACCTTCCGGACTGACACCATATGAAGATGGACCAACCCTGGCGAAGCCCGTCCCACCGCGATCGCCGTCGAAGTGGACCGCTGGTCCAACACCATTGGTTGTCTCCGGCCTTCTTTTGGCCGAGGTTCCTGTCCGAACGCCAGCGCGCTCGGGCGTTCGAGCGCCGGCAAGGTCTGCATCCTGGCTGCCCGTGGCTCGCACTACGCCTGAAACGGGAGTAGGATCACCGGCATGCGTCCAGGCACTCGACTTATTGCTCCCACTTCTGAGGTCCTCGCCCTCCTCCGTCGTTCCCGTCTGCGCAGTACGGACGTCGTGGCGCAGGTCCCTGGCGTCTCCCTCGTCGACCTCGCCTCTCGTCAACTGCTCCAGCTTCCACTCGTCCATACGCACCCGAAGATTGGACGAGGCCTTGAGGTGTACCCGCTCGCCCATGGCGGGACGCTCAACTTTGGTCTCTCCGAGCAGCACTTCCTGACGCCGCACCCGAACGACCCCAGCGGAAACGCAGGGTACTTCCCGTCCATCGAATCGCTGGACATTGAATTGGATCCGGCCGCGAAGGGCCAAAAGTCCCCTTGTTTTTTGGCCAACCTTCGCGGTGGGCTCGTGACGGACACCCACGATAGTGATCCGAACCGTGCACTGCGGGCCCGTGTGGTCACGCTGCGGCCCGAGACCATCCTCATGCGCTTCAGCGACCCCGGGCCTGGCCGTGCGGACGGACCATGGTGGACGTCGCCCGCCGCGTTCCTCGACATCCTCATGGCGCGGGAGGCGCGCGCCGACGCCGGACGCATCGGCGTCAAGCGTGGAGTCACCGCTGCGGACACGCTCTCGTTCCTGGAGCGCGCGCGGGAGTACTCGCAAGTCCTGCGTGGGTGGAGCGGCATGGACATGTTGTACGTGCGCAAGGTGTACCGGCCCATCCGGGTGTTCCTCGGTGTCGGCAAGGCCACCATCGTCGATGGCACGACCGGTGAGGCCTTCGAAGACGCCAACTTCCAGCTCTACGTCCCTAGCCTCGGCACCGAAGAGTCGCGTCCGTTCATTTCCCCGCCGGTGGTCTACCGAACGGACGAGGTCATCTCGAAGGGAATCCCGTTCCTCGACCAGATCATACGCAGCGGCGCCACCCGACAGCAGATCGCAGAGGCCGTCGCCAAGGCACTCTACGCCCAAAAGTGACGAGCCGCCGGGCTCCGACCCGGACAAGAGGGACTGACGCCCAGCCAGCGCGTGGATCAGCGCGGGGTGTTCTGCGGCCCCGTAGCGCGGGCGGGCATGGCGGGATCTCGGCGATGATCATCCAAATATTGGTCACCCTATCGGATACCAAGCGTCCAGCCCGAACCTCAGGTTCGCACCACCCGCCCATCCTCCCAGACGGTGTAGCGCCCCGCCGTAAGCTCGCCGGCGTCGACCAAAACCCCGGTCGTCGGGAAGACCACACGCACCGGCGCGGACGTGGCGCGGCCGAGGCCGATGTGGAGCCATGGGGTGTCACCGCTGCCCGTGCCGTGGCTGCCGGCGCGCTCTTGGAGCCGCTCTTTGCCGGCGACTTTGGCGATGACGCGAGCGCCGATGCCCCTCGTGTTCGAGTGGCCGGCACCCAGGCCGCGGGGGCGGATCTGGAGGGCGTAGTGGCCGAAACGATTGCGGTTTCGGAAGGCGGTGCGCGCGAGGAGGTCGAGGTCGCCGTCGTTATCGAGGTCGCCCGTGACGCTGCCCCAGCCGTTCAGGACGAGTCGTTTGGGGCGAGGGCCCACTCAGACGAGGGGGTTTCGAGTACGCAGGTCGGGGAATCGGCCGAAGTCCCGGTCGGCGGGCAACAGCTCGGTAACGCCATGGGACAAGCGCAGCGCGGCGATCCGCGCATCATGGACCATCGGGCCTTCGATATGAGCGTTGCGAGTCAAGCGGGCGATGTGTCGAAGGTGGTCCGAGTTTTCGGCTAGGAGAACAGTACTTGGCGACTTCAGCCACGCTTCGATCTGCGCCAACGCCTGCTCGGCGGAGGAGGGTGGCCGGAAGATCCGTGGGTGGGTCACCTTGGCATCGAACTCATGGACGCATGGCCAAGGAATGGCCCACCCGGCGTAGCCTTCGGCCAGTGCACGTAGGGTCGTCTTGGCCTGCAAGTGAAACGGTGATTCCGCCCGGTGGGCGTGGACTAAGACATTCGTGCCGACGGCGATCATCGCTCGGCGTCGTCGTATGCCAGCTCGCGCGGGAGCTCCCACGGGAGGCCGGGTGCCAGACCGTCGCCACACACGCTGAGATCGGCAAGGAGGTACGGAGGTGCCGCCTCCGTTCGGCGCCGGAGGACCAACCGGAGCCCCTCCACGACCAACGCGTCCAACGACGTGCCCTGTTCGGCCGCAACGGCCATCACGCGCTCGGCAAGCTCGTCATCGATGTCGATGGTCATCTTCATCGGGTTCTCTCAAGTCCCTACATCTGCCTAAAAGCGACGTCCACTCCGATCCTACCGGCGACGCGTTGGGCCCGAACCTCAGTCCCGCACCACCCGCCCATCCTCATACACACTGTAGCGACCCGCGGTGAGCTCGCCGGCGTCGACCACCACCCCGGTCGTCGGGAAGAGCACGCGCACCGGCGCGGACGTGGCGCGGCCGAGGCCGATGTGGAGCCATGGCGAGTCGCCGCTGCCCGTGCCGTGGCTGCCGGCGCGCTCTTGGAGCCGCTCTTTGCCGGCGACTTTGGCGATGACGCGAGCGCCGATGCCCCTCGTGTTCGAGTGGCCGGCACCCAGGCCGCGGGGGCGGATCTGGAGGGCGTAGTGGCCGAAACGATTGCGGTTTCGGAAGGCGGTGCGCGCGAGGAGGTCGAGGTCGCCGTCGTTATCGAGGTCGCCCGTGATGCTGCCCCAGCCGTTCAGGACGATGAGGCCGCTGGCCTGGTTCGATTCGCTCCAGGCGAGGCTCGGCCACTCGTTGCGGTAGAGCTGGGAGCGGCGGCCTTCATAGATGGCGGTCCAGAAGAGGTCGAGGTCGCCGTCGTTATCGAAGTCCCACGCGTTCGGGTTCGAGGGAGTCTCTTGGTAGCGGAGGCCGAAGTCGTCCGTGAGGTTGCGGAACGCGGTCCCGTCGCCGGGGTTGTAGTAGAGCGACTGTGGGTCGCTGAAGGAGATGAAGCGCGGGTGGGCGAGACGCGCGACGAAGACGTCGAGGCGGCCGTCGTGGTCGTAGTCGCCCCACGCGGCGCCGATGGAGTGCCCGTAGGAGACGCTGCTGCCGAGCGGGGTCGCCTTGGCTTCGAGGCCGGTGGCTTTGCCCACGTCCGAGAAGACCCCGCCGTCGTTACGCAGGTGGAGGCTACGGTGCAGGCGGTAGTTCGTGACCAGGAGGTCCATGTCGCCGTCGCCGTCGTAGTCGGCGGGCGCGACGCCGCGCGACGCGTAACCCGGACCCTGTGCCGCGTCGATGCCGGCGGCGACGCTCACGTCCTCGAAGGTGCCGTCGCCGCGATTGCGCCAGAGCTTGTCGCGGCTCGGGAGCCCGTCGTCCCAGCAGATGAAGTTGCCTTGGTAGAGGTCGAGCCAGCCGTCGCCGTCGTAGTCGAGCCACGCGCTCGCTTCCGTCGGCACGTGCTTTGGGCCCGGGACTCCGTTGCACGTGTGTTCTTGCGTGTCGTCGATGCCGCTCGCCAGCGTCACGTCCACGAAGGTCCCGCCGTCGTTCCGAAGCAATACATCGGCGTCCCCGGTGCCGAACCAGTCGGGATCGCCGTCGCCGTCGAAGTCCCCGAAGGCACCGCCGCCCCACGAGATTCCGGCCGGGAGTGCCGTCGCGCTCACGTCCTCGAAGGTGCCGTCGCCGCGACCGAGCCAAAGCCGGGCGGCGTCGCCCATGACGTCGAGATCGCCGTCGCCATCGACGTCGTCGAGGGACGCTCGGGAGATGCTCGGCGTCTCCGCGTCCATCGGCTCGAAGAGCTGGTCCTCGGGCGCGACCAGGTCCACCTGCTGCACCTCAAGCTCGACGAGGTAGTCGCCCGGCGCCGCTGAGAACACGGTCGGTGTGCCGGTCGCCGGGTCGGTGGCCTTGGACTGCCACAGCAGCGAGCTCGGGCTGAAGCCGGCAGGCGCCGCCGTTTGCGCGGCGTCCACTCGAAGGCGCGGGCTGTCCGCCGACTCCCAGACGGTCGCTACGTAGAACATGCGCCCGGTCGGGATCTCGAGCGGCGGATCGAGCGGCACCGTCACGAAGGTCCCGGAGTCCGCCTTGGTCACGGCCTTCGAAGCGCGCGCCAGCTCGCGATCGAGAGAGAGCGAGATCCCGTCGCCGCCAAAGTCGTCGAGCACGCGCAAGGTGAGGGTGCCCGTGGCGGGCACGTCGATCTGCGCCCGTAACGCCCGGATTCGGAAGCGCCCTTCGATGTCGAAGCGCACGTACTCGACGAGGCCCGGCTCGGCCAAGGTCACCGCGCCGACGCCGGTGCCGTCGTGATAGGCGAGCCAGCGCCACTCGGTCGTCGAGGTCGGCTGCGGGCCGAGGTTCGGCAGGACGGGGACTTCCACGGGCACGTCGACCGACGGAGCGGAATCCTCCGCGATGTCGCGTTCTTCCGCGTCGGTATAGGCAGGCGTCGTGTCGGGGATTGGCTCGACGGGGCTCGACGTCGATTCCGAACAGGAGAAGAGGAGAGAAGCCCCGAGGGCGAGAGGCGGCAAGCGAGTCATGCCTCGGACTGTACCACTCTACTTCACGCCCGGTCCCTTCGGCATCGGCACGAGATACTTCAGCGGGGCTACCACAAAGGCATAACGCCGTGCGAGCCTACCGGGACGATTCGGCTTGGCCGAACCCGAGCGAAACACCACGAGCGCCGGTCTCGATGACCCGCGCCTACTTGGAGGGACCCATGAAGAGCATCGCGACCGCCGTCTGGGAAGGTGGATTGAAAGACGGCAAGGGGCGCATCGACGCCGTGAGCCGGGGTTCGTCCCCCGGCGCGTTCACCGGGCTACCCTACTCGTTCACTGAACGTTTCGAAGGCACGGACGGTCCGGGGACGACGCCGGAGCAGCTCATCGCGGCGGCTCACGCCTCGTGCTTCGCAATGGCGACGTCATCCGAGCTCGGGAAGGCCGGGTTCCCGCCCAGCCGGCTCACGGCTTCGGCCACGGTGACGATGCAGCCGGTCGACGGCAAGCCGACGGTCATTCGGTCGGACCTCGTGCTCGACGCGAGCGTCGCGGGCATCGACGACGCGACCTTCCAGCGGGTCGTCCTCGGGTCGAAGGCCGGCTGCCCGATCTCGCGCCTCCTTCAGTGCGAGATCACGCTCGAGGCGCGACTCGTCTGAGGACGCCCATCGAGTTGTGCGAGACGACATTTTTTGATGGGTCTTGCCAGCGTCGAACCGTGCCGCCACAGTCGGCCGATCAACGCCAGCAGGAGCCATCATGCCGCCTCGTCCCCCATCGCGACTCCGTAGTCGACTCGCCGCTCCCTTCTTGGCCATCGGCTGGTCTGCGCTCGCGCTCGGTGCAGGCTGCAAGAAGTCGGAACCGGCACCAACGCCGGCACCCGTTCCGGCCGCAACCCCGGTCGCCTCGCCCGCACCAGCCGCGTCACCGGCCCCGAACACGCTCGACGTCGCCCGCGCCGCTGAGCTGCTCGCGAAGTACGAGAAGCTCGCTGACAAGGCGTGCGCGTGTGAAGCAGCGGACTGCTACCAGCCGATCAAGGTCGCTGCCCAGGCGCAGGTGAAGGTCGACAAGGCGCTGAGCCTGAATGACGCCGATCGTTCGTCGATGCGAGCCGCTCTCGTTCGCCTCTATCAATGTGAACCCGGAGCCGATGCTGGCAAACCGACGGCGGCGGCCGAAGCCGTCGAAGAGGTCCTCGAGGCCGACGCTGGCGAAGGTGAGGCCGAGCCCAGTGCCGAAGGGGAGGCCGTCGCGGAGGCAGCCGCCGCCGCACCCACGCCGACCCCGGCCGTCGCAGCAGCGCCCGCCGAGGCGGAGGAGGCGGAGGAAGCGGGCGAAGAGGAGGCCGAAGAGGCCGGGGAAGAACCCGCCGAAGAGGGCGAGGCCGAAGAAGGCGAGGCCGAAGAAGGCGAGGCGGTGGAGGCACCCACGGAGGCCGCCGCCGCCCCAGCCGCCGCCGAAGCAGCCCCAGCCGAGCCCGCGCCAACCGGAGCGCCCGGGACGATCACAGAGGCCTGGTTCAACCAAGTCGCAGGCGTCCCCTACGGCGACGAGTTCGTCGACTTCTTTGAAAAACAGGGTGTTACGTCGGCGGGTCAGGTCTGGGGGAAGTCGCTCGAGACCATCTCGTCCAAGTACCCCGACGCCGCCGAGACCGAGATCCAAGACGTCCGTCCCTACTTCAGCTCGTTCATCCAAGAGACCGAATCGACCAATGACTCGGACAAGACGGTCGTGCTCGTGGCCGGTTTCTATGAAAACCAGCTCTTTCAGCTCTCGCTCAAGCTCCAGAAGTCGGAAGCAGACATGAAAGACCAGCTCGCCGAGAAGCTCGGTCGCGAATGGGACCGCGTCATCGACGACGGATACCAGGTCAAAGGCTACGTCTGGGACCTCCCCGGCCACATCGTGAAGGTCCGCGAGAAGGGCCCCTACCGCACGATCGTCATTGCGGACGCCGCACGGGCCGCGAAGTTCGCCGAGGCCGACGCCGACGCGGTGCAAGCCGAGATCGCCAATACGAAGGGGCTCGAGCTCATGACCCGATTCCCGCGGACGCCGAACAGCCGCGCGGCGCTCGCCAAGTTCAACGAGGCGCTCGGGCTCGTGGAGGGGTATGGCCACGCGCAGGTGAACCTCTGCAACCTGCATTGGACGGCGTGGGGCGACTACGACGCGGCGAGACGGGCGTGCAAGGCGGCGCTCGACTCCCGCGAGAGCGACGTTCGTGCGGAAGCGACGCTCTACCTCGGGCTCATCGCCAACGCGACGGGCGACACGGGCGCCGGCCGAACGCTACTGTCTCAAGCCGCCGCGATGGAGACGGAGGATGGTTACGCCCCCGCCCGCGCCAAGAAGCACCTCGCGTTCATGCGCGGGTCGGCCAATCGCAGTCAATTCCTCTCGCTGCTCGACGATCTCGTTTGCGCCGCCGCCGAGAACGACACCGAGCGTGGAGAGCGCCTCATGGCCTCACTCGGCGCCCCAGAGGACGCGATTCAAGCCATGGCCAACGGGCTGGGGATCACGGCCGATGACATGCTCGCCCGTGACAAGGGCCGCTGCGTGAGTCGCTCCGGACAGACTTGGTGAAAAATTCGATCGGTTCCGGAAATCTCACACAAGGTGCGCGGAGTCGGAATAGACTCAGCGCGCCGTCGGGTTCAAACGCCCGTCTACGCAGAAGCGTTCAATCGCTTGCTTGGCTCGCCGTGGGGGCGAGCGCCCCATTCCTCGTTCGAGGACGGGCCGAATGAACGTCGAGCACAAAGCAAGAGGAGTTCAAATGCGTCGTTCCTGGAATGTTCGTCTGGCGGGTGCCATGTCTCTGCTCGCGCTCACGGTCGCCGTGACCGCCAGTGCCCGTGAAGACGAGAAGAAGACCGGTACGGTCAAAGTCGTCAACGAGTCAGATTGGGCTCTGAACAACCTCTTCATGTCGCCCGCCAACGAGACCGAGTGGGGTCCCGATCAGCTCGGCGACGAGCTCATCAAGAAGGGCGGTACCTTCACGCTGAGCAAGATCCCCTGCGACATCTACGATGTGAAGCTCGTCGACGAAGACGGCGACGAGTGCGTCGTGGAAGACGTCAACGTCTGCGGCGGCAAGGAGACCTGGACCATCACCAGCAAGGACCTGCTGAAGTGCCAGGAAGCCTCGAAAGAGGACTGACCTCGGCTGGCGCCGTGGGCCTCTCGGGGCCCACGGACGCCGCGTCCGTCGTGACGCCCCAGATGCGCGCACTAGCGGCCGTCGCGGCTCGATGCGCGGGGGGAACACTCGGGTCTCACGCGCGAATAACAGTACACTTCCAGCCGGACCGGCTGCACAGTGGCCGGACATTACTGTACATTCTGGCGCGAGACGGTGTCTACCGTTCTCAGTTCGAGACCGGCACGAGCAACGGTGGCCTGACCGCGGTCGTCGGTGGCGACCGTTGGCGCTGGGAAAGTGCACTCTTCGACGGGGCCTATGACGACGCCCCGGCCGTCGAGAGGCCGAAGTACGGCTCTCTCGATCAGAAGGGGGCCGCGTACGGCGCGTCGCCTCGCTTCGGCTCGGCCTTTCTGCGCCTCCGCTCCGACTGCCTACGGCGCGCCACCTTCTGCTTCCCTGACAGCGTCTTCGGGCCCACGTGGTTCGCGACGCACGATCGCCTGGCGACGCTCCCGGAGTCGCACCCGGCGGTCTCCGATCCGCTCGATGACTACGTGGAGGTTCATCTCCACGGCACACTGAACGTCGCCCATGACGTCGAAGCGTTGGTACTCGACCCCTGCTTTCAGGGCACCGACGTCGAACGAGACGCCGAAGGTCTCCCCTGCCCCATCGAGTGGCACCCCGGGTTCCGGCTCGACGTGGCCACCTTGGAAGCTCAGGAAGCGTACCGCGGTCCCGCGGCCGTCGCGCTGGGTCGCGAACTGAGCGTAGACGGCTGGCTCACACCGCGCGAGCTCGGCGTGGCCGCCCGAGAGGGCCGCACCTCGGCGCAGACCCTCAAGCACCTGTGGCATCTCCTCGCCGCGTTCGGTCGGCGACGCGACGACGGGCGGCCGTGAACGCCGCTAGGACCAGCACGACGGCGCCCCACGCGGCCGGAGCCGAGTTCGACGACTGCGTGCAGCCCGCGGTGGCCGCCCGATGACTGGCAACGACAGGCTCGTCGACGACTTCGGGCACATCGCCGCGCGTCACCGGTGAGTCAGCGGGACCCGGCGGCTCCGCCAAAGCGCCACGGGTCGTGGCCTCGTCCGGCGAGTAGGTCCACACGGTCGTCCGCGACGTCACGCTCTCGGCGGCGTAGTCGACCGAGAGCGCATATTTCGAGAGGCCCACGCCGCCCCCAAGGGCCAGCTCGGGCGGCTCCCAGTAGCTCGATCGTCCGAGTCGGTCGCGGAACCGGAGCGAGCGCAGGTACCAGCGGCCATTCGACGCGGGTGGCGCCCAGTCGTCACCGACGGCGTTCAGCCAGCCGCGGTCCCTTAGGCGCCGCTCGCCACGACAGATCGTTTGCCCGTCCGCTCCCGGCGGGTCGCACCGTAGGACCGCGTCGAGCACTTTGCCGTCGCTGGGTTTGCCATCGCTGCCCAGGGGTTCGAGCCATGCGGTGACTTCCGCCACCCCTGCGAGGTCGTCCTCGAGCGTGACCTCGATCCCCGGCGCAGTCGGCGGGACGAGGCCCGTCGGCATCGCGACCGCGAGCAGGGTGGGCCGGTCGAAGTCACCGTCGGTCGTGTTGAGAGTCGGCGATCCCTTGCCGAGCCAGAGGATTGGCTCAGCGACGCCAAGCGCGCGGACCGAGGGGTACGCCCCGTGTGGCGCGAATGGCGGGAACACCAGCTCACCACAGAGGGAGGGGCCGTCAGACGTGGTGCAGCCCCTCAGGACCACGGGGACTTCGAAGTCATCGCCATCCGCCCGGAGATAGAGCGTGAGCCCATCCCGCCAACGGGTCTCCTCGAGGGCTTCGGCACAGGTGTCGGCGCCCGATGAACACGAGCCGGAGTCAGAGCTCGGGAACCACTGCGCCTCGGGCGCGGCACATGCCGCCGAGATGTCGAGGAAGACACGGACAGGCAACGTCTCGCCAGAACGTACGCCGTTCCACGCGAAGTCCATCCCGACGACGGCATCTGCCAGGGTGACGCTGGGGCCCTTGGCCTCCGCGACGGACGAGACTCCGAGCAGGCCCAGTGCGGCGAGCGGAACACGGAAGAAGGAAGGGGTCAGGTACACGGTGTGGCTCCAAACGCCAAAGAGGTTGAAGGCTACCAATGCACCCGCCGCGCCAACGCCATCTCATTGATATTATTGGCGCGCTAAAGTCGCAATTGTAACCGACGATGACACACTAGAGCCAGAATGTAATCCCGGAGGTCACCGGCGCCACCGTGTTGGAAATTCGCAGCGGGGACTTGACGGATGTTCAGCTATCGGGCTTCATCGACGGGCTCACGACATGACGCGCTCACGCGCACCCGGAGACCCCATGGCGAAGCCCATCCCCGACGGCTATCACACGGTTACCCCCTACCTCGCGCTGGCCGACGCCAACAAGGCGATCGAGTTCTACAAGGCGGCCCTTGGCGCCGAAGAGCTGTTCCGCCTGCCCATGCCTGACGGCTCGGTCGCGCACGCCGAGCTACGCATCGGGAACAGCGTCGTCATGGTCTCATCGGAGATGCCCGACTGGGGTGCCGTCAGCGCACGAACGCTCGGTGGAACCCCGGTTGGCATGATGGTCTACACCACGGATGTCGACGCACTCGCGGAACGTTTCGTCGCGGCAGGCGGCAAGGTCGTTCGGCCCCTCGCCGATCAGTTCTACGGCGACCGCACGGGCCAGTTCGTCTGCCCTGAAGGCTACAAGTGGACGCTCGGCCAACACATCGAAGACGTGTCACCTGAGGAGATGACGCGCCGCATGGCGGCCATGGGCTGAGCCCTGGCACTACCGCGAGCGGACGTGCAGCGATCGACAGCGGTCGCGGCTGCACTCCGACCACCGGCTGCTCAGCGCTTCGTCCAAGTCGTCGCTGAGCGGGCTTGGCCATCGTCACCGGGCCCGTGAGGCGTCCTGCCTCCTGTCAAAAGTGGCTGAACCCAACGTCCACGGTCAGCGCCACCGGCTTCCCACTTCGGAGCCATCCGATACCGGCGCCGGCCACGACCTCGCCGATACACGTCGCGTGGCAAGGCGGTGGGCCGTCCCCGGTAAAGAGCAGCTCGTAGTCCTCCCCGCCGTGAAGCATGAAGTGTGTGGCTCGGTCCGGGCTCACGAGCGCAAGTCCCGGGTGCGGGGGGAGTCGGTCGAGGTCAAGCTCGAGGCGAACACCGCTGGCCGCCGCGAGACGCGACGCGTCCTGCGCGAGCCCGTCGGAGAGGTCCATACATGCCCCAACGCCAAACCACCGCGACAGCGCGGCGCCCTCCCGCAGCCTGGGCGTCGGCGTCCGGTGCGCCTCGATAGCGCTGGGTACGAGCTCGGCGCGCGGTAGGCCCGTCTGCAACACCGAGAGCCCGAGCGCGGATCCGCCAAGCGATCCCGTGACATAGACCGACTGCCCGACTCGTGCACTGCGCCGAAGGAGCGGCTTATCCGAGACCAGCCGCCCGAGCACCGACAAGGACAAGCACACCGGGCCGGGACTGCCCGTCACATCGCCGCCGCAGACGGTCATGCCGACGCGTGTGGCCTCCGCGGCCACCCCATCGAGGAGCGACAGCACCCAGGACCATGGCAGGTCCTTCGGCAGGCTGGCCGTGAAGAGCGCGTAGGTCGGGACGCCCCCCATTGCCGCGATATCGCTGACGTTCACAGCGACCAGCTTGCGGCCGATCGTGGCCGCCGGGCTCCAAGCCCGGTCGAAGTGGACGCCCTCCATCATGGCGTCGGCAACGGCGACGACAGGCTGAGGGTGGCGAAAGACCGCGCCATCGTCGCCGATTCCGACGTCGAGGGGTTGGGGCGTGGTGAAGCGCTCCACTATGGCGGCAATGAGTGCGGATTCGCCGTGGTCCGCGAGCGTGCCCGCGGCCGACAGCAAGGTCGCCGTCACGGCTCGACGTGGCGGCGTAGAGCCGCCCGGAACTCCGCGCGCTCGGGGTGGAAGCTGATCTGTTCGAGTCGGGTCAGCAATTCGAGCGCGACGGCGGAGTCAACGACAGGCGTCTCGACCTCCAGCTTGACCAGGAGGTCGCCCCGATCACCCTTCGGCCCCGCAGCGGAGGGGCAACCTCGACCCCGGATCCGAAGTGTCTGCCCGCTGCGCGTTCTTGGCGGAACGCGAACGGTGACCGTGCCGCCTTCGAGCACGGGGACGGTGGCCTCTCCGCCAAGGACGGCCTCCGCGACAGAAATTGGGACACTACATCGAAGATCCTGACCCTCACGCTGTAGCAACGCATGCGGTTTGACGGAGAGCTCAACAAAAAGGTCCCCAGGATCGCCGCCCGCCTGCCCCGGCTCGCCGTAGCCCCGAAGCACGAGGCGACGCCCGGGTTGAGTCCCCGGCGGCACTTGAACGGGCAGGTCCAGCACGCGGTCGATCTCGCTCATCCCCTCGCAGCCGGTACAGGGAGACGGTGCGATACGACCGCGGCTCTCGCAAAAGGGGCAGACCGTTTCGACGGCGAGTAGACCCGAGCCGCTCTTGATTCGGCCCTGGCCGGCGCAGACGTGGCACGCTTCGAGAGTAGTCCCAGGCTCGGCGCCGGTGGCCTGGCAGCGATCACACCGAACTCGCCGTCGGACCTGAACTGCGAGTGACGCCCCGAAGACGGCCTGCGACAGCGCGACGTCGAGGACGACGCGGCGGTCTTCGCCGCGCTTCCGCACCTGCTTCATGCGCGACTCAAGCGCTTGCTCGATGTTCGTCACGAGCCGCTGGACGTTCCCGACGATCCCGGCCTCTCCCCCACGGCGAGTCAGCGCCGAGGGGCCGAAGCGATCGTACTTCTGGCGCTTCTCGTCGTCAGAGAGGACCTCGTAGGCCTCGGCGAGCAACCGAAAACGGCGCTCCGACAGCGGGTGCCCGTTGTTGTGGTCGGGGTGATACTTCCGGGCGAGGTTTCGGTACGCGCCCTTGATAGCCGGCGCGTCGGCACCCTCCGGGACGCCGAGCAGACGATAATACGACGTCAAGGCTTAACCGACGTCTCGGTACATCACGTCTGCAATGCGGTAGGCGCTGCGCTCGAGGTGCTCAATGGCGGACTGAACTCCCGGGAGGTCCTCGGTTTCGAGCGCGTCACGGCACTGCTGGATGTCACGGCGGATCTGGTTGACCTCGTCCTCCGTCAGGTAGCTCTTGAACTCCTGAAGCGAGCGCTCAGTCGTGTAGATGAGGCCGTCGGCCTTGTTCTTCAGGTTCGCGAGCTCGCGCTTCTGGCCGTCGATCGCCTTGAAGGCTTCCGCTTCGTCGACGAGCTTCGAGATCTGGTCCTCGGAGAGACCCGACGCCGCCTTGACCCGAACGCGCTTCTCGTTGCCCGTGCCGAGGTCGCGCGCCGACACCGCCAGGATGCCGTTCGCATCCACGTCGAAGGTCACTTCGATCTTCGGAACACCGCGCCGGGCAGGTGGGATGTCGAGGAGCTCGAAGCGTGCGAGGCTCTTGTTGTCGCGGGCCATCGGGCGCTCGCCCTGAAGCACATGGACGTTTACGAGTGGCTGATAGTCTTCCGCCGTGGTGAAGACCTCGGTGTGGCGCGTCGGGATCGTGCGGTTGCGCTCGATGACACGCGTGAAGATGCCGCCTTGAGTCTCGATACCGAGCGAGAGCGGGATGACGTCGAGCAGTAGGACGTCGTCGACGCTACCCTGGATGATGCCGGCCTGAACCGCGGCACCCACGGCGACCGCCTCATCGGGATTGACCGACCTCTCCGGCGCGCGCCCGAAGAACTCGGCAACGACGCGCTGAATCATCGGCATCTTCGTCGAACCGCCGACGAGCAGGACCTGACTCACGTCTTTCGCGGTCAGAGACGCATCTTTGAGCGCCTCGCGACAGTGCGCGATCGTCCGATCACAGAGCGGCTTGACCATCGCTTCGAGCTCGGAGCGTCGGAAGCTCATTTGGAGGTGCTTCGGACCGCTGTTGTCGGCGTAGATGAAGGGCAGGTTGATGTCGGTCTCGTCGACGTTCGAGAGCTCGATCTTGGCCTTCTCTGCGGCCTCCTTGAGCCTCTGGAGCGCGATCGGGTCACCCTGGATGGCGACACCTTGCTCCCGTTCGAAGGTCTTCAGGAAGTGGTCGACGATGAGGCTGTCCATGTCCTCGCCGCCGAGGAAGGTGTCGCCATGGGTCGCGAGCACCTGGAAGACGCCTTCCGACACGTTCAGTATCGAGATATCGAAGGTGCCACCGCCGAGGTCGTATACAGCGATGCGCCCGTCGTCGGTGTTGTGGAGGCCGTACGCGAGCGCCGCCGCCGTGGGCTCGTTGATGATGCGGAGCACGTTCAAGCCGGCGATACGGCCTGCGTCGCGCGTCGCCTGGCGCTGGCTGTCGTCGAAATAGGCAGGGACCGTGATGACAGCATCTTCGATGGGTTCACCGAGGTAGTCCTCGGCGTAGTTCTTCATCTGTTGGAGAATGAACGCGGACACTTCCGGCGGGGAGTAGAGCCGGTTCATGACCTCGACCGCCGCGTCGCCGTTCTGCGCGCCCTTGATGCGGTACGGGTAGCTGCGGACGGCCCGCTGCACCTCCGAATCCTGGAACTTCTGACCCATGAGGCGTTTGACGGCCGTGATCGTGTTTGTCGGGTTGGTGACCGCCTGACGCTTGGCGATGTGCCCTACGAGTCGGTCACCTTGGTCGGTGAACGCCACGATGGACGGCGTCGTTCGGCTTCCCTCCGAAGACGGCACTACCACCGGGGCGCCGGCCTCCATGATCACCACGCACGAGTTGGTGGTGCCGAGGTCGATGCCGATTGCCTTGCTCATTCCGTCTCCTGGCGCCCGTCCCCAGGCCCTACGCCGGAGCAGAGTCGCTGGACGCGACACTCCGCCCTGGCCCCTAAACACTCAGAGCCTACGCGAGCACGGGAACCCTTGCAAGGCGATCTTGGCCTCCGATGCATCGACTGCGCCGTCCTCGGGTTCCCCCGAATGTACTACAGAGGGTTCTCGGGAACGTAGACGATGTCTCCTGGGACAAGGCGGAAATTCGTGGAGCCCGGATCGGTCACAATCCGTTCGACGGGAATGTCGATCGTGCTCTCCTTGTCGCCACTTCTTCGCTTTATCTTTACGTTATTCACTTGCGCGAACGCACTAAAGCCGCCGGCAAGCGCGATAGCTTGTACGACATTCATGCCATCTTCGTAGAGAAATGCGCCCGGCTTGGCGACCTGTCCGAACACGAAGATCTTCTTCGAGTTCACTTCTTTCACATAGACGGTGACGGTGGGGCTGCGCAGATAGCCCTGCATCAATTTCTCTCGGATCAGGTCCGCGATCTGGGACGACGTGAGCCCGACGACGCGGACGCGCTTGATGAGAGGAAAGTCGATGTCGCCTTCGGGCGAGACGCGATGGAGGCCGCTCAAGTCGTCGTGGCCGTGAACACGAACCTCGAAGACGTCGGACGGGCTCAGGGCCGAGGCGAGGATGGCCTCGCTCGTGTCAAAGGTCACCTTCTGGTAGTCGGTCGTCGCGGTGGTCGTGCATGCGCCGAGGAGCAGCGTTACGGTCAAGAGAAAGGGTCGCATCAATACACGACGTTCAAGCTGCCGTAGACCTGATGCCGGACGTAGGCGCCAGCGTCGATGTAGTCGAAATCGCCCGTGTTGGCGGCGCGGCTCGTGAGCTTGAAGTCCGTGAAGACGCCGCGGAACTCGTATCCCACCGACAGCCCCAGCCACCGCGTCAGCTCGACGTTGAAGCGAAGGTGGGCGGAGACTTGGTGGTCCTGGCGCTCCTTGTGGCTCACTACAGTGTAGGTGCCGTCATTGGCGGAGTCGGGGTCGGCGGCGATCGGGTCGAACTCCGCGAATTCGACGTAGTGATATGCCGCCGACAGGTCGATCGCGAACTGCCGCATGAAGCGTAGCTGCGACCGAAGGTAGGTGCGGTTCTCGACGAAGAAATTGCCGTAGTAGGACGGCGAGAAATCGCGCACGAATCCGGCGGCGAGTAGCAGCGACGGACTGAAGGTGTAGGCGAGCTCCGCCTGCCCGATTGCGTTCTCGTAGGACGGACCGTTGTCGTGGAAGGAGTTTCCGTAGCCAACCTTGGCGAGCAGCGCCAGCTTCTTGGTCACAAAGCCGTTCAGGCCGGCGACCACTCGTAGCGGCATGTTGTCTTCGAAGACGCTCTGGAACTCGGGATCGGTAGACCAATTCCAGATCGACAGCGACGCGTCGAGGAAGGCTTCGGTCTTCGGGTAGAAGCGCCACGCCGTCCGGAAGACGACATCGTGGGACATGTATTCGCCGCGGTCGAAGTCGTCGAACGCATTGAACACAAAGTCATACGCAGCGATGAACACGAGCGCTCCGCCACCCGGCTTCACGTCGACGCGCGCGCCGACGCGATTGGTGTTGCGGTTGTATGTGGATCGCGTCTCGGTGTTTTGTGATGACAGCGTGCGGCGAAAGGAGTCCTGAAGCGTGATGGAGACCGCGCCCTTCGGGAGGATGGTGAAGCGCGCGTCGGCCTTGACGCCTGCGTTCGTCTGCTCCTGTAGCGTCTCGTCCCCGGAGGCGTAGATGCGAACGTCGACTTCGGTGCCGAACTCGTAGCTGAACGTCGTGGGATTGAGGTTCGTCAACGCGAGTCCGGGGACCAGTCGAATGACGGGGACGGAGCGAGGCTCCGCGTCCTCCTCTACTTGGAAGAGGTTGGAGTCCCAACGCCCCTCAAGGAAAAAGCTCGGCCACAGGACGAGCTGGCCGAGCCGGATTCCACGCTCTTCCGTCGACCGTAGTCGAATGCCCTCGCCGTCGAGGAAACCCTGAAGTCCAATGTTATTCTGGATGTAGGATGGGGGCGTCTGCGCCGCAGCGATGCGTGCACCCGAGAGGGCGAGGGTGACAGCGATGCCGCACCCGAGGAGCGCAGCGGTGCGGCGCGGTAAACTCATGTCCCGAAGGGCGATCCCGACGTCGGTCGGGCCGTGTCGACGTTCAACGTATCGATGAGGCCGAGGTCCTCGGTCGGCTCAGAGGTCGGGAGGTCCGCGTCCATCAAAACGTCGAGATCCGGGCTGCCGTCATCGGTCTCGGTCGTGGTGGTGCCCGCCAACGCACGCACGCGAGCAGCGACATCGAGGATCCGCTGATACGCCACGGTGAGCTTCACGAACTCACGCTCAGCGCGCTCAAGGTCCTTGTGGGCAATAGACGCTTGGAGGGTCGCGTAGGCGCGCTTGGCTGCTGCCGTCAGGCCGGTCAGCATCTTCATCGAGTTCCTGGAGCTCCCTTGCGCCGCCATTCGACCTTCGGCTTGGAGCTGATTGAACGCGGCGGTGGCTTCGAAGACGGCCTTGTCGATAGCGTCCATGTAGCCGGTCGCCGTTTCGAGCGCTTTGCTCGCGTCGAAGCGGACTTCGGAGCCGGGCGGCCGCCGCTCCGCTGTCGCGAGCGACGAGACACCGAGGCTGATAGCGGCGATGAGCACGAACGACGTCTTCAGCCCGGCGCGTCGGCGCGCCGCGGAGCGGGCGTCGTTTACGGGAGCGTGAATTTCGGTACGAGAGAACATCGGGTCAACCTTCTAGCCGGAACTCGCGACTATGCCAGCATAGGCGGGAACCGTCCAAATCCTTTACGCAGGCGCCGCCGCACCGCCGAAGCTGATGCCTCGACGAGACGACCCTGGCCCCTCCTCCGCAGGCAGAAGCACGCGACTGCGTGCGTTCTGCGCTCGGACATCGTGACCCGCTCCCGCTCAATTGCCCTTCGACAAAACGATCGGGTAGGTGAAAGAGACGTCGCCGTTCTCCGGCTTGTCGAACTTCATCCCACGGACCTTTTCCACGATGCATGCGCCCACGGCCGTATCCCCGGTCGTGTTGGAGGCGACATCGATGTTAGTGACACGACCGGCGCCGCCGATCGTGAACCGGATGACGATTTTGCCCGCCAGGTTCGGTTTGTCGCGGAGCCGCGACTCGTAGCACGCCTTGAAGGCCGACGAACGTCGCTTGAACACGCTCGAGACCTGCGCGGTGTCGAGCTTCCCGAGACCACCGCCCTTCTTGGCGCCACCGGCGAGGCTGATCTTCGCTTCGACCTTCTTTTCGGTCGGCGCCTTCGTCGGCGCCTTGGCGACCGACTCGGTCTTCAGCGGCTGCCCGATGCCGGCCTGCTTGCGCTCCTCAGCGGTGATGGTTTGGGCCTTCGGGCCGCCGCCCCCGGGGCCGCCTTCGCCGGCCGTAGGGCCACCGCCGAACGCCTTCTCTTCGGGCGCGTTCATCGCCGCCGGATCCTTGCCGTTGTAGTCGAACGCGGAGGCGTACTTCGCGTTGGCTCCCTGGTTGATGCCAACGTCGCCTGGCCCCGCTTCGCCCGAGCCCATCAAGGCCTTCAAGACGGTCTTGTCGACCACGGCGGCGCGGCGTTTGGCGATCTCCTCGCTGCCTTTGGGCGCCTGGGGACGGCCCGGATCCTTCGGCGCCGGGGTGTTCGCCTTGGCCACTTGCGGGTTCGGCCGCTTCTCGGGCTCACGCTGCTTCGGGATCTCCGGCGGAGGCGGCTCGTTCACGGTCGGGGGGGCGTCGACGATGTCCTCGGGGGACGGCTCCTCGACCTCCTTCGGCTTCTCCGGCTCCTCGACGGCCTCCTTGGGCTTGTCCTTCTCGAAGTCGACGTCGACCTTGAGCTGCGCGAGGTAGTCCTTCTTCGGCGGCCGCTCCTTCACCGGATGGATCACGTACGAGGCGGCGACCACGCCGGCCTGAATCGCGATGGACGCCATCACGGCCCCAAGAAACGCCCACTCGGACTTCAGGCGGCCCGCGAACCCACCACGGGCGCCGGCCGGCAAGGTCGGCTTCGCGGTAATGGGAGGCGGCGTGACGAACTGGAAGAGCACGGTGATGTCACCGAGCACCAGCTTGCCGCGCGCCTTCTCGTCGAGCGGGACGAACTTCACGCCGTCTTTGCCGACGGTCGCGCCTTGCGACGCCTGAAGCTCCTCGAGGGTACGGAGCTGGTCTCCGATCGAGACCTTGCCGTCCACGTCGGTGCGGAGCCCGAGCAGGTACTTGTCGTTGCGAATGTCGAGTAGCGTGATCTGCTGCGGCAGCTTCGACGTCGGCAGGTAGAAGGTGTTCTTGGGCGACGTCCCGATGGTGACGGCTTCACGTTTTCGGAGCAGGCGCTCCTCGACGATCTTGCCGCTCTGGAGGACACCGACGCGGAGAATCTTCTGTTCAGTCGTGCTCATCGGAGATGGCTCCTGCGCGCCTTCGGGAGTAGAGGACCGTCAGCGGCTGCGGCGAGCACGCTGCTTCCCCCGGTCACAACGCGGATGCTACGCATTCTGTTCATGCCCTTGCCTGCGGCGACCTGGATGCGAGCAAGGCCAGAACCTTGGCGCTCGTGGTCTCCACATCCGTCGAGATTCGGGCCAGGAGTCGCGTGAAGGCGACCTTCCCGCCGAGGCTCAGCACGATGGTCAAGAGGCCGATGGACGCGGCTACGGTCGTCCCCGCGGTGGCGGCCGAGAGCGCGCCCAAGCGGCCCGTGTCCTCGGTCAGCTTCATCGCTTCGAGCATGTGCCAAGCACCCAATGACGTACCCGCCAAGGTGAGTAGGGCCGCCACCCGCGCCATCCCAGCAAACCATGAGAGCCGCCGTCGGAGCGGCCGTAGGACTTCCGCCGACGCTTGGACGAGTGCGTCCTGCACTGCGCTCGGGCCCTGATCCGCGCGGGAGAGACCAGCGCGTGCAACCTGCGCGACCGCCACCATTGGCGCCGCCGCACACATCGAGGCCGCGCGGGGGACGTCCCCCGAGAGCACGAGCTTCTGGACCTGAGTCAAGAAGGCGCCCGTGTCGGTCTGGGCACGGAGCCGAAGCGCCACCAACCGATCGACGGTGACCGACGCCGCCATGGCGAGCGATACGAGCAGTCCCCCGTTGATGATCACGGCCCAGGCCCCCTGCACTTCGATCGCGAAGGCGGTTCTGATGCTGTCCATGATCATGAAGTCGGTCCACACTCATCGTTGTCGCTAGTTCCTGGCGTCGTCTCGTCGAACGTTTGATTGGGAGTCCATCGGCTCAGAACGGATTACTCCGAACCGACCGGCCGATTTCATCGACAAAGGAACGGGCCAACTTGACCCCTTTGTAGGCGAAATCCGATTTACCAAGGATGTAGAAGACTTCGGGTTTTTGGATCTTGCCCACGATGACGAGCTCGTCGTTGATCTCGTTCAAATTCGTGAGCGACGCGGCTTTGCTGCGGGTATTGCCGCCCTTCGCGCCGTTCGTATCGGCCTGGGCGTCTGCCTTGGGCTCGTCGGCGAACGCAGCGGGGCTGGCGACGAGCGCCGCGAGCGCGAGAGCACGAAGATGGTGGTTCATGAAGGCAGTCAGGCTCATCATCGCAGTGGCTCCTGTACGCGGTGCGCCGACGCCTGGCCTGGTAGCGGCTCAGGCTCCGGCTCCGGCTCGGGCAGCGGTTCCGGCTCCGGCTCCGGCATCGGCTCGGGGACTGGCTGCGGAACGGGTTCCGGAACCGGCGCCGGTGCCGGTGCGGGCTCGGGCTCGGGCGCGGGCGCCGGTGCGGGCTCGGGCGCCGGTGAGGGTTCGGGCGCGGGTGCGGGCTCGGGCGCCGGTGAGGGTTCGGGCGCGGGTGCGGGCTCGGGCGCTGGCGCCGGTGCGGGCTCAGGTTCGGGCACCGGTGCGGGTTCGGGCACCGGTGCGGGCTCGGGCGCGGGTGCGGGCTCGGGCGCCGGCTCAGCAGTGCCGTCGTCGCCTTCGCCAGTAGCTTCGGCCCCGGTGTCCGTCGCGTCTTCGCCTCCAGTCCCACCCTCGTCGGTCCCACCCTCGTCGGTCCCACCCTCGTCGGTGCCGCCCTCGGGCTCTTCGGGGTTCTTCAGCTCCTCTTCCTTCGCCCGGCGCTGCTCGTCGATGATTCGTTTCGCCTCGGCGATGTACTCGTCGACGGGGTCGTCCTTCGGAGCGCGGGGGCCGGCGGCGTTCTTGTAGTCGTTGAAGTGGCGGATCGCCTTCTCGAGACGCTCTTCGTCCGTCATGCCGTCCATCTGGGTCTCGAAGTAGAGGATCCCCAGGTTGAAGAGCGCGTCGGCGAACTGGTCGTCGAGCGCGAGGGCGCGCTCGTAGGCGTCGCGGGCTTTGTCGGCTTGTTTGAGACCGCGATAGGCGTTGCCGAGATTGAGCAAGGCGGCGCGGAATCCGGGAGCGACCTCGACGGCCTTCTCGAGCGCGGCGATCGCCGCCGGGTAGTCACCGACCTCTTGATAGACCACGCCGAGGTTGTTCAGCACCTCTGGGAAGTCCGGTGAGGCGTCGGCGGCCTCGCGCAGCGCCGCGACGGCACGCTGCCAGTCCTTGCGCTTGATGTAGATCTGACCACGAAGGAAAGACAGCGTGGCATCGGGGCCCGCTTCCAGCCCTTGGGAGACGACGAAGAGCGCCAAGTCGATGCGGTCGGACGCGACGTACGCGCGAGCGATATTGCGCATCGCACCTCGGTTCACCTCGTCCACCTTCAGGACCTCGGCGGCCTCCGCGATGGCGCGCTGGTGCAGGCCGAGCGCGACCCACGTCTCGACCAGGAGGTTCTTCATCTCAAGATCGTCCGGGTGGGACTCGGCCCAACGCTCGAGCAGGTCACGTGCGTCGCCGGGTTGCCCCGCATGCAGCAGCGTCCTCGCCCGCAATCGGATGGCCTCGGGGCCCTCCGCCGACTTCTCAAGGGCAGTGAGAGACGCTGCGAGCGCTTCCTCGCGTCGGCCGAGTCGAAGCAGCGCGCCGACGAGGGTCGATGCCGCCTCGATATCGTTCGGGTTGTCCTTCACGAACCCCGCTAGCTGCGGCACCCCCGACTCGAAGTCGTGAGCCCGCACCGACGACAGCGCTTCGTCGCGATTGGCGCCTCTAACGGGCTCCACCGGCGGCACAGTCGTGGCTGCTTTCGGGGGTGTCTTCTCGCGCACCGGGACGGGCCCAGTGCCGCAGCCCGTCAGGAGGAGAGCCAGAGCGACACTTCCGGTGATGATAGGGGCCGCGATAAAGCGTCGCGTCATGGCTGCGGCTCCGGTTCAGGGGAAGGCTCTGGGACCGGCTCGGGCTCGGGCGCCGGCTCACCCGGTTGCGAGTCCGGCTGCCCCGCACCCGGCTCATTCAGCGACGGTGCTTCGACCTTGATCGGCTCGGGCCCTTCGCCCGCCGGCTCGGCGGGTTCCACCGGCTCAGGCTCAAGTACCGCCGGGACGTCGGTCGAGAACTCGTACTGACGCTTCTCCGCCTTGAAGAGCGGGTACTCGGCGGGCTTGTAGGTGTTGAGCTCCTTGAGCGCGCGTTGTGACCACTCGTTCACGATCTTGAACTCACGCGCCTTCGCCACGGCGACCGCGTACCGCTCGATCGCGACGTTCTCCCATTTGATCGCTTGCTCCTCGATCTGCGTTCTGAAGAGGTCCATGTCCTCGTCGGACAGCCCCGGAGGGTCGGGCGCGTCATAGAGCATTTGCGCGAAGAGCTGGTAGAGGTAGCCGACTCTCACGAAGCTCGCGACGGTCCAGTCGAAAGCCTTGTACTGGAAGACTTCGACGTACTTCGCCTCAAGGTCGTTTAGCATCTGGCGCTTGGCTGCCAGGATCTTTCCTTGATTGGCCGTGGAGCCTGAGAGCTTCAGGCGCTCGTAACGCCGGAACTCGTTCTCGACGAGCTCGAACCGAGCCTTGGCGGGCGCGGCGGCGGCGGCGCTCCCTTCCGCGATCTGGCGGCGAGCGGCTTCGTCGATGGTCTGTTGGTAGTAGCGTTCGGCGTCCTTCCAGTCGTTCTTGGCCTTGTGCAGGTCGCCGAGCCGGAGCGTCGCCTCTACGATCTTGCCGTCGGCGCCCGGCGCCGCGTTGTAACGCGTGATGAACTCGCGCCACGTCGCGATCTCGCCGCTCTTGTCGCCAGTGCGCTCGAAGATGCGGCCGACGTTGTAGAGAGCCTGCGAGGCGTCGTCTCGTGTGCTGAAGTCGGTCATGTACTTTCGGTACATGGTCACCGCTTCTTTGAAGTTACCCTGCATCTCAAGCAGCCGAGCCGCCTGGAACAGCGCGTACGGCGCGCGCTCGCTCTTCGGGAAGGAGCTGGCGAGGGCCGCGTACAGGCCGACCGAGCGGTCGAAGGCGAAGAACTTCCGATTGTTCTCCGCCATGTAGAACAGCGAATCCTCGCGGTACTGGCTGCCGGCAAAGTGCGGTTCGGTCGCGATGCGCTCGAAGACGCGCGCGGCCGAGTTCCAGTGCTTGGCGTTCTGGTAGGCGAGCGCGGCGTTGTAGAGCGCCTTGTCCATGAACTTGCTGGCCGGATCTTCGTTCACGACACGCTCGAACTCTTCGGCGGCCTCCACGAACTTCTGCTCCTCGAACAGCAGCATGGCCCGATCGAATTTTTGCCCGAGCTTGAAGCCAGCCACCTGCTTCTTGACAGCCGCGACGTCCTCCGGACGACCAATGCCGTCCTTTGCAATGCGGTCCGACCAGGCTTCGACGTTCGGCCAGTCGTTCTCGGCCCGGTAGCTGTTGATGATGTTGAACGCTGCGAACGCGGCTTCCCGCTTCAGCGGGTGCTTCTTGACGACCGATTCGAAGCGCTTCCGAGCCTCGTCGAAGTTCTTGAAATTGTAGTAGAGCAGGCCAGTCCGGTACTCGAGGGTGACCGGGAAGTCGGGGGTGTCCTTGGCCGCGATGTTCAGCGCGAGGTAGGAATCCGCCTGCTTCACCCACTCCAGCGCGACCTCGGGGACTTCCTCCGGTTGCATTCGCCGAATGTCGGAGGTCCGCTCCTCGGGCGGCGGGTACTCGACGGCGTCACGAGCTTCCACTCGACCGTCGATCTTCTTCGCAGCGACGAGCTCGGCGATGTGTTGCTCGAGTGCCGCGACAGCCGAGTACGCCGATCGGTCCCGGTATTGCGTCTGCTTCTTGATGTCGCGGACTTCGGCGTAAGCAGCGGACGCGGCCGGGTACTGGCCGCCGTAATAGAGCGCTTCCGCCAGCAGGAAGCGAATCTCATAGGCTTCGCGGCGGTTTCCGTACTCCGCGATGTAGGCCTTGTAAGACTCGGCCGCCTTCAAGTAGGCGGCAGACGCCTCGCGTTCGGAGCCCGATGCCTTCAGCTCCTGCGCCCGAGCGTGGTCGATGGTCCCGGCCTGCCGCAGGATGGTCTCGATGGTCCGGTCGACGCGCGAACGAACCCCGCCATTGACCGTGTTGGCATTCGCCCAGGCCGAGCCGCGACCGAACTCCGCGACGTAACGTTCGCGCTCGCGGCGGAGCCCGTCGAGGTCGTTGGCCTGGTAGTAGGCCTCGATGACCTTCTCCTGAAAGTCCGGGTTCTTGGCGGAGTTCGGATCGCGTTCGATCAGCGTCCGGTACACCTCCGCCGACTGCAGGAAGTACTTCGTCTGGAAGAGCTCGCTGAGGCTCTTGGCGTACTCCTCCAGGATGGCGTTCTCAGCGGGCGTCTTGTCGTTCAGGTAGCGCAACGCGCGCTTCACGCCGGCGTCCGCGTCGGGCTCGTTGTCGCCGTTCCAGTCCTCTTCCGCGAGGGAGCGGGCGAGGTACTGAATCGCCTCTTCCCGGAGCGCCTCACCGAGCACCGACCGCTTGCCCTGCTTCGCATCCACCTCGTAGCGCGAGATGAGGTCCTTGAAGCCACTGATGGCGCGGTCGTAGTCGTAGGACATGAAGTATGTCCAAGCGAGCTTGTAGAGCACCATCGGATAGTTCTTGGCGTCCGGATACTTGGACGCCTCCACATAAGCCCGCTCCGCCAGGCGCCACTCCTGGTTATCGAAGTGGTACTCGCCCACGCGAAGCCACGACTCGGCCGTGAACTGGCTCTTGTCCCCAAAGGTCGTCGCGAGCTTCTCCCACGCGTCACGCGCTTCACGCTCTTTCCCGCCTCGGTTGAGGAGGTAGGCCTGCTTGTAGAGCACGACGTCGGTGAGCCGGAAGTCCTTGAAACGGCGAAGGATCTCGTCGTAGAGCTTTACCGACTCCGAGTAGTCTTCCGAGGGCGACTCGGGCTCGGCCGGGATCTTGCCGCGCCGCCAGAGCGCCATGTTGCGATCGTACTGCTCGCGGAGGGAGAAGCCGTCCACCTGCGATCGCTCGAAGAGGAGGTCCGCGAGCCGGTACATCGCGTCCGGCGTGTGTTCGGGATGGTTCGGATACTGACGGACGAACTTCTCAAGCATCGTGACCGCTTCGAGGCGGTACTCGTGCTCAAGGGTCTCGATGTCGTCAATCTGGCGGCGATACGCCGAATCGAGCTGACGCTGGCGGGCCCGTACGGCGGCTTGACCCGTCGCTCGCAGCTCGTACTCGTAGCCCTTACCGATGGCCTCGAGGCGCTTCGTGGACTCGTCGAACTCCTGGAGCGCCTTCTCCTGCTCAGCCGGCGACAGTGCCTCCAGCGGCGCGACGCGGCCCGCCTTGGTCTCTTCGGCCCCGGCCAGGGGTGAGATCATCGCCAAAATCGCGGCGGCACCCCAAGAGAGCGGAGCTGTAGCGAGTCCCAATCGGCGCGATGTCATCATGGCTTGTTCATCGCCTCGACGGACTCTTCGAGGCGCTTCAGCATCTCCTCGCGCTCCAGTTGGAGGTCCGAGATCCGTTCCGTCTCGCGTTGCTTGCGTCGATAAGCGACGTCGATGACCCCCACGTCAGCTTCGAGGACGTAGTCGTCGAGCCGGCGCATGGCGTCGCGGAAGAGCGGCGCCCCGACGTCGCGTGACATGCGGTCCGAATCCCGTCCGAACGCGGCGACCTGGCGCTCATAGCCTTCGAGGAGCTTTCGCTCGGCCTCCACTTCGCCGCGGAACTCTTCGGCTTTTTGTCGGGCCGCGTTCTCGATGGCCGTTTGCAGTTGGTCGAGCCGCCCGATGGCGGCCATCGCACGACGCCGCAAGTTCGTCGCGCCATCGAAGCCCGGCTTGCCTCGCGCGCTGGTGTCGGCGAGGCGTTCGATCTCGGAGTGAACGTCGAGCAGCGTCTTGCGGTTACGCTCGTCCGTCTGCTCGCTCGCATCCCCAGCGCCGATGGTCACACTGCGTCGTGCCAGCGCGCTACCGACGTTCGCCTGGCGCTGGCTCAGGACGGTGTAGTGCTTCTTGCGCTCGTTCAAGACCGTCTCGATGGCGGCGAGCTCCGCGCTTGAGAGGTCGCCCCCATCGGCGAAACGACGCTCTGAGAGCCAACTCTCGATGGCACGGAGCTCGGTGCCGATGTCCTCGAGCCTGCGTTCGCTCTTGTAAGCCTCGCGCTTCAAATCAGTGACACTGTCCCGCAGAACGCCGACACGACGCTCGAAGTCGATGACACGACGGGGCGCGCTCGAAAGCGCCGACTCCGCGGCGCTGCGCTTCTCGATGAGGCGGAGGAGCGCGTCTCGGGCGCCACCATCGAGGCCTTGGAGCGCCAACCGCTCCTTCTCCTCGATAGCCGCAGAGCTCACGTCCATCAGCTCGTTCTTTGCTAGGAGGACTCGGGTCCACGCGGCGCTGAGGTTCGGAAAGCTCTCCAGGCGGCTCTCCGACGAGAGCGCTTCGTCGATCTCGCGGACGATCTGGTTGGCCTCACCGACCTCGATGCGCTGCTGCGACATGTCGTCGAAGAGGCCGACCAGGATCTTCAGCTGGGGATCGTTCTCGATCCACGCCTTGGCGCGGTCGGAGAGCACTGTGGTCGTGGCGAAGGCGTCTCCATTTCGCACCGTAAGCCACCGGAAGTACGACTTGAGCGCGTCCTTGTCCCGCGAGAAGACGTCGAGCTCGGTCCGGATGGGGCGGAAGCGCTGAAGTACTTCGCTGTACGCCTCTTGCGCAGCGTCGCCGCGTTCGAGCTGGATGTTGAGTCGACCGCGCAAGATCTGGGCGTCAGTGATGGCGCCGTCCTCTTCCGCCGTGAGCAAGAGGAGCTCGAGAGCGTTGAGCGCCCGGTCGTACTTCTCGGCGTTCACGTAGGTCCAGCACATCTCGTAGAGCGCCCGAAAGAAGAACGGCGAGCCTCGCTCGATCTCCGAATACTGCTCGAGGGCCAGGTCGAAATCGCCGGTCTCGAGGTAGAGACGCGCCAAGGACATGCGCGCCATCTCGAGGAGGTCCTTGTTCGGGCGGTCGCCGGAGGCCTCCCCCTCCGCGGCCTGGAACACGCGTTGGAAGGCGGTGATCGCGTCCTTGAACTGATCCTGCTCGGTCAGCGCGACGCCGACGTAGAACTGAGACGGGGCGTACTCGGGTGTGCCCGCCGGAATGAGGCCGAGCGCCAAGGCCGCCTCGGCGTGCCGGCCCAGGCGGGTGAGCCCCTTGCCGAAGGCGTACTGAGTCTCGGGCCCACGGACCGGCAGTTGCGCGATCTTCTGAATGGCGGCTTCGAGCCCGGCGCCGGAGCGCGTACTGAGCCCAATCTCGATGAGGTAACGGAGCGCCTTATCGTAGTACTGCCCCGCCGCGCCAGGACCGGCCGCGGCGACCTGCTCCAGAGTCTCACGAGCACCAACGAAATTGCGCAGTTGCAGGAGGCTGAACCCGAGCTGGTAGAGGACCTCCATCCGTTCGGGGTGCGTCGCGAAGGCGCGATTCATCGTGGCGTCGATGAGGAGCACTGCCGCCTTGGGGTAGTTCTCAAGGTCGAAGTAGACCTGCGCGTCGATGAGCCGCTTCTCGATCGGGTAGTAGGTGC
>JADMJS010000245.1 GCA_018780435.1 Myxococcales bacterium
TCGGACATTCGCTCGGGGGCCTCATCGTGGCCAACTACCTCCTCGAGCACCCCGAGGGCATTGACGGCATGGTCCTGTCGTCGCCTTTCCTGGGCCTCAAGATGAAGGTCCCGCCGCTCAAGGTCCTCGCGGCGAAGGGGCTCTCGTCGGTGATCCCGACCTTCGCGCTCCCGACCAACATCCCGCCCGAAGCCCTGTCCACCGATCCGGCCGTCGGCGTCGCCTACATGGCCGATCCGCTGGTGGGGAAGAGCGCCACGGCGCGGTGGTTCACGGAGACGATGAAGGCCCAAGAGACCGTGTTGAGGCGCGCGAGCCTCCTCCGGTTACCGGCGCTCCTGCTCATCGCGGGCGCGGACTCGATCGCCGACCCCGAAGTGAGTCAGTCCTTCCTGGCGGCGCTCGGATCGTCCGACAAGGAGCTTGAGTGGTACGATGGCATGTACCACGAGATCTTCAATGAACGTGAGAATTTGACGGTGTTCAGCGCGCTCGCGTCCTGGCTCGAGAAGCGGCGCTGAAAGAACGGCGTGCCGCGAGCAGGAGCACGCCGAGCAGCGTCACCATGGCGATTGGCGCCACGCCTCGTGAACCCGAACGGCTGACGGTGCACCCGTCCGTCGTGCGAAGCTCGCCACAATCGACCGTCACCTGCCCGTCATCGGCGACGCTCTGGTGACAGGCCGCCGACGGCGTCTCGCCCTGAAGCGCCGCGCCGATCACGTTCGGCCACGGCAGGGCGTTCGGTCCATAGAGAGCACAGTAGCCGTCGAGATCGTCCTGGCTGAGCGTGCGCTTCTTCGTCTCGCCCTGAGGCGCTGTGAAGTACATGGTCGCGGACTTCTCGGTCGAGTGGTCGAGCCCGAGGAAGTGGCCGAGCTCGTGGACGAACGTGTTACGGAGGTCCATCTCCTTTAGGCTCGGCTCGGTGGAGAAGAGGAAGACTTCATCATTGAGCTCGATGTCGGCGTCGACGATCTCACCCGAGTAGAAGTCGTAGGTGAGCGAGGTGAGCGCGACGACCTGTTCCGGGTGCGACCAATTGGAGCGCACCCAAACGACGAGGTTCTCGTTGGACGCGCCTGCGCTCGGGTCGAAGCCGACCTTCTGGCCTTGCACGAGGCCCTGATCCTCGAAGGTCCAGCTGTCCACATCGCCCAAACACGTGAGCTGCGACCACTCGTCAAGCGACACGAGGAGCTCAGATCGCGCGGCCGCGGCGTCGATCTCCTGCGGAGCGCCGGCGTCGAAGGCGATCGGCGTGCTCTGGGTTGCCCACCGAAGAACGACCTGGTCGAACTCGCGCGATGTGTACAGCACGTACGCGTGCGATAGCGTCGACGTCAGCAGGGTCGCGCCGAGTATGAGCCCGAAACAGGGACGCCGGGCCGAGATGAGTCGGCGCTGCCATTCGGCCATCATCGTCGTCCCCCTTCGGGCGCCGCGGCTGCCATCGCGGCGATCACGCGCCGGAGCTCCGAGAGGAGCGCGTCGAGCGGACGAACGTCGATGAGCGGGGCGACGTCGCCAGCCGGGCCCGGGAGCAGCTCGGCCCCCGTGCGGTCACTGCGGGCCAGTGGGTCGAGCCCGACGAGAGCGGCCGTTCGCCAGAGCCCCTGCGAGAAGCCGACGACCTGAAGCACCGGCGAGGACGACCTGCGTTCGAGCATGACCACGAGCTCGTCGCCCACCACCACGCGGGGCGTGCCCGCCACGACCTGGGCGAAACGTCCGATGCGGCCGCCGGCGAGATGGAAAGAGAGGCGTGGGCCCGGTGCCGCGGCGCTATCGACTTTGAGTGTCTCGATGACCTCGAGGAGGACCCGGGTCTCGTATCGGAGGCGGCCGTGCCCTCCTGCGAGGGCCGTACCCTCGTCGAGCACGTCGCCGCGATCGGTCACGGCGACCGGCCCCGTGTGGAGCACGCGCGCGTGCACGACCACGTCGGCCTGTGCGGCCATGGCGCCGAGATCCATCGACAGAACCTGGGTGGCGTGTGCGGACGGCGGCAGAAGCAGCAGCAGGAGCACATGGAGGGGGACCAGAACCAGAGGAAGACGCATCGACTCTCCGCGGGCTCGGGATCCCAGCCCTGCCCCTCCATCGAGACCGTGAACGCTGCACCGCCATGGTGAAACGACACGCGAGTAGGCTACTCGTCGGCCAGGGGAGACGCAAAAGGCAACGCGGTCCGACCTCAATTGAACCAGCCCGTCGCTGGCCATGGGCGGCTCGCCTGTGTAAGACTCCCGGCCCATGTTCAGAGCCACCTTCACTGCGGTCCTCGCCTTGTCGCTCTTCCTCAGCCTCGTCGCCGCCGCGGCCCCGCCGCCGAGCAAGGCCGACTTGAAAGAGGCCAAGCAGCTCGCCGCCGACGCACAGAAGGCGCTTCGCAAGAAGGACTACGGCCAAGCGGCAGCGGCTTACGAAGCGGCCGAATCGAAGGTCCCGAGCTTTGACTACGCGTTCGGGCTCGCGAAGGCAGTCGAACTCAAGGGCGAGCCGGTAGAAGCGTGGCGCGTGATGTTACGCGCCAAGGGCTACGGGATCCCTCCAAAAGAGACCAAGAACTACGAGGGCTTCCGGCTGAAGCTTGAGCAACGCCTCTACCAGGATCACGCCTACCTCGAGCTTGAGGTCATCCCTGCGGACGCCCTCGTCCGCGAGAAGACCGACGGCCAATGGATGCCACCGCACGGACGATGGGTGAACCGAAGCCTCTCGACGCTCCGAATCGAGGCGCCGAACTACATCCCGACGACCGTTCAATGGCACCACCCGACGGGATATGCCGCGAAGAAGCGCGTCGAGCTCGTACCTGCGAGCGCGTATGGCCGCATCCGAATCGCCGGTAGCCCCGCCGGCGGCCTCATCATGGTCGATGACGCGGCGCTCGGCTCCCTCCCGCACGCCGAGACGCGGCTGCTCCCGCCGGGCAAGTACACGGTCAAGGTCGAGAAGGACAAGTACCTCTCCTTCACACAGCAGGTCGACGTGCGCGCCGGGCAGGTCACCGACGTCAACGTCGTCCTCGAAGAAGCGGAGAGCGCCGGCCAGAAGCTCGTGAAGAGCAAGAGCTTCTGGGGGTGGATGACCGTCGGTATCGGCGGAGCGGCCGTCATCACGTCCGGTGTCCTCCTCGCGCTCGCGTCAGGAAAGCAGTCCGAGGCGGAGGACCTGAACGCGACGCACACCTCCGGTTACGAGGCCTACCTCGCGGAGTACGACGCGCTGGAGTCCGACATCAGCAGCTATGCGATGGGCGGCTGGGTCTCACTCGGGATTGGCCTCGCGCTCGCCGGAACGGGGACCGCGCTCCTCGTGGCCGATTCTCTCGAAGAGGGCGACGAGTCGGTCGAAGCGGCCGGCGCGGATCTCCACATCTATCCACTCCCGACGGGCGTCGGCGCCACGGTCCGATTCTGATGAAGCGACTTCACTCCGCCTGGATTGCTTCCCTCTTCGCCCTCGGCTGCATCGAGGCGCCCGGCAAGCTGACGCTCGAGGAGTATCTCATTGGCGTCCCGGACGTGACCGGCGACGTGAACCGCCCCGACGCCAGCTTCAACACCGACACGCCCAGTGACGACGAGGTCGACGAGAGCGAGACGGTCGACGGCTCGGACAGCACCGATGACGGCGACGTGACGGTCGATCCGGACGTGGAGCCCGACACGGGCCCCGTCTGTGTGCCCCATCCCCTCGGGACCGACTTCTGCAACGGTGCCGATGATGACTGCGACGGCGAGACCGACGAAGAAGCGCACCCACCGAAGGCTGTGGCCGACTTCAAAGCCCCCGCGGGCTGGCGACGCTCGTCACCGCTCGGCGAGACGCCACACAACATCGGCCCCATCCCCTTCCGAGGGCTCGCGGACGTCGGCGCCGCGGTGTGGACACGTACAGCGCCCTGGCAGGGCGACGTCGACTTCGACGTCCGCCTCGTGCTTTCTTCGGTCGGTAGCGGCGCCGAGTGGTTCATCGGGACCTTCGCCGGCCCCACCCCACTCGACGCCACGGCCAAGCGCTCGGGGTTTTCGATGCGACGCGCGTCGGCGACCAGCGTGAAGGTAGACGTCATCGTCGACAGCACCGTGGTGGGCTCGGGTGAGGTGACCATCGGCTCCTTCCTCGGCGCCATCTACCGACTCAGCACGGCGAACGATCGCGTCCTGCTTCGACTGCAGAAGGGCGACGGATCGGCGGTCCTCGAGCTCGACCTCAACACGACGGGCCTCGTGCCGTCTCACGACGGCCTCGTGATCTCGGCGCTCGGCGGCCCCGTGCTCGGCAACGTCTCACGCTACGAGCTCGATGGGACGCCCGAGTGTACGGGTGAGGCGGCCCCCGACTGCACGACGTGCGAAGCGACCGAACCGTGTACCACCGCGTTCTGCAACCCCTTTCTCGGCTGCGACACGATGCCGGTCCTCTGTGGAGCCGCCACGGCCTGTAGTCAGCCGGGCGTCTGCGACCCGGGGACGGGCCTGTGTTCGGCGTCGACGCCGGTGAACGAGGGCCAAGCGTGTGAAGTCGCCGAAGCGTGTACGGCCGGTGCGCTCTGCAGCGCGGGCTCGTGTGTCGGCGGGACGCCGAAGACCTGCGACAGCCCGAATGGCTGCCAGGAGGCGGGCACGTGCCAAGCGTACCTCGGGTGCGTCTATCCTGTGAAACCGGATGGTACCGGCTGCGATGACGGGAGCCTCTGCACGACCCCGGACACGTGCGCCGATGGCCTCTGCGAAGGGACGGCGTCGGTCGTCTGCCCGGAGGACGCGCCTTGCAAGACGCCCTCGACGTGTGACTCGGCGACGGGCGTCTGCTCCGAGGTGGTCCCAGAACCGGACGGCGCGACGTGTGACGACGGTGACGCTTGCACGGGTCCGGACTCTTGCCTCCTCGGTATCTGCTCGTCGTCGCCGCTCAGCTGCGACGACGGCTCGCCGTGCACCCTCGACGCGTGCGTCGCCGGCGAGTGCACTCACACCGCCAGCCTCGATTGTGCGGTCTGGACGGCGGACGTCGCCGACGTGCTCATCGGCCTGCCGCTCGCCGCGTCGAACGGCACCGTCGTCGTCATCGGCCAGAAGGCGGGCGGCACCAAAGCGCTCTACGCAGTCGACGCCGCCGGAACGCTGGTCTGGACGACCGAAGAGACGGTCCAGGCCGTCACCACGAGCCCTGCCCTGTCTACCGACGAGAGCACCCTCGTCGTCGGGGACGCCACGGGCGGCGTCTCGCGGATCGTCGCGCTCAACCTGAGCGGTCAGGTCCTGTGGTCCTTCCCCATCCCGGGTGACTGCAGCGCCGTGCCGAACCCGTGCGACATCATGGCCACACCGACGGTCTACGGGAACAGCGTCGTCGTCTCGACGCGGAGTGCGCTCATCAGCGTCGAATCGAACCCGGATGGGCAGGGCGCATTCGCACCGGCGCAGGGGAGCACCATCGCCGAACACCGCGGCGCGGGCTCCAGCGCCGTCATCACCGGTACCGGCGCGCTCTACGTTGGAGAAGGCGGGGACGCCCCGGGCATCCGGTCAGTGAGCGGCGCCTTCTGGGTCGCCCCCGCGCCCGTTCAGTACACGCCCATGTCACTCGACGGCGTCGGTCAGCTCATTGCGACGTCCGGGCCGGCCGTCGCGGCCATCAGCACCGCGGATGGCAAGCTCGAGACCGCGTGGAGCGTCCTGGGCGCCGCCACCGTCACGGCGCCGCTCGTCACGGTCGGCGCCAGCGGCATCGTCGCTGTCGCCGGCGCCACCGTCTCCCTCATCGATTCGGCCGTGTGCCCGACCGATCCGAACACCTGCACCGTCTGGACGGTCACGCTCCCAGCGACTGCCGGTCCCGGACTCGCCGTCCTCGCCGACGCGACCATCCTCGTGCCGCTGGCGAATGGGACCGTTGCCCTCCTCGACGCCACGGACGGCGAGACCACCCTGACGCTCCCCACCGGCGCCGCTTCGGTCCTCGTCCCGCTCCTCCTGAACGAGCGCCTCATCCTCCCTGTAGGCGGCAAGCTCATCGCCATCCCGCACAAGGCGGGGATCGGCCTCGACGCGAGCCCCTGGCCCGTGACGGGCAAGTCGCAGCGACGTAATACCGCACCGTAGGTCAGGGCTCGGTCGACCATAACGCGACTGGACCACAGGTCAGCCCCGCGCAGATGGCTCGAGTGGATCTGCTCCCGGGAGCCGTGCACCCCGATTGGAATCCCGCGATACTCCCCACCGGCAACGACCCATCCCGATAGATGAACTGGCCGCGCGACCTGACTCGTTCGAGGGCGTAATCGCGATGGTGACGGGGGCTACAGCCGCGGGCTCGACGCCCTGGACGAGCCAAAGAAGCGATGGGGAGAGCTTCGGGTCCACCTCGCCGTCAAAGCGAGAAGGGGGACGACGTCACCGCGCGTTTCGGAGACGTCGCGAGACGACCACCGCTGGTCGCTCCGCGCGTCCCGAGCGGCGCGACGCGGCGCCGGGCCTTATTTCGGGCGGGCGCACTTCTCGCCGTCGACCGGCGTGCACTGCGAGTTGAAGCGGACGGTGAACTTCACGGTGCGCGAGCCGCCGCCGTCATTCGATTCGGCGCTGTCGAGGGTCGACCCCAAGCCGCGAACGTCAAGGAGTGCGGAGCGCACTTTCAGGCCGAGGAGGTAGTCGGCGACGGTACGGGCGCGGCGTTCCGCGAGGCGGTCCATCGAGTCTCGGTCGCCTTCGTTCGAGGCGTACCCCGAGACACCGACCGTCGAGAGGAGGTCGTTGGTGTTGATCTCTTCGGCGAGCCGCCGCAGCGTCGAACGACCCTGGTCGTCGAGCTCGGCCGAGCCCTCGACGAAGCGTACGACGGCGTTGATCCGATACTTGCACTTCTGCGAGCAGGCGACACCACCGACGGGAGGCGTGAGGTCGGGGCAACCGTCGTCGTCTTTGAAGTCGTTGTAGGTCTCGGCGCGGTTCGGGCACTCGTCGTAGATGTCGAGAATGCTGTCCGCGTCGTTGTCGAAGTCCGGGCAACCGTCTTCGTCCTGGAAGCTGTCATGGTCCTCGGCGTCCCGCGGGCAGCGATCGACGATGTCGATGAGCCGGTCGCCGTCGTGGTCCTCGTCCGGGCAGCCGTCGTCGTCGCGGACGCCGTTGCGGTCCTCGGGTAGCAGGCGGCACTCCTCGGGCTCCGCGATGTCGGGGATGCCGTCGCCATCGTTGTCAGCCTCCGGGCAGCCATCGCCGTCCTGAAAGCCGTCTTCGTCTTCCACCAGCAGCGGACAGGCGTCGCTCACGTCGTGGATCCCGTCGGCATCGCTGTCCTCGACGCGCGGCGACCAGCTCAAGCCCGAGATGAAGCGGACGAGCGGCACGCCCTCGGCGCGCACGACACCGGCCCCCACCGCCAGCTCGAAGCTGAGGCCCTCCCAGAGCGCGATCTTGGTGCCGCCGAGCATCTCGACGGACAGGAAGCCCACGTCGGTGAACGGCGCCAAGAAGGGGGTCTTGCCGAAGAACTCCAGGCCGAAGTTCACGTGGTTGGCCCAGGCTTCGTAGTCGATGCCGAGCCCAAAGGTGAGATCGTGCGAGAGCTCCGTCCCGAAGAACTTCACCGTCTCGGTGCGGAAGCGCCCGCCGACGTTGAGCGTGGTCGCGACCCGGCTGGCGCGGTAGTCGGCCGCGAGCCCGACCATGACGTCCACGCCGGGATCGCCCCGGAACTGTTGGCCATCTCCGGTCGGGATAGTGACGCCGACCGAGCCGCCGAAGCCCCAACCGCCATCGGTGTTGTCGAGCGCCTTCCCTCGGACTTGGATGAGCAAGTCGCCGAGGCCCGGCCCGGTCGGGATGTCCACCGACTTCACGTCGGGTCCTGACGACAGCGCGAGGCCGACGGGCATCGTCACGTCGACCTGCGCCCAGTCGTAGAGCCCGATACCCGCCGTCACGTAAGCGAGGCTCTGGAAGGCCACGAGCTGCTCGTCCTTGGTCGCCGTGTCCAGCCGAAGGCTCTCTCGCTCGAGCGAGAACATCACCGCGCCGTAAGGTTGAAAGTGCGGGCTCACCATCGTGTTCTGCAACGTGAACACGCGGTAGCGCCCCGCCGCCGGCGAGTACGTCACGAGGTTCGCGTCGCTCACCTGGGCCTCTGCCGGAGCGGAGGAGAGCGCGACGAACGCGACGAAGGCCCATGCTGCCACCGTCCCCAGCGCGAAGTCACCACCAGCATCCGGACGAGCCGGAAACCGTCGAACGAAGGTCATCGGTTTGGGCCTCCGAGGCCAGGGCAGCGTCGCCGCGTACGGTCACGAAGACCCGGACGCGGGCTCATCGAGGCAGGGCTATCGCTCGGACCCTTTGTTTGCACGGCGTCGGAATAGCACGAAAGCGCCACACGCCGCCAGAAG
>JADMJS010000631.1 GCA_018780435.1 Myxococcales bacterium
TACGAGGCCGTTCGAGGCAAGATGGAGGAGGGACGGGGACTTTCGGACGCGTACGGCGAAAGCGCATGCGCGTTGGGATTCGGCACTCGAGCGTCGGAAGAGAACGGATGCAAAGGAAGCGGAACGAAGTCGCCCGGGTCGGAAGGAGGGGCACCGCCGCTCATCGCCTTGAACTCCGTAGGTATCCGCCGCTCGGACGCCCCGCGCCACCCGCTCACGGGGATGCCGATAGCGGCGAACGCCGCAGCGGTGGACTCAGCGGTGACGTTGGATGGATCCCACCCTACGGACTTCAGCCGGCGCATGAGCTCGGACTCGAACTTCGCCGTCCATTCCAGGCGGTCCAGCCGCTCCGGGTCGTCCCGTAGCGACTGGACGTAGAGCGGAATGGACGAGTAGCCCGCCGCCGCCGCGGCCTCATGCACCATCGACGAGCGCTCGATCTCCGATCGCGTCGCCATCGACTGAGCGCCCACGGGCAAGGTCGCGCCGCGCGTCGAGACCGGCGGCGCGCCGCCTCCGGCCCGCCCCAGCACCGAGTCGTTGAGACCCGACTCGGTCGTCCAGTCGCGCTTTCGATGCATGAGGTCGCTGGCTCGTATCGGCATGGTGTGCTCCGTGGCGCTTCGAGGTGGGTGGACGGATCAGCGCGTGCTGCCGCCGCCGCTGATGCGGAAGCAGCCGGTGAGGATCGTCGAAGTACCTGAGGCTCCGATTAGCTGCCAGCGTAGGAAGTTCTGAAGTGTGTTGGTCACGCCGGCGCCGTTGTCGCGATTCAGGAACACGGTGAAGAAGCGCTCAACGTCCGAGGTGAACTGAGTCGGAATGGAGAGGACCGTCGCCCATTGAATCTGGTCCACCGAGTAAGCGGCCTGGAGTTCGAGGGAACCAGCGTCGAGCCGAAGCACGTCGAGCGTGAGTCCGAGGCTGGTGAGCCCGCGGGTGTCGAGCCACATGGACGGCGCCTGGGTCACGATGCGCGGCGACAGCCCGCCACCGGTGTCGAAGTTGCGTGCCCGGACCGACGTGTACGGCTGCACTTCACGAGAGGCGAAGCGGTCACGAGCCATGGACGAGGCCTGCACCTCGCCCTTCGGGGTCGTGAGCAGCTGAAACGACAGTTCCCACGCGCCGCTCGCCGGTGGGGCCACGGCCCACACGAGGTAACGGCCTGCCGCGAACGCGATCGGCGAGCCGGGTGGCTGGTTCGCGAGTCGCACGCTGCCCGCGCTGATGACCACGTTGATCGACGTAGAGCCTGGCTCCGTGACCGCGGCGGTGAGGTCGGCGATCGGCACGAAAGGACCTCCGGGCGACGTGGTGGTCCCAAGCAAAAGCTGCGGGCCACCGTTCGCATACAGGATGTTCGCCGTTACCGTGATGGAGTCAAGCCCCTCGAGGTCGTACCAGCCCGCATAGGGCTGCATGACCTCAGTCGGCACTCCACTCGCCCAGATGCTGGCGTTGGCCCGGAGCGTGAGCCAGTCCTGCCACACCTGCTCCATCGCGGTCCCACCGAGC
>JADMJS010000103.1 GCA_018780435.1 Myxococcales bacterium
TGCCGTCACCGCCAAAGTTGTCGTCGTTGTCGTTGTCGTCGTTGTCGCCGCCCCCACCGACGTCGGGCACAGCATTCCCGTGATCCCACAGCAATTCATCGGGCACGTGCTCGCAAAGCAGTTCTTGTCGTTGGCCACGCTGAAACGGCACAGTGTGAGGTTGGCGAGAAAATCGGCAAACGGAGCGAGATCGGGTCCGACGATGAAGTTGTTGCTGATGTCGACGCGCTCGAGTCTGGACAGCAAGAAGATCGTGGTCGGGAGCGCCGTGAGCGCGTTGCTCTGGACGTTGAGTTGAACGAGCTGCGTCAACTGCCCGATCGTACTCGGGAGCGCCGTGATCGCGTTGATCTGGGCGTTGAGTTGATTGAGCTGCGTCAACTGCCCGATCGTGCTCGGGAGCGCCGTGAGCGCGTTGCTCTGGACGTTGAGTTGAGTGAGCTGCGTCAAGAGCCCGATCGTGCTCCGCAGCGCCGTGATCGCGTTGTTCTGGATGCTCAGTTGATTGAGCTGCGTCAACTGCCCGATCTCCGTCGGCAAGGGACCAGTGGCGTTGGTGAACGTGGCGGTCAGGCTCGTGAGGCTCGACAGGCGACCGATCGCGGTCGTCATCCAATTGAGTTTCGTGTTGCCGACGGCAAGCCGCACCAGATTTGGCATGGACGCGTACTGCAAGTCGCCCACGAGGTCGTTGCGGTCGAGTGAAAGCTGCGTCAGCGAGCTGGCGAGCAGCGGAACGGTGCCGGTCAAGTTCGCGTTGACCAGCTGCAAGGTGACGAGCTTGGTGAAGTTGGCCCAAGGGGCGAGCGTTGCGCGGTTAAAGTTGACGTTGGCCCCGAAAAACACCGCGAGCGTGTCGTTCAGCGCATTGACAAAGCTGGTGCCGATCGTGACGGGCGTGAACTCGACCGAGTTGAGATTCAGGCGCGTGAGGCCCGTGAGCAAAGAGAACCGGTCCAAGTTGAGCGGCACCTTTGACCAAGGGCACGCGATTTCGAGCGTGACCAATTTGGTGGCGCGGCTGAGCGAGTTGGGCAGCGTGCCCGTGAACTCGTTTCCTTCCAATCGCAGCGTCGTCAGATTGCTGTTCATCGGAAAGAACTCGTCTGGCAGCGTGCCGCTCAGCTTATTGTTGAAGAGGAAGAGCGAGGCCAAACTCGGGTGAATGCGCGGCGGCAGAGAGCCGCTGAGATTGCAGTTGGTCAGACTCAACGACGTCATTGCGTTCATGTGCTGAATGTCGGAGTGGATCGACCCGTTGAGCAGGACGTTGGCCGCGCTGGGAAAAAAAAAAAAAAAAAAAAAGTCGTTGAGCTCGACGCGATCAGCACGCGCAGCGTCGGCCTCACATGGATATTATCAATGGCGGCATCATGCTGTTCTTGGTCACCACGCAACGCGTGCTGTTGTTGCAATCTGCGAGATCGTGAGACAAAGCGTCGACGCGATTCGAGCACTACTAACTCAAAGCATTCAACACGTTGTTTTGTTGATTGACCGTCTCGCCCAAGACGCCA
>JADMJS010000523.1 GCA_018780435.1 Myxococcales bacterium
ACGCGCTCCATCAAGATCCGGCTCGACGATCCACCGTACCGGCCCGAGATCAATCTGGAATACCTCGCGGCGCTGCTGTTCTGGAACTTCGGCTCCGACGGCGGCTTCATGCACCGCACTTTCCAGAACATCGGCTTCTCCGGCTTCGGCGAGCCAATCCTCGAGATCCCGCACCAGCCCGTCGCTTTCGCCGGCGACCTCTTCGGGAGCCGCTTCGAGATCCTCGGCATGGCGCTCGCGCTGAACGACGACGGCTCCCAGCTCCCGGCCAGCTTCACGCAGCTCACGAACCTGAAGCAGATCGACAGCGGCTCGGTCATGACGCTAGCCGCCGGCGAGTGGACGGGGATCCCGAACCTCGTGCCGCGCACAGTGAACGACGTGGGTGGCAGCGCGCCGAACGCGCTGTTCGCGGTCGGCGCGTCGGGCGCCATCCTCTACTCGAAGGGGGGCCCGTGGATCGTCCAGGCCTCCCCCGCGACCGCGCCACTCTACGGCGTCCACGCGTTCAGCGAGACCGATCTCTGGGCGGTCGGCGACGAAGGCACTGCGCTCCATTTCGATGGAGTCACGTGGCAGAAGGTCTCGGGCGCCGGTCAATACGACGAGCTGCGCGCCGTCTGGGGCAAGTCGCCGGACGATGTCTGGATCGTCGGTGGGAGCTGGTCCGGCTTCTTCCATTGGGACGGCGTGGCGCTCACCAAGGCGCCAATCGGTGGCGCGGACCTGCGGGACGTGCACGGCTCCGGCGACGCTCTCATCGCCGTCGGACACTACGGCTCGGTACGTCACTTCGAGAACGGTGGCTGGGTCGTACGCACCGGTGCGGACGGCAGCGACATGAACGCCGTCCACGTCCTGTCCGCGACTGACGCCTGGGCAGTCGGAGAGAACGGCGCCATCTGGCGCTGGGACGGCGTCCTCTGGACTGTGTCGGACAGCCCGACCAAACGCACGCTGCGTTCGATCAGCGCGATCGCCCCGAACGACATCTGGGCGGTCGGCGACGCGTCGACCCTCATCCACTGGGACGGCACGTCTTGGGAGGAGCAGGCGCAGTCCGGAAAGACGACCTACACGGCGCTGAACGCGGTCTGGACCGATCCGGCGACCGGCAAGGGCGTCGCGCTCGGCACGAGCGAAGTCCTCATGGGGCCGATGCTGAAGGTGCCCGAGAAGCAGGTGCCGGCCAACGGCGCCAAGATGATCGGCAATCAGTTGCACTTCGAAGTCGAGCCGGGCGTTCCAGCTCACTTCAACTACATCACCGTGACGATCCCCGGGCTCTTCGGCGACACCCCCGTCTGGTCGATCACGACCGACGGCGACGTGACGCACATCGAGCTCCCGGACTTCGAGAACATCGAAGGGACGCCTGGGATCGGCGCCGGCACGTACAAGCTGACGATCTTCCGCGTGTACAAAGACGACTTCGACATCGACAACTACGACTTCTCGGACCTCGACACCACCCGGTGGCGATCATGGGCTATCGATGAGACCCTCTTCAGCAA
>JADMJS010000287.1 GCA_018780435.1 Myxococcales bacterium
GGCGGCGCGTGCGTCGACACGGGGCCGATCCTCCTCTGGGACTTCGAGGACGTGACGACGCTCGCCGTCGTCGACTTGAGCGGCAACGACGCCCACGGCACGCCGACGGGAGGCGCCCGAGCGGCCGGCGGTAAGATCGGTGCGGCGTTCGACACGGACTCGGGTGCTGGCTGGGTCGACGTGCGCACGACGCTCCCCGTCACCGACTTCACCGCCACCGCGTGGTTTCAGACCACCGCGCCCGACGTCGGTATCGTCGCCGCATATGCCGGTGGGGCGCCGCGTTCGGTGGGCACCACGACGGACCGCGAGCTCTACCTGAAAGGCGGGCGCCTCGCCTATCGGGTCTCACCCGGGGCGTCGAGCGCTTGTGAAGGCAAGGGCCCGCTCGCCAACGATGGCGCCTGGCACCACGCGGCGCTCGTGTGCAAGGCCAGCGTCGGGTGTCGGATGTTCCTCGACGGACAAGAACTCTGTCGTTCCAAGTACTTCGACGACCGGAGCCACTTGGCCGGGGCCCTCGGCTGGGTCGCCGGCTGGACCGAGAAGGGCGGCTCTGGCGCCGTGCTCATCGATCACGTCGCCCTCTTCGCGTTCCCGATGGACGACGCCGATGTCACCGCGCTCATGGCGACTGGCGTTCAGACGGCCGCATCCGGCAGCAACCTCGAACGCTGCAACGGCCTCGACATGGACTGTAGCGGCACCGCGAACGACGCCTGCGAGAACGGCGATCTCTGCTCGACGGTCGACGTCTGTCAGTCGGGCCAGTGTGTCGGCGCCGTCGAGATCGCCTGCAAGTCGCCGAGTGGCCAGTGCGAGCAAAACCAGTGCGACGCCCGCACCGGCTCGTGCGTCACGAGGTTGCGCGCGGCGGGCGGCGCCTGTGATGACGGCGCGAGCTGCACCTCCGGCGACGCCTGCGACGGGAACGGCCGTTGCGCTGGGTCTGGCGTCTGCCTCTCCGGTTCCGCCTGGTTCCCGACGAGTGTGGTCGACGCGAAGGGCAAGTCGATGGGGACCGACATCATCATCTACGACCTCCGCGGCGCCCCGAAGCTCGGCTGCCTCGTCCCGCTCGCGAACGAGCTTGGCGCCTTCGGAAAGTGGAAGCTCGTGCAGGGAACGACCGACTCCTACTACCACCAGGGGCCAGTCGGCTTTGGCGAGGTCGAGACGCTCGGGACGCTCAGCTACCGCTGCAAGGACGTGAAGTGGGTCCTCAGCACGGACCTCACCGTCGGGCTGAACCCATTCACCATCGGCGGCAAGATCACTGTGCCCTTCCCGGACGTTGGCTTCTCGGCCGAGATGGCGCTCGCGCCGCCGCCCGTGCAGGTGAACGCGCCCTATCTCGCGCTCGGCATTCAGTCCGGGGCTTCGCTCTCGTACCTCCAGGCCCCGCTACAGCCGGATCGCGACTACTTCTTCCTGTCCGGCCTCTTCGGCGCCAACTTGACCTTCCCGGGCGCGCTCCCGATCCCGTTCCCCGGCACCAAGTCGGTGGACATCGTCTTCGACCCCTTCGATCCCATGTTCCACATTGGGCTCGGTGGGCTCCTCGAGTTCCCGGTGGGCCCGGCGACCGTCGGTATCGAAGCACTAGCCTTCTCGAACGGAGGCAACCTGCGCCACAAGGCCTTCCACCCGCTCTGGTTCGGCGAGTTCGACTCGGAGGGGGATCTGAAGTTCAAGACGGTCACCAATGACGCGCACGCCTACGCTCAGGTCAGCGTCGCGTTCAGTCCCTTCAAGCCGGTTGCGGAATATTCCAATGGAGTCGGGGAGGTACGCTTCACCTTCACGGGTCAGGTCTCGGTGGGGCTCGATGCGGCCAAGGACGGCTTCGATGGCGAGGGCGGCTCGTCCACGATCTTCGACGCCATCATGAAGGGGACACCGTCGGCGAACGGAAAGCAGGCGGACGTGCGAACGCTCGCGAACGGGAACCTCGCCTTCAAGATCCCGCTGAAGCGGAAGATGAAGAAGCAAAACCCGAACGAGATCGACCGTTTCGAGACCATCAAGGCGCCCGCGGCTCTCGGCGGCAAAGACGTGGCGCTCGGGTTCGCGCTGGCCCAATCCGTGTTGCTCGTGGATTCAACGCCGGGCAAGCAGGTGGTCGCGCTCCGAGCCCGCACGAACAAGATGCCGTGGGAGTCGGTGCCCGTGCTGAAGGACTTGCTCCAGTCTTTCAATTTCAAGCTCGACGTGAACGGTTACTGGCAGGAGGTCAATGGGGCCAGCTCCGGCGGCGTCGCCATCGAGGTCGTCACCCCGACCCCCTTCCGAATCCCTGGGCTCGCGCGCGGGATCCCGTTCAACGGTCAGCTCTACGTCGACTCGGTGAGCGGTTTCCGCCTTCGTGGTTCTCTCGACTTGGGCAAGTTCGAGCTCATGGGCGCCTCCTTCGAGATCGGCGAGGTGGGCCCCGTCGAAGCGAGCTGGGATGGGGAGAAGTTCTGCCTCGGCGCTGCCGTGACCGTCCCGAAGTCGTTCGAGAAGGAGGGCGGCGGCACCGAGACGACGACCTGCTCCATCGTCCCGTGTTTCGGCAAGAATGGCTTTGACGGATCGCGCCTGAAATGTGCCCCGTTCTGCTTCGCAGACTCGGAGTGCGAGGACGACAAGGCCTGCATCTGGGGCACCTGCCAGGCGAAGCTGAACAATGGCGGCGCTTGCTCGAGCAACGGCGCGTGCGCCAGCGGTCACTGCTTTAGTGGCTTCTGCGTCGAATGTTGGCCGGGGCAGAGCGAGTGTGGCGGAGGGAAGTTCTGCGACAACGCGGGGTACTGCCAGAACAAGCTCGACTTTGGCGCGGCGTGCGTCGGTCTCACCGCTGGGCAGGCGTTCATGCGCAACGACTGGTGCGAGTCCGGTAAGTGCGACACGACGTGCGTGGACTGCTGGGCCGCGGGGCCACTCCACGCCCCGGTCGGACCGCTCGACTACACCGACACGTGCGGGAGCGGGAAGTTCTGCAGCGCCCTCGGCAAGTGCACCGCGTCCCTTCCCGGCGGCGAGCCTTGCTTCAACGTGAAGCAGGCCACCGGCATCGACTACTGGTGCAAGAACGACGACTGTGACGATGTCACCGCTATCTGTCGCGACTGCGGGCCGGGGGCCAAGGCGCAATGTTCGAGCACGGAGTACTGCCTCGGCTACGGGTGTCAGGCCAAGGTCGCTGATGGGACGCTCTGTCTCGCGAACGACGTCTGCCTCTCCGGGTCCTGTACGCTCGGGGTCTCGACCACCGGGGGGCCGGCGAGCTACTGCTACACGGCGAACAGCAAGAGCTACGACGATGCGTGCAAGGTGAACCCCGAGTGTAAGTCGGGCGCTTGCCGTGCGACCGACGGCAAGTGCAGCTGCAACTTCGACCACGACCAATGTGTCGATGGCTGGTGCGACGGTCTCGGCTTCTGCCAACCCGAGTGGGCGCTCGGGCATGCCTGCGGCGGCGACGTCGAGTGCGCCTCCGGCCACTGCGCCGGTATCTGCGTCGAGTGCACGGCTCAGGCGCACTGCCCGGCGGAGACGTGGTGTGCGGCCGACGGCGACTGCAAGGACCAAGCGTCCGACGGCACGACCTGCCTCACGGACATTGAATGCCGGTCCGGGGCGTGCGGACCTGGGATCGAGAAGTTCTGTTTCGCCGCGGCCAGTAAGGACTACGGCGCGAGCTGCCACGTCCAAGCCGAGTGTAAGAGTGGACAGTGTCTCGCAGGCGACGTCTGTGGCTGCGCGGGCGATCATGAGAACTGCTCTGATGACCAGTACTGCGACCCTGCTGGCTACTGTCAGACGAAGCTCCCCGACACGACGCCGTGTACCGAAAACGCGCAGTGCGAGAGCGGGAAGTGCCCGTCCGGCTTCTGCGTCCGCTGCCTGAACGACGGCGAGTGTGCCGCGGGACAGTTCTGTGATCTCACGGGCTTCTGTCAGTCCAAGCTGGCGCTCGGGACGACCTGCGAGCGCGACGTCGTCTGCGTCAGTGGGAAGTGCGCTGGCGTCTGCATCGAGTGCCTCGTCCACGGCGATTGCGGCGCGAGTGCATGGTGCGCGGCCGACGGACGGTGCAAGGCGAAGGCTGCCGACGGGACCACCTGCCTCGGCGACGTGGAGTGTGCGAGCGGCACGTGCGGCACGGGGATCGAGAAGTTCTGTTTCGCCGCGGCCAGCAAGGGCTACGGCGCGACCTGTCACGTCCAGGCCGAGTGCGTCAGCGGGCAGTGCCTGGCGGGGGATGTGTGCGGCTGCGCGGGGAGCCACTCCAACTGCTCATCGACTCAATACTGTGACCCGGCCGGCTACTGTCAGACGAAGCTCGCCGACACGACGCCGTGCACCGAGAACGCGCAGTGCGAGAGCGGGAAGTGCCCCTCGGGCTACTGCGTCCGTTGCCTGAACGACGGCGAGTGTGCCGCGGGACAGTTCTGTGATCTCGCGGGCTTCTGCAAGTCCAAGCTGGCGCTCGGGGCCACGTGTGAGCGCGATGCGGTCTGCTTGAGCGGCAAGTGCGCCGGCGTCTGCATCGAGTGTCTCGGCCACGGCGACTGTGCAGCGAACGCTTGGTGCGCCGCGGACGGGCGGTGCAAGGCCAAAGCGGGGGACGGGACGGCGTGCCTCGACAACGTGGAGTGCGCGAGCGGTGCGTGCGGGGCCGGGGTCGAGAAGTTCTGCTACACGGCGGGGAGCAAGCCCTACGGAGGCGCCTGCAAGGTGCAGGCAGAGTGCGTGACGACGCAGTGCCTCGCGTTCGGGACCTGCGGCTGTGCGGCGTCGAACGCCAACTGCGCTGGCACTCAGTTCTGTGACAACGCGGGGTATTGTCAGACCAAGCTCGGCAACGGCGGCGTGTGCACCGCGAACAGCCAGTGCCAAAGTGGGAAGTGCCCGGCGGGGTACTGCGTACAGTGCCTCTCCGACGGCGAGTGTGTTGGCGGCCAGTTCTGCGATGCAGCCGGTTACTGCCAGAACAAGCTCGCGACCGGCACCGCCTGCATCAAGGACTCCGCATGCGCGTCCGGCATGTGCTCGGGCGTCTGCGTCGACTGTCGCGTCGACGGCCATTGTTCCGGCGGCCAGTATTGTGATGGCGTCCGATGCGCGAACAAGCTGGCCAACGGCGGCGTCTGTTCGGCCAACAGCCACTGCCAGAGCGGCAAGTGCCCTGCGGGCTACTGCGTGCAGTGTCTATCGGACGGCGAGTGCGCGGGCGGTCAGTTCTGCGACGGTGCCGGGTACTGCCAGAACAAGCTCGCGACCGGCAGCGCCTGCATCAAGGATTCGGCCTGTGCCACGGGCCTCTGCTCTGGGGTCTGCGTGAACTGCAAGACGAACTCACACTGCGGTGGGGGACAGTTCTGCGATGGCGTCTACTGCCAGAACAAGAAGGGCCTCGGGAGCACCTGCCTCACCAATTCGGAGTGCAGCAGCGGCCAATGTGCGGCCGGCTTCTGCGGCTGCAACTACGCGGACGAGAACTGCTCGGGCGGCTACTACTGCGACGCGGCCGCGTGTTTCGGGAAGAAGGCCGGTGGCTCGCTCTGTAGCCGCGGAGGAGAGTGCCAGTCGGGAAGCTGCAGCGGGGGCGTCTGCGGATGTGCCGGCGACAGCCAGTGCGGCTCGACGCAGTATTGCAGTGGCGGCACCTGCACCGCCAAGCTCGCCGCCGGCGCAGGTTGCAGCTCCGGCAACCAGTGCATCTCCGGGACGTGCCAAGGGGTCAACTGCAACGGGTACGAGTGCGGCTGCACGACGTGTTACGGGCCCTGCTGGTACGCGCCGTGGCAGCAATGTGGATATAGCTGTGGATGCACGACGTGTTATAGCACATGCTATCAGTGCACGTTGTTCTAAATTTAGTTCTGACCGCAGGTTTGGGTCGAAGCCTTCGCTCGGGTAGACTCTCCGGCGTGTTTAACTCCTTCCGTCGTGGCCTCGGAGCGTGGTTTCCGCTCGCCACCCCGATCTCGCCCCCGCCAAAGCCGTCGGAGCTCGACGCCTTCGCGCGGTACTGTGACGAGCTGACGCACGGCTTCACGAAGGTCGCCACCCTGATCATCGTGGGTGTGGCCGTGCTCTGGTGGCCGCTCGACCTCATCGTTTTGCCGCCCTCGGTCGCCTCGACCTACGGCACGTTTCGGCTCTCGATGGTGCTCTTCGGCGTCACGGCCTACGCGATCTTGCGGAGACTCCCGCCCGGCCGGGCCGCGAGCTACTCCGTCGGAGTTGGGATCGCGGTGTTCAACGCGCTGCTGGGCTGGTTCCTAGGGTCGCTCGAGGGCTTGCTGGGGATTCAGTACATGTACCCACTACCTTTCGCGTCGTTTCTCCTCATCCTCGAATGGCGATGGCGATTCACGTTCGCGCTCCTGGCGGTCTCATTCGGCTGGTTGGCCGTCGCCGCCTCCGCCGGGGGATTGCCCGAGATCGCCTACGGGACCCTCAGCAGCGCCATCGGGACCGCCATCATCGCGACGCTCTTCTCCGAGTCCCTCCGGTACTTGCTCATGAGTCGATTCCTGTCCGAGCTTCGACTCAGTGCCCTCCGGTCACACCTCGAAGAACGGGTCACCGAGCAGGGCCGAGACCTCCGTGCGCTTGCCCGTGCTCAGATCGACTCACTCGACTCCGAAGGCCGGTGGCTCTCGCGCGAGCTACACGACGCGCTCGGGCAAGAGCTGACGGCTATGAGAGTGGTCGTCGACCTCGCGGCGATTCAGCTCGATGCGGGGCAGAATCGGGCGGGTCGTGAGACCTTGCTGGAGCTTGAGACCTTGCTTCGTCGCCAACAGACGTCGCTGCGGCGCATCCTCGCTCGGATGCGACCGGAGGCAGTCGAGCAGGTCGGCTTCCTCGAAGCCGTGCGCGGCCTCGTCACCGAGGTCACCCGAGGCTCCGACGTCAAGGCTGACTTGACGGTGGACGAAGGGCTCGAAGCCCACGTCGACGTCATCTCGCCGGCCGTCGCCGACACGCTCTACCGTATCCTCCAGGAGGCTCTCTCCAACGTGGTGCGCCATGCTGAGGCCACTTCGGCCTCCGTGACGCTCGAACGTGACGGCGACTCGCTCGTTCTCCGCATCGCCGACAACGGGAAAGGACCGGACTTCGCCGTGACAGGCGGGTGCCACGTCGGCCTGCTGGGGATTCGAGAGCGTGCCACCCTTTGCGGCGGCGTCGCATCCTGGGGGCCTGGGCCGCAGCGACGCGGGATGCAGGTCGACGTGAGGCTGCCTCTCAAGCGATAGGGGGCGTGCCCCGCCATTCATACGAAAAACCGCGACTGTGGCCAGTATCCCAATTGAACGGGCTTGCGAATCATGGTCCTCTGCCGGTCGGCCAGACTCCCCGGAGGAATCATGCTGCGTCATCATCTCGTGCTGGTCTCTTTACTCGTCCTGGCCTGCAGCACAGGCGACGACGGCATCCCAGGCGTCGGCGTCGACACCGCGGGCGGGGACGCCACCGCCACACCGAATACGGACGCGTCCGGCGGGGTCGTCGTGGCCGAGTGCGATGATGCGCCTGCGGGGGCCACGTGCGACGCCGATCAGAACCCATGCACGTTGGACTCATGTGACGGTGCCGGGGCCTGCCGGCCTACGGGCGGCGTCGAGGCGTGTGCCGCCGCGTCGGCCGCCGACCCGTGCTGGGCGCACGCGTGCGACCCGGCGGCCGGCTGTCGCCCGACGTCCCTGCGGGTAGGCGAGGTCTGCAACGACGGAGACCCCTGCACGCTCGACGACCATTGTGCCGAGGCCGCCGGCGCCAGCGGTTGCGCCGGGACGCCTATCGACGTCGATGACGGCAACCCGTGCACGAACGACTATTGCGACAGCGACGCCGTCCATCACGCCCCCCTCGACGCTGTCTCCTGCACCCCGGAGGCCGCTTGCGAAGTCCCCGGCGAGTGCGTGGCCGGCGCGTGCATCGCCACACGCGAATGCCCTTGCGTGGCCGGCGTCGACTGTCCAGAGCCGGTCTGCACCGTCCCGTGCGCCAACGGTGGGTCGTGCGTGGCCGATGAGACCTGCGATTGCGGCGGGACCGGATACGCGGGGGCTTCATGCGAGACGCCGGTCTGTGAGCCCCCGTGTGCTCAGGGCGCTTGTACGGCTCCGGACACCTGCGATTGCGGCGATACGGGCTACTCGGGGGCCGCGTGCGACGTTCCGGTGTGTGATCCGCCGTGCGCCCATGGGGCTTGTACGGCTCCGGACACCTGCGACTGCGGCGAAACCGGCTACTCAGGGGCCGCGTGCGACGTTCCGGTGTGTGATCCGCCGTGCGCCCATGGGGCTTGTA
>JADMJS010000205.1 GCA_018780435.1 Myxococcales bacterium
TCGCCATCACGATCGAAGCGCCGTCCATCGCCGGCCGCGAAGACGAGCTCGAGTCGCGCGGAGCCGTCGAAGCGGCGCTCATCCGCCAGTACGCTCAGCCGGTCCGCTACAGCATGGACGCCAACGTTACCGTTACGGTCACCGAGGCGGGCAAGGAGCCGGTCGTGTCGACCCAGAAGGCGTCCTACGAGGTCAGCCACCTCAACAAGTAGAGCCCGCCCCGGACAGCGCCTCCCGATAGACCGCCAAGGTCTTCTCCGCACACTCCTGCCAACTGAAGTCCTGTGCGCGCCGCTTGCCGGCCGCGACGGACGCCTCGCGACGGTCTCGGTCGAAGAGGACCTCTCTCATACCTCGCACGAGGTCCGCGTGGTCGTCCGAACGGGCCGAGATCGCGGCGCCGCCGGTCACTTCCGCGAGCGCCGGGTGCGTCGAGACGAGGAGCGGGACCTCCATCGACATCGCTTCGAGCGCCGGCATGCCGAACCCTTCGGCGTGGGATGCCATGAGCAGCGCCTCTGCGTGGCGATAGAGCGCGAGGAGCTCGGCGTCCTTCACGAAGGGCACCGTGATGACGCGCTCCGCGACCCCCGGCATCGCGAGCAGATCGTTCATTTCCCGGTCGGTCCTCGAAAAACGACGTACCAGCACGAGCTTTAGCTGGGGATCGGACTTGGACGCCTCGATAAAGGCACGGAGCATCCCCGGATGATTCTTGTACGGCGAACCTTGGCCGACGATGAGCGCATAACGGACGCCCGCGCGGACCAGGTGATCGAGGCTCTCTCGGGGGCCGGCGTGGCTGAGATCGTAGCGCGCAAGATCGAGCCCGTGATGGACGACGCGCACCTTGTGGGCCTCGTCGGGATAGACGCGCCCGATAGCGGCGGCCGACGCGTGGCTAATCGTGATGATGCGCCGGGCGCCTTCGATGGCGTGGGTGTACTCGGCCCGGTACCACGCGCCGAGGACGAGGCGCGTCGGGCGGTGGGCGGCGCAGAGGTGCGGCGTCTCAAGCCACATCATGTCGTGGATGGTCGAGACCCACGGGCACCGAACGCCCCAGGGCACGATGTCCGCGGGGCTGTGGTAGAGGTCCGCGTCCTCGAAGGGGTGGACGCGGCCGATCCAGAACGTGCTCGCCGACTTGGTCTCACCGGGCAGGTAGAGCTGCGTGACGCGAGGATCGTCCACGATCGGGGCGGTATCGCCCGGCTGCCGGATGAGAGTGAAGCGCAACTCGGTGGCGATCGGCACGAGGTGACGGATGAGCGCTTCGGCGTAGTTGCCGATGCCGCTCTTCTTCGCGGTCACGGTGCGGGCGTCGATGACGATTCGTTTCATGCGCGCTCCATTCCTGGGGCGGCGGAGGCTGCCGCGAATCGGAAGGCCTGTCACGCGCGAAGGCGAGTGCGGTAGACTCCTGCGTCACGAACTCCGAGCCGTCGGGAGTGAGCCAAGGAGCCCATGAAGTCGATGTGGAGAGCGCTCGTGATCTCAACCGGGATCCTCTACGCCGCGTGCTCGGACGCGCCCGCGACGACCGCGTCGGGCGACGTCGGTGCCGTGGTCGAGGCGGACGCAACGGCGGGCACGGACATCGGTCCCACGGGCGATCTGGCGACGCCAGGGTCTGGGGCCGAGCTCTGTGAAGGGGTGGTGTGCACGCCGCTCGACGACTGTCATGTCGCTGGGAGCTGTGACCCGTCGACGGGCGAGTGTACCCATCCACCGCTTCCAGACGGGACGGTCTGCTCCGACGGCGACGAGTGTACCCGCGTGGACCGATGTATCGTCGGCGGCTGTGTCGGGGCCGAGTCAGTGGTGTGCGCGGGCGAAGGCCCCTGTGCCTATGCCGGGACGTGCGAACCGGCGACGGGGAGCTGCGTCGCGGTGGCGCGCGCGGACGGCACGCTCTGTGATGACGGCAGCGCGTGTTCCCTCGAAGACCGCTGCCTCGGTGGCGCGTGCCTCGGGACGTCGGCCGTCGTGTGCCCGGCGCTGGGGCCCTGCCACGCGCCGAGCGTCTGCGACCCTGGGAGTGGGGCCTGCGCCCCCGTGCTCCTCGAAGACGGCGCCGCCTGCGACGACGGTGACGCGTGCACGACGAGCGACACCTGTCAGGAAGGCGCGTGCGTAGGCGACGAGCCGGTGACGTGCCTCGAACCGAACCCCTGCTTGCGGGCCGGCGTGTGCGATCCGGAGACCGGGGTCTGCTCGGGCTCGACGCTGAACGATGGCGCCGTTTGTGACGACGGCAGCGCCTGCACCCTGGCCGACCTGTGTAGCGGCGGGGCCTGCGTAGGCACCGCCGCTGTGGAGTGCCCGAGTGCGGGGCCTTGCTACGAAGCGCCGAGCTGCGACCTCGGCACCGGCGAGTGCCTCGCGCCGGTGCCCGCCGACGGCCAAAGCTGCGATGACGGCGACGCCTGCACTGTGAACGACGTCTGCTCTGCCGGGGCGTGTGTCGCGAGCGAGATCGTGGAGTGTCCGGCCGACGGCGACTGCCGCAGCGCCGGTGAGTGCGACCACGAGACCGGGGAGTGCACCTCGCCGCCGCTGCCAGATGGGACGTCGTGTTCGGATGGCGATCTCTGCTCGGCGGGTGATCGTTGCATCGCCGGCGCCTGTGAGGCGGTCGGTCCGGTGCCCTGCCCCGCCCTTGGCCCGTGTATGGACGTTGGCACCTGCGATCCACTGACCGGCGCCTGTAGTGCCCCGCCGCTCCCGAACGGAACGTCCTGCGATGACGGGGACCCGTGTACGGTCACGAGCACATGCCAAGCGGGGAGCTGCGTCGCCGAGCTGCCAGTGCTCTGTACGGCCAAGGACGACTGCCATGAGGTCGGCGCTTGTGACCCGGCGACCGGCCTGTGTTCGAATCCGGTGCGCGCCAACGGGAGCACCTGCGACGACGGGAGCGCGTGCACCGTGGGGGACACCTGTAGCGCCGGCACGTGTCAGGGAGGCGCCCCGGTCCTCTGCATCGCAGCGGGACCCTGCCGGGAGCCCGGGAGCTGCGATCCGGCGTCGGGCGTGTGTTCGTCGCCGGCCAAGACAGACGGGGCCGGGTGTTCCGATGGCGACCCTTGCACGCTCGGCGACGCCTGCAGTGCGGGAGCCTGCGCCGCAGGAGCCTCGAAGTCATGCCCGGCGGCGGGGCCGTGCGAGTTGCCCGGGGCGTGCGACCCGGGGACGGGGCAGTGCACCACGCCGCCGAAGCCCGATGGGTCGGCCTGTGACGACGGCGACGCGTGTACGCCGATGGACTCGTGTCTCGCGGGCCAGTGCAACGCCGGCCAGCCCGTCCTGTGCATCGCGACCGGGCCGTGCCGCCTGCCGGGGACGTGCAACCCTGCGACGGGGCAATGTACGAACCCGGCTCGCCCGGACGGCGCCGGCTGCTCGGATGGCGACCACTGCACCACGGCCGATTCGTGCAACGCGGGGCAGTGCGTCGGCAACTCGGTCGTGTGTACGGCATCGTCGTGCCGAGGGGCTGGTTCGTGTTCGCCCGCCACGGGGACGTGTAGCCTCGGCGCGCCGCTCCCCGAGGGCGCGCCATGTTCCGATGGCGACGCCTGCACACGCGACGATACCTGCAATGCGAGTGGCACGTGCCTCTCCGGGGACGTCCTCGAGTGTGCCGCCATCGACGGGTGTCATGAAGCGGGGCTCTGCAACCCGGTGACTGGGGAGTGCAGCAGTCCGGCCTTGCCCGACGGCACCACGTGCTCGGACGGCGACCCGTGTACGACCGTCGACACGTGCACGTCGGGCAAGTGCGTGGGGTCCGGCTGTACCGCCGGGATCCTCTTCGAGGAAGACTTCGAGAACGGTTGCGGCAGTGGGTGCCTCGCGGACGAGTACGTCGGGGCGGCTGGCGCGTGGCAGGTGCAGGCCCTCGGGAGTAATGGCGCGTGTCCGAACGACTTCTTCGTGTCCGAGGCGGAGAGCGGGAACGGGCCGGGCCAATGCGGCACGGCCGGCGGCGACGCGTCCCTGCACATTGGCAATCAGAGCTGCTCTCCGCAGGCGGCGTTCTTCTGCCCGAGCGGCGACTGTGGGGCAGCCTACGACGCCGGCTGCTCCGCCCTCTTCTGCGATTTCGGGATCTGCGAGTGTTCGGAGCCAGGGGGTGGCGTCATCGCGTCGCGCGCGGCGCGGTCGCCTATCATCGACGCGAGCGGCACGTCGAACCTCACGATCACCTTCAACTACATCGAGAAAGGCGCCGCGGCTGCCGACAATGCCGACTTCGAGTGGTTCGACGGCACCTCCTGGACGGTCGTGCCGCTCCCGAAGTCCGCGACCTGCCCCGACGGCAACGGTCGTTGGACCGCCTTCAGCTACACCTTTCCCGCGGGCGCCAATGGCAACGCCGGGCTCCGGATCGGGTTTCGGTGGGTCAATAACGGCGACGGCAACGGCGCCGATCCCTCGTTCGCGGTGGACGACATCACGATCACGAGCGGCGGGTAACGCTCCGACAGAACTTTCTTCTTTAGTCCGCAGGGCGAGGCCCGTTCCCACCTCCGCCGTGTTCCGTCCCTCTCTGTGAAGTCGCGAAGCGAGTGCACCGAAGAGACCCTCGATGGGTTGCCCATCGGAGGTTCTCGCATGACGTCGTTTCGGAGCTTGAAGCAGTACTGGTTGGCGCCGCTCTTGGCTGCACCGCTCGCGTGCGAGTCCGGCGAGGTGCGCGACGCGCGTTATGACGCGCCGGTCATCGCGGACTCGGACGAATCGACCCCGTCGGCCTCGTCCTCCACGCCGCTCACGCTCGGCAGCGCTCCCTTCGACGCGACTCCGGCTCAGAAGGAGGCCCTCTACTGGGTCAATACCTACCGCAGTCGCGCGGGCTTACAGCCCGTTCACCAGCTCGGCACCCTCAACCGGGCGGCCGGGGCGCATGCTGCCTACGTGCTCTCGAACCCCGACCTCTATGAAGGTGGTATGAGCGTGCACGAGCAGAAGCCCGGGCGCCCTGCCTACACGGGTGAACGCTTCTGGGACCGTCTCACCGGCGCCGGCTACTCGGGCGAAGCCTTCCGCGAAGTCATCGCGTATCAAGCGTCCCCGGCCGCAGCGGTCGCCCACTGGCTCGAGACGGTCTACCACCGGCTTCCGCTCCTGCACCCGGAGTCCACCCACCTCGGTTATGGCGATGCGAGCGCCTCCGGTGAGTACGTCAACGTGCTCGATCTCGGCACGGACCCCAAGAAGGTGGCCGTCGTTCCCCACGGTGTCGTCTGGCCCCCCGAAGGCGCCTCCGACGTCCCGCTGTCGTGGGATGGCGCCGAGACGCCCGCTCCGCCGGCGCCCCCGACCGGTTTCCCGTCGGGGCCTGTGATCACGCTGCAGTTCGCGGATCGCGCCAACTTCGTCGTCCACAAGACGACGATCCGAGACGTGGCGCAAGACGTCGCTCTCGGCCACGTCCGACTGAGCTCCGAGACCGATCCGAACCTCGGAGGCGACGCCGCCGTGGTGATCTACACGCACACGCCGCTGCTGCCGGGGCGCACGTACAAAGTCGTCGTCGAAGGTCAGCTCGACGGCACCGAGTTCTTGCGGGGGTGGACCTTCACGACGCGCGACAGCGCGAGCTGCGACCTCGCGGAGCAGGACTGCCCCGTCGGCAAGGCCTGCTACGCGACGCTCGAGGCGAACGTGTGCGCCTGGGCTGGAGTCGAGAGCGAAGGCGCCGCGTGTGAGTTCCAGAACGACTGCGCGGCCGGATTCACGTGTATCGACAAGACGTGTAAGGCGTTCTGCGCGCTCGACGCGGGCGACGCCATGGCATGCGCCCACGTGTGCACGGGCGGGGCGGCGTCGAAGCTGCCTATCCCGGGCGCCGGGGTGTGCCGACAGTGACCATCCGAGCCGACATCACGGGAGGCTGTCGAAGACTTCGTTCGCGCGCTTCTTGAGATCCGGATCAGTCTCGTTCTTTACGAACTCCATGATCGGCTTCTTCGCGGCTTCGAGCTTCAGTGACTCGAGCGCCTTCAGCGCGGCCAGCTTGACGTTCTTGTCCTGAGCCTCGAGGAGCGCGCCGGTGATGTACTCCACGGCCGAAGGGTCACCGGTGGTGCCGAGCGCGTCGAGTGCCGCCGTCTTGACCGCGTTATCCGTGTCGCGAGCGAGTGGCGCGAAGAGGCCGGGGAGGCGGGCGTCTCGGCGACGCGAGAGACCGCGGAGCGCCTCGACCTTCACCTCGGCCTCCTGGTCGTAGAGCGCCTCCTGCCAGGTCTGGAAGAGACCATCCCAGTCGGCATCGCCGGCCAGGGCGACGATGGCCTTCATGACGGCGCGACGGACCTCACCGCTCGGGTTCTTCCATTGGAACTTCAGCTTCTGCAGTGCCGCTGCGACCTTACGCTCGCGGAGCCCGTCGGCGGTGGCGCGCTTCACACCCGGAGCGCTGTCCTCGAGCATCGCGAGGAGGAGCTCATTGGCGTTGCCGAGCGACGAACGCCCGATGGCCACCGCGACCTGCTCGCGAATACCTGCGTCGGGATCCTTCTGGAGCGCGACGAGCTTGCCGACCACGTCCGCGTCGTTCACGCGAGCCAGGGCGAAGGCCACACTGCGGCGGATCTCGATGTCCGGATCGGCGAGGCGCGCCTTCAGGGTGTCGATGACCCGCGCGTTGGCACGGCCCGTCTCGATGAAGCCGGCGAGCGCCTTGATGGCGAGCGCCTTCAGGATCTTGTTGTCGGACTCCGACGCCTTGGTGACCTCGTCGACAGAGAGCCCCTGGAACACGCCGACGACGGCGTCTTCGAACACGGCCTTCTCAGCGGGGTATTTGCCCACGGCGGTCGCGAGCGGGGCGAGGGCCTTCGAGTCCTTGATGACGCCGAGGGCCTTGGCGGCCGTGGCGCGGACGTCGGCGCTCGATGCATCGAGAGCGCCGAGAAGATCGGGGACGACCTTGAAGCGGCGGCGCTTCTCGACCTCGCCGATGGCCGCGATGCGCTCGGCGTCCGTGCCGTTCAGGACGAGGTAACGGAGACCGTGATCGGCGTCGTCGCCCTGGCTCTGCGAGAGCGCCGTGGCGGCTTCCGAGCGGTAGCTGTTCTGGACGTTCTGATCCTCGACGATGCGGCGCAGCGCCTCGTCGGACTTGGACGCGATGATCGTCTTGAGCGCCATCGAGCGGACCTGCTCGCTCTTGTGCGTGAGGACGCCGACCAGGGCGAGCGCCACGTCAGCACGCGGGGTGGCGGAGAGCTTCTGCACGGCGTCCATGACCACGCCGTCATCGGCGTCGCGGAGCTTCTCGTAGAGAACGACGCTCTGGTACTTGGTGTTGCCGGCGTCGCTCAGGATCTTCGCCGCGGCCGACTGAAGCGTGGGCTCCGGGTCGGACTGAACGACGGTCTCGAGCGCCGTGAGCGCCTTCTTGGACTTGGTGCCGTTGAAGCTCGTGATGGCCGCTTTGCGGACCGTGATGTCAGGGTCCTTCAAGAGGGGCAGCATCGTGTCTTCGCTCTGCAGCCCGAGGCGCGGCAGCGCGTTCACGACTTCGAGGCGCACGAACGGGAGCGGCGAGACCAACATGTCGGTGACGTTCTTGAGGAGCGCCTTGTCCTTGGTCTCGAGGCGTCGGCCCACTTCGGCAGCCGGGAGCACGGTGTCGCCGACGAGCACGAAGCCGGTGCGCGGGGCCCCGGCGAGGACCTGCCACAGCTCGAGGCTGACCACCGCGGCGCCGTAGGGCACATCACCCAGACGGAGTGGCTCCTTCGACAGGTCGGCGAAGCGCACTTCGCGGACGCCCGCGGCGACCATGGTCCAGTAGATCTCGCTGACCATGACGGCCACATCGGCGGGCGCGGGGCTGCCGAGCGTTACTGTGGCAGCCCCGGTCGAGGCGAAGTTCGCGTCGAGCGTGAGCGCGGCTCCCGAGTAGGAGCCACCGCGGAAGCTCTGGAGGCGGTTGAAGGCCTCGGACGCGACCGCGGACGCCGCCAAGTCCGGGGTGGACGGGTAGGTACGGGGAATAGCGAGCTTCTGGGCAGCACCGCCGAACTGCACGGCTTCGACCGTGTAGAAGACGTAGTTCGTGTCGGCCGAAGCGTCTCGAGCGGCGACGACGCAGGTGGCCACCAGGGCCCCAAAGAAGAGGCAACGAAGCGTGGAGCGGAGGGTGGTCATCGGGCGGTGTCCTTCCGGAAGGGGAGAAGGTGAGCCTTCTCGCGGAGGTCCTTGGCAATACGGACCCTGATCGCGGGCGCGCGAATCTACGGGTCCAAAGTCTAGGACGTCAAGGGTTACATGGACTTTCAATTC
>JADMJS010000043.1 GCA_018780435.1 Myxococcales bacterium
GGGCCTGCGCTCGACGGCAGTGGGGGACCTGAACCGGTTGACGCGGATCCGGACGATGCTCGCTCGTGGCGATTGGCGTTCGCGAGCCGCACAGTCGGCGACGCACCGGGTCAAGTCTCGGTCCGAGAGACCTACGGCGGCCTCCACCACGGAACACTCGGAAATGAACGCATCGGCGACACTCATGATGACCTCCGCTGAGGAACTAAGTGAGTGTGACACACTGTTTTTGGACGCATTTTTGGCCGAAACGGCTCTCGCCACAAAGTTCGCGCGTGAGACCATGAGCGGGCGTCGCCAAGGCCCCTCCAGCCCAAATTCCGACGTTCAAGCCGCCTCGACCCCGAATCAGAGCTCCTCGGGCCATCTCTGAAGGGCCGAAAACCCGTCAAGCCCGACGTGTCGATTTCTCGAAGATTTTCAGCGGTCTGTGGGTCCACTTGAACCGGAGACAGTAGGAACTCCAAGCACCATCACAGAGCCACCGCCATGGCCGCGCGCAGGTCGTGTCCAGCGCTATCCGGAGCCCCCCGGAGGCGGGCAAAGCGAAGCGCCCGCCGAGGAGGGCGAGGATAGCGCTGGATGCGACGAGCACGGTCGTACGCTCTCTTCTGGAGGGCTGGCTCAGCCACGCCCTCCTGATGGATGCGCTCGATCTCGACGTTCGACGCCGTCACACCCAGCGCGACCTGGAGCACATCGGAAATACTCGGCGTGCCGGGTGCCGTCGGAGTCAGCTTGGCCGGTGATATCTCAAGTTCACTCCCCGTGGGGACGACGCAGGGGCTTGAGTCGGCCCATGGCCGATCTCGCCTGGAGCCGCCGGTTGACGGCGCGGCCCCGCCAAGGGAGGCTGCCCCCATGAGATTCTCTGTCCCGTTGGCACTCTGCGCCCTTGTCGGCGCCGCCCTCGTGCTTCCGGCGGGAGCCGACGCCGAATGCCGTAACCCGGTCGCCATCGGGGCCTGGAACATCAACTGGCTCGGACGCCCCGACATGCGGAGCGGCGACGCCAAAGGCGTGGCGCAGCGCCCGACGGATCTGGCCGCGTTCATCACGTCCGCCGACGTGCAGGTCCTCGGGCTCATGGAGATCGTGCCCGACGTCGGTCGCGAGACCAACGCGACGCTCGACGCCACTGTCGCATCGCTGAACCGCGACGGCGCCGCGTGGAAGTATCGGCTCTTCCCGAGCCGCCGACGTGGCTACGAGGACCAGCAGCTCACCGGGATCGCGTGGAACGAGGCGCAGCTCACAGCGGTCGGCGAGCCCGTCCCCACGGTGCATCAAGACACCGAGCCGGCCTTCGGCTGGGACCGCGGGGTGACGGCGATGAAGTTCGCACGCCGGGGAGGATCGGACTTCGTACTCATGATCGTACACATGAAAGCGAACATCCCGAGCCGGCCCATTCCGGGCTCAGCGCCACCACCACCCCCAGCGCAGCGCGCGATCGAAGCCGCGACGCTCGTGGGCGCGCTCCCACTCGTGCGGCGCGCCTTCGAGGATCGTGATCTCGTCATCCTGGGCGACACCAACGTGCTCTCACGCGGGGAAGAGGCGCTGCGAGTCTTCCGTCTCGACGGCTACGTGGACCTGAACGACGCTGACCAGCCCACGACCATCGAGTTCATCCCGCCGGGACAATCAAGCCCGCGTTGGCCCCCAGCCCCCTTCGACCGCGTGTTCGTCCCGGAGTATCAGCCCGAGTTTCTCGGCGCCCGCATGACCATCCATGGGCCCCGAAAGGGTGAGGAAGCGGCCTTCCGGCGTACGCACTCGGACCATGCGCTCGTCCGCTTCACGCTCTGCGCCGACGTGGACGACGACTGACCTTCCGCTTCACCCAGGCCCTCGTTTCTTCGGGACCGGCCGGAGCGACCGCAACATCATCCCGATCCCCGCCGCCAAACAGCCGAGCACGATGAGAGTGCTGAAGAGACTCGTGGCGCGGAAGTGGATCTGGAGGTTGGCGATGACGCCCCCAAAAATCACGAGCAGGCCACCACCGAAGAGCAGCCACCCGAGCTTGCTCGCGCCGTCGTAGAAGAGCGCCCCGAGCCCGAGGAGGGTGGGGATGAGCGTGATCCCAAACGAGGTGGTCCCAGTGCCCGCGAACTGCCAATAGCCGCCGTGGACAGTGACCCGGTCGAGAAAGAGGTACCCCCCGAGGATCGCGAGGCCGAAGCCGACGATGAACTGAGTGAAGCCGCCTTCAGTGCCGCCAACGTCGCGTAAGTCATGCATGTCGCGAGCTTAACGGAAGCCACGGCTGAGCGCCATTTGGCCGAACGCCGCTCAGCGGACCGTTAGCGCGAGGGCGTCCTCTACGGCAATCGCACCCGACAGCAGCGCCTTGCCGACCACCACACCGACGACGCCGTCGCCACGCCGAGCGCGCAAGGCCTCGATGTCCGCGAGGCGCCCGATTCCGCCGGACGCGATCACGGGCAAGCCCGCCGCTTGTGCCAGCCGGGCGGAGCCGTCCACGTCAGCGCCAACGCCCGTGCCGTCGCGTGCGATGTCAGTGTAGATGACGGCAGCCACCCCGGCGTCGCGAAACTCCCGCGCGATGGACGCCACCGGCGTCGTGCTCTGCTCGAACCATCCGGACACGGCGACCATCCCGGCGCGCGCGTCGAGACCGACGATGATCCGGCCCGGGAAGGCCGACGCGAGCGTGCGCACGAGCTGCGGTTCGCGCAGCGCGACGGTCCCGAGGATGACGTAGTCGATCCCGTCGTCGAGATAGGCCCGAGCGTCGGCCTCGGTGCGAATGCCGCCGCCGACCTCGATCGTGCACGCCGTCGCGTCCGACCGCGCGTGCGCCATCAGGGCCACGAGCGCGCGTTGCGTCGGCGCTCCCGCGCGTGCGCCGTCGAGGTCGACCACGTGCAGGCGCCGCGCCCCGCACGCGACGAAGCGCCGCGCCGTGGCCACGGGGTCCTCGGGGTAGACCGTCTCCTGCCCATAGTCGCCCTGGTGTAGCCGAACGACCTGGCCACCGCGCAGGTCGATGGCGGGGATGACCTCGAAGGTGCCGTTCTTCATCGACAAAAGGCTCCGAGCAGCCGCAAGCCTGCCTGCTGACTCTTCTCAGGGTGAAACTGGCACGCGAGGAGCGCGCCGCGCGCCACGGCCGCGGGGAATCGTTCGCCGTGGGTACTCCAGAGCACCTCGAGCGGCTCGCCCGACCCGGCCCGCTCCCCGCCGACGGTGGCGGCTGCAGGCTCCACGATGAAGCTGTGGACGAAGTAAAAGTACTCGCCGTCCGCGATCCCGGCCATGGCGGCGTTCTTGCCGCCTGGACCGTCTCGCTCGACGGTGTTCCAGCCCATATGCGGGACCTTGAGGCCGTCCGCGCGGAGGGCACGACAGCGCCCAGGCAGGATCCCAAGCCCGGGGGTGACGCCGTGCTCGTGCCCCTCATCGAAGAGGAGCTGGAGGCCCAGGCAGATCCCGAGGTAGGGGCGCTCCGTCGCGACGAAGCTTCGAATTGCGTCGTCGAGCCCGAGCGACCGAAGGCGCCGCATCGCGTCGGGGAACGCGCCTTGGCCGGGGACGACGAGGCGCTCGGCGCGCGCGACGAGCGCGGGGTCGGACGTGAGGGTCGGGCGAGCTCCGACGTGCGCGAGGGCGCGCAGCACGCTCGCGAGGTTCCCAGCTCCGTGATCGACGATGGTGACGTCCAATGGCGTGCCCTCTCAGCTTCCGGTCGCCCGTTCGAGCGCGGGTGGGTTCGTCTTCGTGAGGCGTACGAGCGCGGCGTCGGCGTTCACTCGGTCGTCGCGCGACAAGGCCGCGCCGCCAAACACGACTCGCTCATATAGGCTGACGACGACCTCGGCTTGTTCGGCCGCGTAGGGGCTCACCGCGCGAAGTCGACCGAGGAGCCGACCGGGCGTCATCGCGTCCTTGGGCTCCACGCCGCGTTTTCGTGCAGCGCGCTCGACGCGGGCATAGAGCCGACGCGCCACCCGCAGGTCGGCTTTACTCGCGCTCGCCGCGCCGGACCAGATCACGACCGGCTTCCGACGACGCCAGCGTCGCACGACCAAGATCCCCACCAGCACGAGCGCCACGGCGGTGCTGACCACGAGCGGGAGCGCCTCCTTGAACTGCTTCCAGTAGGCCCGCATCGCGCGGCGGTTCGGCATCAGGTCACCGGAGCCGCCAAAGGCCCGGCCGAGGGACTTGAAGAACTCGAGCTGCCCGTCGAGATCATAGCGGATGACCCACTTGTACCAGGCGAGCTGCATCGAATCGATGTAGCTCCCGATAGCGGCGAAGAAGCCACCGTCGTCTTCGACGAGCGAACCGGACGGCGGCGTCGCGTCGTAGACCTCCCAGCCTTCGCCCGGATAGAGCACCTCGGCCCACGAGTGTGCGTCGGCTTGCCTCATGGCGACGTAGTCGCCCACGCTGTTGTAGATGCCACCGTAGAAGCCACCGACCGACCGCGCGGGGATCCCGACGGCGCGCGCCAGGATGACAAAGGCGGTCGAGAAGTACTCGCAGTGCCCCTTCCGGATCCCAAACAGGAAGTCGGCAAGGGGGTCCACGTCGTCGTGGCCACCGTCGAGGCTGTAGGTGTAGTTCGCGAGCAGGTGGCGTTCGATAGCGCCGGCCTTGTCAAAGGGCGTCGCTTCGTCCCGCGTGATCTCCTCGGCCAGCGTCTTGATTCGAGGGTCGAGGTTCCCGGGGAGCTGGAGATAGCGCCCGTGCTCGACCGGATCGACGGGCCCGGCGCCCCGAAGCGCGGCCGCATCGCGCCGGTAGCGAATCGACCGCACGATGTAGCGCGCCGGGGACGACGACGCGCTCTCGTACAGGACATCGTCGTTGTTGTCCCTGCGGTACTTGGTCCGCCGGCGGTAGTCGGTGTAGGTCTCGTCGGCCAGATCGCGCACGGCGACCACGCGGTGCTCCCCGAAGATCGTCTTCACGCCGGTGCGGAGCGGCTCCATATAGACCCGCAGATCGTAACGGAGCGCCCCGTCGGGCAAGGACTTGGGCTCCATCCGCACTTGAAAGAAGTTGCCTTCAGCGATGCGCACGAGCTCGCGCGGCGATTCCCCCTTCGGGATCGCCTTGGACCACGTGTTGCCGTCGTATCGGTCGAACGCGATGCCGCGGAGCCGCAGTGGGAGGAGGCTCTGAACCGATGTGTCCGACTCGATGCGCATGACGATGGTCTCGTCCGACTTGATGTTGCCAAAGCCGCCCAGCTCGACCTGATCGTCGAAGCCCGACACGGACTGACCGCTCTGACGATGGGAGCCGAAGAAGCCGAGCCCGAGGCGAGGGAAGAGCAAGAAGACCAGGATCGACACGGTGAAGAGGCCGAGCGCGAGCGCGCTGGTCACCCCGAGAAATCGTGGCGTGACGAGGCGTGAGAGGCGCGGGGAGGCCATGAGCGCCTGCGCGCCCCGTTCGGGATCGGCTGACGTCACGGGATCGGCGGCCGCGATGGACTCGAGGTTTCGGCGAAGCTGGAGGAAGAGCAGCGCCCACGTGAGGAGGACGACGTACGCGAGGAACGCGACCGCAAAGGAGAGCGAGGGGTTGATGACGGCGCCGGCCACGAGCTGAAGGAAGCTCAGCACGTAGAGCTGAAAGAAATCGCCGCTGTTCCGCTGCTGAAAGAGCTTCGCCGTGACCATCAGCGACGCAAAGTAGATGGCGTAGCGGAGCCAGTCGCCCGTGAGCGCACCGAAGGCCGCCGCGACCAGGAGCCCAAGGACCAAGACGGTGTTCCAGAGCACGACGCCACGCGCCAGCCCGCGCTTCGAGACGGGGATGGAGAGGACGAAGAGCGGCCCAAAGATGAGCGTAAACGCGGGACCGAGCTCCCCGGACAGGATCAGGACCCCGAGGCTGGTCGCCACCAGCAGGTAGGTGACGAGCCGGGAGAGGCGGTCAAATCGCAAGGGCCGCCCCCGGGGAAGTCCCCGCCGTCGCGTCCACCACCATCTCGAAGCCACCAGCGCTCTCGCTCATGCCAGGGTAGCGCACCAGCAGGCGGTCCCCCGCTTCCCCCGCCGGCTCGAGCGCGGGCCCAGGTCTCTCGGGTTCCCGACGTTCGAGCCTCGCGAGATGGTCCAGCAGCTCGGGCAAGTGGCCAGCGCCGGGCCCCGGCATCACGGTCCCGTCGTTCGTGCGGAGCCCGACCGAATAGCCCCCCGCGAGGAGCTGCGCCGCGAGGCTCGCTACTTCCGTCACCGCGTCTTCGAAGGCGTCATCGGCCGCCACGGGCGCGGTGGTCGCCAAGTGAAGCCAGATGCGGCGCGTCGCAGGCGCTTCGTACTCGCGAGTCATGGGCCGGCCGAGCCGCGCGGCGGACTTCCAGTGGATGTCCCTGGGATCGTCGTCGTAACGGTGCTCCCGGAGGCCGTGATACTCGTCGCCACGGCCCACGCGACGCGGATCGGGGTCCGCGCCGAGCATCCCGACGGAGAGCGAGACCGGGAGGCGCGTCGGGCGGAGCGCGGGCCATACCCAGAGCTCGGTCGGCGCGTCGAGCTCGCGCCACTTTCGGAAGAAGCCGAAGGGGAACTCCGTCGCGATCGTGAGCCCTTCCGACACATAACGTCCGCGGCGCCGGGCCGTGAGCCGGAGTTGAACCGACGCCGTCTCGCCCGGACCCAGGACGAGCTGATAAGCGGAGCGTTGCGAGATGGCGCGTGCGGCGCCCGCGGCGATCTCGGCGCTGCCGACGAGCAGCTCCTCGATCTCCAGCGAATAGGAACGCGCCTTCGGCTTGCCATTACGCACTTCGAGCTGCAACAGCGCTTCGCGGCCGGCATGAAAGGCCCCGAGGTAACGGCGTTTGACCTCGACTCCCCGGATGGTCCACTCGGAGAGTACGCCGCTGACGACGATGAGCGAGAGGAGCAATCCGAGGATGAGGTAGAGGAGGTTGTTGCCCGAGTTCACCGCGCCAGCGCCGATGCCGAGAGTGATCCCGATGAGGGCTTTGCCTTCGCGGGTCGTCTTGAGCTTGCGCGGCAGCCGGCGGCGCTTCTTCGCCGTGGACACTCCCGCGCCGCTCGCGCCACCGGTCGATTCGGCGGCGCCAGCGCCACCCAGCGCGGCGGCGGACGTTCTCACCGGGGGACCGGCAACGACTCGATGAGGTCGGTCAGGATGGCCGCCGCTTCTTCGCGCTGCGCCGAAGAGCCGTCCCGATGCGCCTTCACGTAGACGCGATGGCTCATGGACGGCACGACCAGGGCCTGAACGTCGTCCGGCGTCGCAAAGGCGCGTCCGAGCAGGTAAGCGCGCGCCTGTACGGCCCTGTAGAACGAGATGGCGCCGCGGGTCGAGACGCCGAGAGACAGGTGCGGGCTGGCGCGCGTGGCGCCGACCACCGCCATGACGTACTCCATCAGCACGGGCTCGACGCGCACCTTCTCGACCCGGCTCTGCCAGCGCAGGACGTCGGCGGCGGTCGCGACGGGGCGCAGCTCGGACACGGGGTCCGTCCAGCCGTAGCTCTGAATCAGAACCCGCTCGACGGCCTTGTCGGGGTAGCCGATAGCGAGGCGCAACATGAAGCGGTCGAGTTGACTCTCAGGCAGCGGGTAGGTGCCGTAGAACTCTTTCGGGTTCTGAGTCGCGATGACGATAAACGGCGACGGCAACGCGTGCGTCGTGTCGTCGACCGTGACGCGCCCTTCGCTCATGGCTTCGAGGAGCGCCGACTGCGTGCGAGGTGTGGTGCGGTTCACCTCGTCTGCGAGCACGACGTTGGCGAAGATCGGGCCGGGTCTGAACTCGAACGACGACCGATCTTGCTGGAACACCGAGATGCCGAGCACGTCGGACGGCAGCAGATCGCTCGTGAACTGGATGCGCCGGAAACGAGCATCGAGACTCGCGGCCATCGCCCGGGCGAGCGTGGTCTTTCCTGTCCCGGGGACATCTTCAAAGAGGACGTGACCGCGTCCGAGGAGGGCGGTCAGCGCCAGGTCGACCGCCGCCTCTTTGCCGCGGAAGGCACTCGAGACGGACGCCCGAAACGCCGTCAGCGACGCCCGGTCTTCCTTGACGGCCTCCTCGATGGAGAGCGGCGCGTCATTCATGGCCCGGCCCCTGCGCCCGCGGAGCGCTGCCCGGGGCCCCGCCCGGCCCGGGGCGCGGTGCATCTTCTAGCGCGATCACGGGGTTGCGCAGGGTGCCGACCCCTTCGATCTCAATCGCCACCTCGTCCCCCGGTGCGATGGCCCCGACACCCGACGGGGTTCCGGTCGCAACGACGTCGCCGGGTTCGAGGGTCATATAGTGAGAGATGAAGCTCAGGAGCGTGCGAACCGGGAAGATCATGTCGGAGGTGCGGCTGTCCTGCTTCACCACGCCGTTCACCCGTGTCACGAGGCGCAGGTCCAATGGATCGAGGCCAGTCGTGATCCCGGGTCCGAAGGGCGAGAAGGTGTCCATGCCTTTGGCCCGGGTGAACTGGACGTCGGCGTTCTGGATGTCTCGGGCCGTCACGTCGTTCAATATCGACAGGCCGAGGACATGGGAAAGTACGTCCTCCTCGGCGACACGCGTCATGCGACGGCCGATGACGACGGCGAGCTCTCCCTCGAAGTCGACCCGGCCCACCCCGGGCGGAATGACGATCGCCGCCTCGTGGGCTACCAGCGCGCTCGGCGGCTTCAGAAAGAGCCGCGGCACCGTTGGGATCGGGCGCCCCATCTCGACGCAGTGCAGGCGGTAATTCGACCCCACGCACACGATCTTCGAGGGGCGACACGGCGGCAGGATGTGCACCACGTCAGCCGAGATGGTCTGACCGGTCGGGGTCAGTTGACCGTCGAACGGGTTCCCATCGAAGACGGCGATCTCGTCACCTTCGAGTTGACCGTAGAGATGGCGACCGAAGGCGTAGAAGTGGACCAGCTGCAAGGAGACTCCGGGGGAGGTCGGGAAGCGCTCCGAGACGGCGGCGCGTGGCGAGCATAGCAGCGCCATCGGACGACGGCGACAGGGGCGCAGTCCAGAAACCATCGCGAAACACATTGTTGAACCGGAACCCTTGCGGATGTCCGCCAATGCGGTACGCCTCCGGCCGGAGACCGCACCGGTGCGGCCCCGAAGGCCCCCGTTGAAGCCGATCACTCGAGAGCTCTGGTCCCTTGCCGCCCCGATCATCGGGCTCAATGTCCTGAACGTCCTCTCGCTCGCCGTGGACACGGCGCTCTGCGGCCGCCTCCCGAACCAGGACGTGGTCTTGGCCGCGCTCGGCTACTCGGTGCAGCTCCTCTTCCTGCTCCAAGTCGCGATGTTCGGCCTCACCATCGGCTCCGTCGCGATGGTCGCGCGTGCCCATGGAGCCCGAAACCACGCCCGAGTGGACCAGATCCTCGGTCAGTCCATCACCTTGACGGTGCTCGTCAGCGTCGGAGTGGCCGTTCTCGGCAACCTCCTCGCGTCCCCCCTCGTGCACGCGCTCGGCGCGGACGACGCCGTCACGAAAGAAGCCCTCCGCTTCCTCCGTCCCCTCCTCACGGGCACGGTGTTCTCCTACCTCATCCTGCTCTTCGCCGCGTTGCTGCGCGGGGTTGGCAATACACGCCTCCCCTTTCAGGTCGCGCTGCTCCAGAACGCCCTCAATGCGCTCTTCAACTCGGTGCTCATCTACGGCGCCTTCGGCTTGCCGGCCCTCGGCGTCGCGGGTGCCGCATGGGGCACGCTCGCGTCCCAAGCCATCGGTGTCGTGGTCCTGGTCGCACGCCTCCGTGCGGGTGCCGTGCCGGGCATCGCCCTGCCCCGCCGGCTCCCGCGCCTCGACCGCGCCGAGGTCCTTGCGCTCTGGCGGGTCGGCGCGCCGGCGGCACTCGACATGGTCATTCTGAACGCGAGCTTCATCTCCCTCATCGCCATGCTCGGCTACATCGACGATGCCGCCGTCGCCGCCCACGGCATCGGGCTCCGCATTCAAGCGCTGGCCTTCGTTCCCGGGATGAGCATCGCGCAAGCGACCGGCGCGCTGGTCGGCCAATCTCTCGGTGCCGGCAATCCTGAGCGCGCCCGCGCGGTGTTCCGCGCCTCCGTGACGTTATGCGTCGTCGTCATGGGCAGCCTCTCCTTTATCATCGTGGTCCTCGCGCCCTGGCTCGTACAGGTCTTCGACGTGATGCCGGACAGCCGTGTTGGGGCCCACGCGGTCACTTGGATGCGGCTCCTGGGCTTCGGCATGCCGATCGTGTCGGTCTGGATCGCCACCAGCGGCCTGCTTCAAGGGGCGGGCGAGACCCAAGCCAGCCTCCGCATCAATCTGGTCGCGACGCTCGTCGTCCAGATCCCCCTCTCGTGGCTACTCGGCTTCCCGCTCGGTCTTGGCGCCGCTGGCGTGTGGCTTGGCATGCCGCTCGCCGCCATCGCACGGACCTGGCAGGGGCTCGCCGCTTACCGAAGCGACCGTTGGGTCAAGGTAGGACAGCGCTGATGGTGTTCCTGCCTCGCAACCACGGTCCAGAACGGAGCTAATCATGGGTACGGACTGGGAAAAGCTGGCCGGTGAGAAGGGCGAAGCGATCCCGTCGGGGCGTTTCGACCGGCTCTTTCGCGTGGGCAAGCTGGGCGCGAGCCTCGGGGCCGGCACGGCCCTCCGGAAAGTCGGCTCCGTCTTCGGTTTCGGCAAGAAGGACGACGGCGGTGAAGACCGCGTCCTCGCCGAGCAAGCCGAGAAAGTCGCCAAGGTCCTCGGGGAGATGAAGGGCGCGGCGATGAAAGTGGGGCAGATGCTCTCGGCCGACCCCGACCTCCTGCCGCCGGAGTTCACGGCACGGCTCACGTCCCTCCAATCATCCGCGCCGCCGATGACCTTCCGCATGGTCAAAGAGGTGCTCGAAGAGGCGTATGGCCAGCCGCTCGAGGCCGTGTTCTCCGAGTTCACGCCTGAGCCGATCGGGGCCGCCAGCATCGGGCAAGTCCACCGGGGGCGGCTCAAGAGCGGCGACGCCGTGGCTATCAAAGTGCAGTACCCGGGCATCGACAAGACGCTGAAGAGCGACCTCGACAACCTCGCGTCCGTGATGGCGATGAGCCGCGTCGTCATCGAGAAGGCCAAGATTCAGGCCTATTTGCACGAGATTGGCCGCGCCATCCTGGACGAGTCGAACTACCTCGCCGAGGCCGGGAACCTCACGCGCTTCGGCGAGATCCTCGCGTCCCGGCCGGGAGTCCGTGCTCCACGGCCCTATGAGGCCTGGACCCGACGCAACGTGCTCGTCATGGAGCTCATCGTGGGCCAAAAGCTCGATGTGGCGCTCGAAGGGCTCTCGGGGCAACCGGACCAGAAGAACGCCATCCTCGAACGCTTCGTCGCGACCTACTCCTGGCTGCTCCACGACCGCCAGGTCCTCCATGCCGACCCGCACCCGGGCAACTTCCTGCTCACGCCGGAGGGCGACATGGTCATGCTCGACTTCGGCTGTATCAAGGAGTGCAACGAACGATTCGCCGACGGCATCCTCGACATCATGGACGCGTGCTGGCAAGGCGACGACCGCCGGGCAGCCGGCCTCTACCGGGAGCTCGGCTTCGGCCGTGACAGCCAAGGCGACGAGCTCTTTCACCCCGAAAAGCTTCGGCAGTACCACGAGATCGGTCTCGAGCCTTTCCTCCGGGACGAGGCCTTCGCCTTCGAACACTGGGACATGCGCCGCCGGCTCCAACGCTACATCATGGAGTGGCCCACGTTCATCAAGCTGACCCCACCCGCCGAGGGCCTCTTGATCTTTCGCGTGCTCGGCGGGATCAAGGGCCTGCTGACCAAAGTCGGCGGCACGCTCAACGTTCACCAAATGGCGGTCGAGACCGCGCGCCGTCGGGGCCGGCTCACCGGGGAGCCGCTGCGTTCGGCACTGCTCACTCGCTGACGACGCGCCCGACGCCGAGGGCGGCGTCCATCGTCGCGTGCCGCCACGCTGGGGGCGCCTATCGACGAAGGTCGAAGCCGAGTTCCTTGCTGCGCTGGGACATGCCTATAGGCTGTGGCCGATGCCCAATGCCTTGACCTCGCTGTTCTTGTTCGGGCGTTCCGCATCCGTGCGGCGGCGTCTCGTCTTCCTCGTGTTCGCCCTCGTGCTCCCTACGGCGGAGTTGGCGTACGCGGACGACGACGCACCGCCGCTGAAGGACGGCTACGCCGTTCACGGCGCCAACGTGGTGGAGGAGCGCCTCCTCCGCACCGTCATCGGCAAACGGCCGAAGGCCGTGGAACGACTGACACCGTGGTCACAAGGCGTCATTCGGAAGCTCGAGCGCCACTACCGGCGACAGGGCTTCAACCTGGTCCGCGTCCACTTCGGCATGAGCGACGAGAACGAGCCCACCTTCGATATCGACGAAGGGGTGCTGCATGGCATCGTCTTTCACGGCATCAGCTTCTTCGACTCGACGCGCTACCGTGTTGTCCTCGACCTCCCGAGCAACGTGTTTCACGCGCCGACTCTCACCCTGGGGCTACACGCTCTCGAGGAGAAATACGGATTCAAAGCGGGTGGTTGGCGCGTGGAGGAGGCCGACGACGGCACCCTCAACTCGGTCGGCGCGCTCGTCCCGACCCGTTATCTGCACATCCACCCCGCCGAAGGAGAGGAGTCCTTCGGCTTTCGATTCGGTGCCCGCGTCGATGCCACGTACGGACTGCTCCCTCAGTTTGCCCTCAAGCTGAAAGATCCCTTCTGGACCGACGACCGCCTCAGCATGGTCCTCGGGGTCGGCGTGCCTTATCGACGGTACATCTTCGACGCCGACCCGAAGTTCCAGTGGGTCCACGGCCGCTTTGACCTCGGTTACCGCTTTCCGACCTTTGCCGCCGACCTATTGGCCCCGACCGTCGACACCTCGGTCGCCTTCTCCGACGACGCCCGCCCCGAGTTCAGCTCCTCGGCCTACTACGTCATCCGCACCGACGGCTTCGCGAACCTCGCGATCTTCCCGACCCAGGAGACCGTCGTCACGCTCGGGCTCGGCGTTCGTTACCACGAGTTCTTCGACCTCACGCCGGTCGAGAGCCCCGATCCCGACGCGGTGACGAAGCACCTCCGCTACGGCTTTCGCGCCACGGCGGAACACGTCTTCTCCCCGGAAGTCGCCCGTCGTGATCTCCGCAGCCGGGTCTCCGGCTCGGCCTTCTTCGCGACCGACGACCACCCGAACTTCTTCATGGATCTCCGCTTCGCGGGCCTCTGGGTGAGCCGTGTCGGCCACTACGACTTCATCGTGCGCGGCGAGGCCATCTATCTCGAGGGGGACGTGACGTTGGTCGACGAAGGTCAGCTCTCGAGCGAGAGTCAACGGGTCACCTTCGGCGGCCGCTACTGGGTGCGGGCTGCCGGCTCACTCGAACTGGCCGTGCGTTTCCCCATCTACCGCGACCGCGTCAAGTTCGGGCTCTGGAACGACTTCTCCGTCTTCGGTGACCGCTCGGCCGGCGGCAACCTCGCGGCCATCGTGGACTCCGTCGGCCCCAGCCTCCACTTGCTCCTCTTCGACGAGCTCGGCTTCGACCTCTATTACGGGTTCGGCTTCTCAGGAGAGGACTTCGCCACCTTCGACCACAACATCTCGTTCAGCCTCGTCACGGTGTACTGATCCGGTGACGCTCACTTCGGTGGTCCGCTTCTTGCGTTGGCCGCCCAGCTCGGTGCTTCGTCCATCACGAAGGGCCTCTTGAGTTGCCCCCCGCGTTGCGAGACAAGCGCTCCACGACGTCCCGCCGAACCAGGACACCGACCTGCCGATGCTTTCCCACCCGTCCCCGTCGAAAGAGCCCGCTCCCGACCTCACCGGCTTGACGAGTGCCGCCGCGGCGGCGCTCCTCATCGAACACGGTCGAAACGAGCTGGACGCCAAAGCGCCCCCGTCGCGCATCGCCATCTTCCTTCGCCAGTTCAAGGGCGTGATGAACGTCCTGCTCCTGGTCGCGGGCATCCTCTCCGTCGTCGCGGGCGACGTCGGCGATGCCATCGCCATCTTGGCGATAGCGCTGCTGAACGCCGTGGTCGGGGCGGTACAGGAGGCGCGCGCCGAACGCGCCCTCGACGCGTTGAGCGTCATGACGGCGCCCCGCGCCCGAGTGAAGCGCGATGGCCGCCCCGAAGAGCGCGCCGCCGCGGAGGTGGTCCCGGGCGATCTCTTGCTCCTCGAGGCGGGAGACGTCGTCGCCGCCGACGGGATCCTCGTCGAGTCCAGCCGCCTCCAGGTCGCCGAATCGGTGCTCACCGGCGAGAGCGTCCCGGTCCAGAAGAAGGTCGGCGCGACCCCCGCGGGCACGCCCCTCGCCGAGCGCACCGGTGAGGTGTTCACCGGCACCCACGTCGCCGCGGGGACGGCGCACGCCCGGGTGACTGCGACCGGGCGCAACACGGAGCTCGGCCGTATCGCGGGGCTCCTCGAGTCTGCCCATGGCGCCGAGACGCCGCTCAAAGTGCAGCTCGAGAAGGTCGGGCGTACCCTCGTCCTCGTCTGTCTCGGAGTGGTCGCCGTGGTGGGCGTCTTGGGTGCCATTCGGGGCATGCCCTGGATGGACGTCCTCGTGATGGCGATCTCGCTCGCCGTCGCCGCCGTCCCCGAAGGACTCCTCGCCATCGTGACGGTCGCGCTGGCCGTCGGGCTCGAGCGCCTCTCGAAGCGAAACGTGCTCGTGCGTCGTCTCCCGGCCGTCGAGACGCTCGGCTGCACCACCATCATCTGTACCGACAAGACCGGCACGCTCACGACGGGCAAGATGGCCGTCCGAGAGGCGTGGCCGAAAGTCCCCGCGACCACAGTCCCCGCGACCACAGTCCCCGCGACCAGGGCTGACAGTCCCCTCCAGCTCGCCGCGCTCGCCTGCGACGAGGAGCTGAGCGCGCACGACGGCACCCCGACCCTCGGTGACCCGACCGAGATCGCGATCGTGGTGGGACTCTCCGAGATGGGAGTGCGGCTCGCCGATCTGGAGGCCAGCCGTCCCCGCCTCGCGACGGCCCCCTTCGACACGGAGCGGCGCCGGATGGGCGTGCTCCGGGGGCGTGGCGACGGCAATCAGCTCATCGTGAAGGGGGCCCCCGAGACGGTGCTGGGCCTCTGCAGTGACGTTCCGGCCGAGGCCGCCGCCGAGCTCGACGCCATGGCAGAACGTGGGCTCCGCGTGCTCGCCGTCGGCGTCAAGGACGACGTGGCCGACGAGCTCGACGACCAGGGGCTCCACTTCGCGGGCTTCGTCGGGATCGCCGATCCCCCCAGGCCCGAAGCGCGCGCCGCTATTGCCGCCGCGCGCGCCGCGGGCGTACGCACCATCATGATTACCGGCGACCACCAACGTACCGCCACCGCCATCGCCCGAGAGCTCGGCCTCCTCCAGCCGGGAGACGATCCCGCCGAGATCGTCAAAGCGCGCGCCACGCCGGAAGGCAAGCTCACGCTCGTGCGGTCGCTGGTCGCTAATGGCGAGGTCGTCGCCATGACGGGTGACGGCGTCAACGACGCACCGGCGCTGCAAGAAGCTCACGTCGGGATCGCGATGGGCAAGGCCGGGACCGAGGTCACGCGCCGGGCGTCGGCCATCGTGCTCGCCGACGACAACTACGCCAGCATCGTCGCGGGGATCGAAGAAGGGCGCGGGGTCTATGACAACATACAGAAGACGGTCATCTATTTGCTCGGCGGCAACGTGGGCGAGCTGCTGCTGATGTTTATCGCCACCGCCGCCTTGATGCCCATCCCGCTCCTCCCCGTCCAGCTCCTGTGGGTGAACCTCGTCACCGACGGGCTCCCTGGCCTGATGCTCGTGATGGACCCGCCGGCCAAGGGCGTCCTCGCACGTCCGCCACGCGCGCCCGGGACTCCTATCCTGAACAGGCGAGCGTGGCGACGGGTCGCGCTCATCGCTGGCCTCGAGACGGTCGTGACCTTCGCGACCTACATCATCGCGCTGCCTCGCCTCGGCGAGGACGCCGCGAGGGCCATCACGTTCATGACCCTGGTCTTCTCTCAGCTATTTCGGTCGCTGATCCCGGCCGGAGAGGTGTCGTCGATGCACATCCCGACTCGCCGCCTCGGGCTCGTCGTGGCGGTCTCCGGCCTCCTGCAGCTCTTCCTACCGCTGGTCCCGGGCCTCGGCCCCGCGCTCGGCGCCGATAGCCTCCCCACCGCGCTGATCTGGGTGGCGCCGCTGGTCGGTTGCATCCCAACGGCGCTCCTCGCCCTGGTCGGCTACGTGAAGATGATCTGGGCGCCTTCCGAGAGCTCGTAGAAGTCGCCCGCAGTGATGACGTCCTTCACCTCCGGCAAGAGACCCTTCCGGTCGATCTTCATCATCTCCATAGCCAGCTCGCAGGCGTAGAGGTCGGTCCCCGCCTCGTGGAGCATGTGGATCATCTCGCGCACGGTTGGCAGGTTCATCTCCTTCATCCGGTCCATCATCATCTTGGCGGCGAAGCGCTCCATGCCCGGCAGCCCGGCGACCATCGTCGGCATCGGGCTCGACGGGTTGCCCGCCATGTTCACGTGGAGCTTATCGACCTTGGCGTCCGTGATGACGTCGAGGCCATAAAAGGTGAAGAAGATCATGGCGTCGATGCCGCTCATGCGCGCCGCGTTGGCGAGGATGAGCGCCGGGTAGGCTTCGTCGAGCCCGCCTTTGGAACAGATGATGGCGACCTTTCGGTTCGTGGTCATGGCGAATCTCCCAGAGGGTCGGGGGTGCCGCCCTCGTCAACGGCGCGCGCTCGCAAGCGGCCCCGTGAAGTGACGTTCAGATGCAGCCGGCGGGTTTCGGTATGCCAGCCAGGATGGCGATGGACTTGGCTGGCGCCTTCGGGAAGAGGGCGTAGATCTCCTTGATCGGGACGTCCGTCGCCGTCGAGAGGCGCCGGATGTTCGGGGACACGCCGTTCTCGCCCTGCTCGTGGCGCGCCCAATCGATCAGCGCCCAGTGCGCGTCCGTGAGGACGAGGCCCTGACGCGTGGCCTCCGCGAGTGCCCAGTCGTGAGTCCAGCTCTCGTCTCTCACGCCCTTCGGCGACGAGATGCCACAGGCGTCCGCGCCCGTCGGCGGCGACGAACGAAGGACGGTCGCCACCGGGTCTCGCGGCGCAGCGGCGCGCGGCGCCAGGGCAGCGGCCGGCAGCGCTGGAGGCGTCCGTCGCGGCGCCAGCATCGTCGCCAGGGAGCGCTTCGGCGATGGTGCGAGGCCGGCGGTGCTGCGCCCGAGCTGCTTCAGGAGCGCCACGAGTACGCCGAAGCCGCGCTTCACGTCGTCGTCCCTCGTCGCTTTCATCATCCCGTAGATCCCGACCGGCGTCGTGTCCCCATTCACGGCGTCCGTGACGTCTCGGAGCACCGTGAGCATGTCGGGTTGCGTCAGCCGCTTCACCGTGTCGAGGATGGCCACGATGTTGTCGCCGAGCTGGCGGACGTCCTCCGGCGAGTAGTGCCCGGCGACGCGTTCAGCGACCCCGAGCAAGGCCCGGCCAAACTCGAACCACCCGGCGCGTTCGGCCTCGTCGAGGCGATTGGTCAGGACCGCCATCACCTCCTTGGCGACGGGCGTCATCTCTCGGAGCAGGTCGTCTTTCGCCGCTTGCGCCTTGACCAAGGTGGCGACGTCGTCGCTGAGGCGGCTCACGGCAGCCATGAGCTCCGCCGTGGTCGGACTGGTGACGTTGGTCTCCGCGGGCGGGGCGGTCGTCTCAAGTGAGCTTGTCATCAGGCGCTCCTCTTCCCAGCCATGAGCATTCGGTGGTCGAGAGGCATGTCCTTGCCACGCGCCAGTACGTTCCAGTAGGCCCAGCGGAAGGCCATCTTGCCCCAGTGGTTCACGTGGCTCTCCTCGAGCAGCGTGAAGGGACCGATCCCCGGGAGCGGGAAGCGACCCGGGAGCGGCTCGGTCTCGTAGTTGAAGTCGATGAGCAGACCCTTGCCGTGCCCGGTCTCGATGAAGCAGTTGGCGTGGCCGTCGTAGTCGGGCAGGAGCGACCGACCGGCGATGGCGCGAAGGACGTTCTCGGTGAGCACCTCCGACTGAAAGTGCGCCACCGAACCGGCTTTGGAGGTCGGGACGTCCGTGGCGTCGCCGAGTGCGAAGATGTGGTCATGGCCTTTGGCCACGAGCGTCCGAGGGTCGGTGGGCAGAAAACCCGACGCATCCCCGAGCCCCGACGAGTCGATAACGGCACTCCCTCGGTGGAGCGGCACGCTCACCAGGAGGTCGTACTCGATCTCCCGACCGTCATAGCCGATGAGCGTTCGACGCGTCCCGTCGACCTTCTCGACGGAGAAGTTCGGCTCCACCGTGATCTTGCGCTCTTCGAGCAGGCCCCCGAGCATCGCGGCGGCGCGCGGCTTGGTGAAAGCCGCGTCGAGCGGCGTCGCGTACACGATCTCCACCCGGTCACGGATCCCGCGCCGGGTGAAGTAGGCGTCCGCCAGGAAGGAGAACTCGAGCGGTGCGACAGGGCACTTGATCGGCATCTCGACGATGTTCACGACGAGCCGACCTCCATCGAAACGGTCGAGTGCCCTCGCAAGCCACCCCGCCCCTTCCGGCGTGTAGAAGTCGGACGCGCTCTCGCGCCAGCCGCGCTCCACGAGCCCGTCCGTGCCCTCCGGGGCGAGCCGGCAGCCCGTGGCCACGATGAGAATGTCGTATTGAAGGATGGCCCCGTCGGCCATGATCACCCTGCGCGCGACCGCGTCGATGTGGGCGAGCTCGCCCAGGACGAGGTCAATGCCCGGATCGAAGAGGCTCTTTCGGGAGCGGACAAGGTCCTCGAGCCGGCTCTCGCCGAAGGGCACGAAGAGGAGGCCCGGTTGGTAGAGGTGGTCATCGTCGCGGTCCACTGCCACGACGTTCCAGCTACGGGCCGGTAACGCGCGCCGGAGGCGGTTGGCCATCATCGACCCGCCCGTCCCAGCGCCAAGTATCACAATCGTCTTCATGCACACTCCAGAAGGTCGGGCCAGACGCAAGCGCGGCGTCCAGCGTGCGCCCGCGTCGGAAGCAAGGAGCGGACCACGCCGACAGGCATCAGTTCTTGATCAAAATCGGGGCGAATCACCCCATGCAACTCACCGGGCCGGCCGTCACTCGGGGAGAGTGATGACCTCAACCACGGTGGGAAGATTCGTCCCGGCGAGGGTCACGGACGCCTGTACCGTTCCCGGGGCGGTCCGAGTCAGCGTCCCTTCCGCGACGAGGCTCTCGGTGCCAGCGCCCACTTGGAGACTCGAGACCGGGCTAAGGACCCCGGTGACGGGGCCGGTGAGGACCACGTTGGCGCTGGCGCCCTCGGTTGAGGTGAGGCCGAGGTTCATCGCGTGTAGGCGGACTCGCGTCGCCGTGCCGGTGGCGAGCGAAGCGACTTCAGCGTTCGAGACCACGAGCTCCGTTCGGCTCATCGCGAGCCGCGCGAGGGACGTCTCCACCCTGAGCGAGACGTCGAGGTCGAACTCGGCGCCGGTCTCGCCATCGCGGAGGTGAAGCACGAGGGGCAAGTTCTCTCCGGCGACCGCGTTGGCAGCGACCGTGACCTTCGCGTCCGTTACCGTCAGCTGGTTGCCCATGTTGACCGAGTGGGGTCCACTCGCCGCCCCGGTGACATCGGTGATGAGCGCCGTCTTCTTCTCGAGCGTCGCAGTGAGGTCGTTTAGGTTGATCGAGCCCGTGTTCTGAACTTCGACGCGCAGCGCGGCGCTCCGTCCCGGTTCGAGCCCCGGGCTCTTGGACGGGCCCGAGACCACCACGCGGACGACCGACAGGCTCGCCTTGGGGATGACCTCGCCGGACGTCGCTCCGTCGGGATAACAGACACCACTTGCGGTGGGATCGAGTCCCGGGCGGATGCAGAGCTTCTCGTAGAAGCCGCTGCAGTCTTCGCGATCATCGCACCGTTCGAGGCAGAGCCGGCCCTCGGGGGTCGACGTGCAGCGCGTCGTGGACGGGCAGGCGCTCGCGTCGCAGCCCACGGCACAGATCCACGTCGTGTGATTGCCGGTGCCAACCTCCGTGCACACGCCCCCGCCCCGGCAGCCTTCGCCGCCGGGCACGCAGGATTCCCCGACGGGCGTGTTGCCCGCGATGGCGTAAGCGTCCTGATCGTCATCGTAGCTCTCGGCGTCGCCGGTGCCGAAGAGGACGTCGCAGCCCAGGGTGGTGAGCGTGACCAGAGCGATGGCCCCACGCACGATCGAGAGATTATTCAAGGTCCAGCTCCACGAGCGCGGGGAGCGCCGGCCCCCCGCCGGTCCCAGCGCCGTCCACGAGCGCCCAGAGCCGCGTTCCGGTGGCATCCAGGCCTCGAATGTGGGACCCGCCGAGGTCGACGGTCAAGGTGCTCACGCGCGTCGCCCGCGTCGGGTGGGCCGCGTTGAGCACCGCGAATTGCGTCAAGAAACGCGTCCCGTCGAAGAGCGTGCCCTCCCAACTGATGGCGCGGTTGCCGGTCACGGCGAGGAAGGCGACGCCGGGCGTCGAGAAGGTCCCCGCGAGCGGTGGAGGCGTGACCGACAGCGGTGGTGGGTCGGTCAGTTCGATGGTCGAGAAGCTCGTGATCTGCCCGAGATCGCCACTACGGCGCACGAGCCGGTTCCCCTCGACCGACGCGAGCTGAAGACCATCCCACGCGACGCCGGGCGACGGCTCGAAGTCATTGGCGGCGATGGGAGTCACCGCACCGGAATCCGTGTCGATCAGCGCGAGGGTCGGCTCACCGTTGCCCTCCGCCTCCGAAAAGATCGCATAGATCCCGACGGGCCCGGCGGCGATGTCGACCAGCCGAACGCCTGCCGCGCCCAGCGAGACCGAACCGCTGCCGCCCGCGTCGTCGATGGAGCGCCGTACCGCGTCGCCGATCCAGAGACGCCCCCCATCGAACGCCACGCCACGCGGCGCGGGTCCCGGCGTGGGACCACGACCGGATTCAGTGACGCCGGAGAGTGGCGTCACGACAGCGAGCTCGTCGGCGAGGACACACGCGTCACCGGCTGGATTCGGGACGTAGCCGCCCTTGCACGCGCACGAGCCAGACGCGGTCAGGACGGAGCCCGGCGGGCAGCTCGCATCCGACGCCGGCTTCGAACAACTGCGCCCATCGCCGGCCGGGACGTAGCCCTTCTGGCACTCGCAGACGCCGCCGCCGAGCGCGATGGCGTTGCTCCCGCAAACGCCCACGGGGGGCGCGTCCGGGTCCGGCTCGCACGCGCCAGACGCCGTACAACGATCGCTACACCCGCATGGCGGGTTGCACTTCGACACGCAGACGCCATCGACGCAGGTCGACGTGTCGTCGCACGCCGGTTCACACTCGGTGTCGCCTGCGCTCGTGAGCGAGACCAGCGAGAGATCCGCGATCACACTTCGGCCCGACTTGAGCGTGACGCACGACACGGCCCGTTGCACGTAGCCATCCCGCGCCGCACGCACGGTGAGCCGGCCGAAGGCTTGCCCCGCGTTGACGACGTAGCTGCCTTGCTGATTGGTGGAGACCGACTCGAGGGGCGGTTCGGTCGTGACCGACACGGCCGCGAGGGGCTTTCCAGACCGGCCGTCGAAGGCGTAACCGGACACGATGGTGTTTTCGAGCTTGGGTGGGCCGGTCAGCTCGTCGGGCTCGGCCGTGCCATCGGCGCTCCCCCCCTCCTCCGCCCCCCCCTCTACGAGTTGCCCGTCGCCGTAGGTGGCGTCCGGCAGAGAGGAGCTCACGCCGCAGCCGGAGACGAGGAGTAGGACGAGGAGACGCATCGGCGGCAGAGGATACATGATGGATCCGGCCTTCGCACGAGTGACGATGACGATCGTCTCGTGAACGGCGTGCCCACACCACGCACGGGGCGTTTCGCCCTATGCTCATTGCGAAACGTGTCGAAACGCCCCGCGCTGCGGCCCCGGCTACGCCGCGGCGCCGTGAGCGATCAGTGGACGGCGGTCAGCGGTCAGCCCGGCAAGGAAAGGCATCGTCGCGCGAGGGCCGTCAGGTCGGCCGGCCGGTCGCGGCCCGACGCTGACCGCTGATCGCTCCGAAGCGCCCGCAGCACTCCAGAACCTCGAAGTGGCATCTAGCGAGGGCGGCGCACCGTCATAACGGGGCAAGGCGCCCGACGGATGACCTCCTCCGTGACGCTGCCCGCGAGGAGTCGGGCCATCCCGCGCGTCCCGTGCGCCGTCATGACGACGAGGTCGGCGTTGACGGCGCGACATCGGTCGGCAATAGCGACGGCCGGGCGACGGGCGAGCTCCACCTGAAGGGTGACGGCCACTCGATCGCTACGGAGCCGTGCCGCGAGCGCTTCGAGCTGATCGCGCGAGGACTGGGCGAGCTCCGTCACGATCTTGGAGTCCCAGACCGCGGCGAGCCCCGGCTCCATCACAGTGACCGCCGGCTGACCGATGGCGTGAAAGAGCTCGACACGAACCGGTTCCGTGCGGGGGCGGGTCAGCGCACCGATGAGCGCCTCACAAGGCGGCTCGTGGGTGTCGACCGGGACCAGGATGGTGCGGATGGGTCGGTCCTTGACCCCCGGAGCGACCGTGAGCAGCGGCGTCGCACAGTCCCGCACGAGGCGGGCCGCCGTCGACCCGAGGACAAGCCCCTTCGCGCCGCCGTAACCATGGGTGGCGAGCACGACGGCGGCGGCCGTCTGCGCTTCGAGCGCGAGCTCGGTGGCGATGTTGCCGGTGCGCACGAGCGTGTGCACGGTGATGCCGTCGCCACGCAGGCGATCGGCTTCCGCTTCGACGCCGGCCTTGGCAGCGGCCTCGAGGTCCATCGCGGGGAGTCCTGACGCGACGCCACCCGGCTTCAGCCCGGGAAAGACCCAGTCGACGACATGCAACATGAGCAACGGCGCACCGAGCTCGCGAGACAGCCTGACGGCTGGGGCGTACGCGCGCCGGGCGGCGGAACTGAAGTCAGTAGTGATGAGGACGGGAGAGGTCATGCGGCGCTCCAAGGACCAGCGGCCCGGGCTCGGGCGCGGCAGAGTTCACCGCGCCAACGGCGCCAGCGCCTTGCAACCTTCAGGCCACGGCGCCGACACGGCCTTCCGCAGCAGCACCACGGCGCCGCAATAGCTCAGCCACGAAGGCCCCCACCCCGGCGCGATCGTCGCGCATCGGGAGCACGAGCGCCGAACCGGGTCCCACCCTCAAGACCGTGACGGGGCCACGCGGAATGGCCTCCTCGACCGACCAGATCGGGACGCGGACGACCTCTCCAGCGAAGGTGCGCTGCAAGACCTGCCCATCGAGCTCGAAGCGATGGCGACCGAGCTCATAGTCGCGGGGCGAGGCTTCCACCAAGCGGCGAAAGTGCCGTCGCTGATGGCGATCGGCTGCGCTCGGGTAGCGGTAATAGTAGAAGACGGCCGCCGCCGGTCCCGTCGCGGCGGCCCATGGGCTGCCCATGCCGACGGCGATCCCCACGAGCAGCAGGCCGAGGATCAGGCTGAAAGCGATCCGAATGCGCCTGTGGATGCGGGTGTTCTCGGCGTTTTCGTGGTGACGCCACAAGAGGAGCTCGACCACGTCCGCGGCCGCGATCTCGACCTCGAGCTGCGTCTTGCCGCCCGGCGCCGTGCTCACGGATGTTCCAGGAACCAGCTTGTGATGGACTCGGGAGCGGCGCCGATCCACTCGTGGCCGGCGTCCGGATCGATGACGGTCTCGGTCTCGACGCCCGCGTCCACGAGCGCGTCGCGGTACGCTTCCATGGACGACACGAGCACGACGGCGTCGAGCGCACCATGGAGGAAGACGCTCGGCGGGTGCTCCGCGTCGAAGGCCGGTGGGAAGCAGATGCTGCCGCAGTTCGCGTAGGCGGCCGAGTGAACGGCGAGCGCCTTCACGCCGGGGTACGTCGTCGCCACCCGCGACGCCATGAAGCCCCCGCTGGAGATCCCGCTCGGGTAGAGGCGGTCGGCGTCGAGCGGGCCGAAGTCGCCGGCGCCGATGGCCGCGATCAGGTCGAGCATGAACTGGTGGTCGGGCGCGGTGGACCACGAGAGCGCCCAAGGCGGGACGTTCGTGTTCCAATAGCCGAGCGCGACCTCCGCCCGGGGGGTCAGCACGGCGAAGCCGGCGTCGATGAGCGACTTCACGAGCTTCAGTTGATTCCAATGCCCGAGCCCATCGTCTTCGGCGCCGTCCCAGTAATACTCAGGCGGGATGGCCGTGCCGTGGAAGAGGATGGCGACCGGCCAGCCGTCCTTCGGCGCCGCGCCGAGCGGGAGCGCGTAGAGCACGTCGCGCGGTTCGGTGACGAAGCCGACGGGCACGTCGAGTGTCTTGGTCTCGTAGACGCAGGCCATCGTGGCTGGGCCCGCCTCTTGGCCCTCGCTCGCATCGCCCGGCGTGACCGTGCACACCGAGGCCGGACCTGGGCCCGCGTCTTCGCCTCCTTGTGTGTCGCCGCCCAGCGAATCGTCATCGTCGGACGCATCGCCCTCGACGTCCTCGGCAGCCGTGTCCTCGCCTGCCGCGACGTCGTCAGCGAGGACGTCCGTCAGGGACACGTCGTCGGTCGTGTCATCGCCGGGCAACGTGGTCGCGTCATCGGCCGCGTCGGCGCCGTCTCCGGCCCCCGGCGTGTCCGAGAAGTCGACGACGGCGTCGGACTCCTCAAGGAGGTCGTCGCTCACATCGGTGACACCGACGAGGTCCGTCGAGTCACACCCGGCCACGACGGCGAGAGCGGCGGCCAGCGTCGCCCAGTGGAGGCGCGAGCGGGGGATCGCCGCACCGCCGTTGGGTACACAGGAGAGAAGGAGTGTCGTTCGGTTCGTTTTCACGCGCGGGAGTGTAGCCCGGAGCCGGTCCGAGTGAGAACGCCTTTCTCAGGTACAGGCGTCGCAGGTGCCCCGGAGCTGGACTTGGAGGTTCGGTCGCCCGAAGTCGTGGACCTCGCCGTCGTGCCCCGTGAAGCTGACCCGCACCTCGTCGAGGCACTTCACGTCACCGCAGACCGTGCAGACGAAGTGAGGATGCGGCCCGTCGCTGTGCTCCAGTCCTCGGGCCTCGAAGCGCCAGGTGTGGTCGCCGAGATCGGTGCGGACCACGAGCCCAGCGCCGGTGAGGTCCATGAGGTTACGGTAGACCGTGGCTTGGTCGAGGTGGAGGTGGTCGAGCGCGTCGACGAGGTCGCCGTGGCGCAAGGGGCCGTGCGCGTTCAGGAGATGGGAGTAGACCGCGACCCGCCCCACCGTCACGCGAAGCCCCGCGTCTCGAAGGCGCGTGCGGATCTCCTCGTCCGTCACGAGCGGCCGCGAGACATGGGGATCGACTGCACTCAACGCGAACGCTCCTGCCGAAAGGCCTTTACGAGCCTACCTCAGGCCGGCCCAGAGTGCCATGGTCTCGGAGACATCTCCCGATTCTGGTCTCGACGCCAGAGCAGGGTCGCAAATGCGTGAGTCGGGACGAGTACTCAATTGAGAAACGCCTGAGCTTTCGATTAGTCTCCGCGCCGTGACTCGCTTCGCCCTGCTGATGCCGCTCTCGACCGCTTTGTTCCTCGGGAGCTGCGTCGACCTCGAGTGCGGGCTCGGGACGCACGAACGAGAGGGGCAATGTGTCCCGAACGTGCCCGTCGCCTGTGGTCCCGGGACCCAGTACGAGCGGGGCTACTGCGTCGTGGCGACTGACGACGTCGTGGCCCCCGGCGATGCCGTCACGGGCGACTGAAGGAGACTCGTGGCCATCCCCTGTACCGTTCAAGCGGGTCAGTACACGATCCGCGGGCTCAGCCTCGGCGGCATTGAGACCTGCATGCAGGTCCCGCAGCTCGGGCTGCTCTTCGACGTCGGCCACTGCCCCCGGTCCCTGGCGGCGACCCCGCGCCTCTTCATCACACACGGCCACGCCGATCACGCGGGCGGGCTCGTCGGGATCCTGTCCTTGCGCCTCGTCTACTCGGTCGAAGCGCCGCTCGAGGTCTACGCGCCGCACTGGATCACGGACGCGCTGAAGGACGTCGTCGCCGCCTTCGAGCGCATCCAAGACCAACCTTACAAGGTGAACTTCCACCCGCTCGGCAAGGGCGACGTCGTTCCGATCGGGCAAGGACGCGAAGTCCGCTGTTTCGCCAGCCCGCACGTGCTCCCGACGCTCGGGTACACGGTGTGGGAGCGCGTTCAGAAGCTGAAGCCCGAGTTCAGCCACCTCGCGGGCCCGGAGATCGGCGCGCGCAAGAAGCTCGGCGAGCCGCTCTTCGAGACCACCGAACGCCCCGTCTTGACCTTCCCGGGCGACACGACCATACGGCTCCTCGACGCCCAACCCCACATCCTCGAGAGCCGCATCCTGCTGCTCGAGACGACCTACATCGATGGCCGCAAGACCGCTCAGCAGTGCCTCGACCACGGCCACGTCCACCTCGATCAGGTGCTCGAACGCGCGGCCGACTTCCGTAACGAACATCTCGTCTTCACTCACTTTTCTCAGGCCTACACCCCGGGAGAAGCGCGCGCGATAGTGCGTGACCGCACCGCGGGCCGCTTCAAACCCGCCATCCATGCGCTGCTCCCGGACGCCGATACATGGCCCGGCTAGATCCACGTTTTCTCCGCTTCTGCGCCGTCGGCGCGTCCGGCGTCATCGTGAACCTCGGTGTCTTTCACGTCGCCCGGCTCCTCCTCGCCGGGTCCTCTCAGAGTGACGACTCCCGCTTCCTCGCCGCCAACGTCGCGGGCTTCTTCGTCAGCGTCTTCACGAACTTCCTACTGAACGACGCCTGGACGTGGCGCGACCGGCGCAGCACCGCCAATCGGGGCGTGCTGGCGCGGCTCGCTTGGTTCTACGTCGTCGCTTCCGTCGCGGGGGCCGTTCAAATCTCGGTCGCGTTCTTGTCCCGGAGCGGGTTGCCGTCGTGGCTCGTCGGCACGCTCCTTGAGGGCCAGACCGACAACCTCGCCGTCCTCGCCGGGATTGGCGTCGCGACCGTCATCAACTACATCGTGAACAACCTCTGGACCTTCCGCTCGAAGACCGCCTGAGCCGCGCGCGCCGTCGAAACACGTTTCGTTCCCGAAACGAGATGTTGCGGCGCCCGCCGGGCCTCGGTAAACGCCGCGCCCCATGATGCCATCCTCGCAGGCGCCGCAGTCGTCCCCCTCCCAAGTCGATCTCGACGCCGATTGGCTGTGGTGCAAAGACGCCCTCGGGCGGGTCTCCCGCACTTTTTCGCAGCCCATCGCTATGCTGCAGCCCGACCTTGAGCGCGCCGTCACCTGCGGCTACCTGCTCTGCCGGCTCGCGGACACCATCGAAGATGACGCCGCACTGTCCCTTGAGACGCGGGACAAGCTCTACGCCGCGTTCCTCGACGTCGTCGACGACCGCGGCGCCGCCAGCGACTTTGGCGCCATCGCGGCACCCCTGCTCGCCGGGCCGGTGACCGCTACGCCGAGCGAGCTCGAGCTCTTCGACCATCTCCCCGCCATCATGGCGGTGCTCGACGCGCTCCCGGCCTTGCGCCCGGGCGTGCTCCCGTGGGTCGCCGAGATGACGCGTGGCATGGCGATCTACTCGCACCGAAAGCCCGGCACCGGCGATCGCCCGTTCACGACGCTTTTGACGGAGAACGACCTCGATCGCTACTGCTACTTCGTGGCGGGGACCGTCGGCCACATGTTGACCGATCTCTTCACGGCCGCCCTGCCCCGCTTGTCCTCGGAGCGCGAGCGGGTCCTTCGCGAGAACGCCGAATCCTTCGCGCTCGGACTCCAGCTCACGAACATCTTGAAGGACGTCACGGACGACTACGAACGCCGGGTCTGCTTCATCCCGCTCACGTTGCTCGCACGCCACGGTATCCCCCAGGGCGAGCTCCTCGAACCGGCGCATCGAATCGCGGCCCACGCCGCCGTCGCGCCGATCTTCGACCGGGCGAGCGAGGCTCTCCGCGCCGCCCTGACGTACGCCCTGGCGATCCCGCCCGAAGCGCGCGAGATCCGGCTCTTCTGCCTCACGCCTCTGCTGATGGCCGTGCGCACCCTGGCCGTAACCCGCGGCAATGATGGCGCCTTCGAGCCCGCCAAGAAGGTCAAGATCTCCCGCGAAGAGGTCTACGCCATCATCGGCGCCTGTATGCGCGACGTCAGCGACGACACCGCCATGCGGAGTCACTTCGAGCGCCTCGCGACCTCCTAGCCGAAGTCCTCAGCCCCGGTCCTCATCGATCGTCTGACCGAAGTAGACGGTGATCCGATGGCGTGGCCGCTTGGGTGCGGCGGGATCCCTTGAGGCGGCCAAGGCGCGGGAACGCTGTAGCCACCCGTCGAGCTTGCTCCGGGTCTCGCCGAGGAACGCGGTCACTTCCGCGTAGAGCGGATCGTCGGGCTCGATCTCGAAGCTGAAGGTCGAACCACCGACCAGATCGTTCATCGACGCACGAAGGCGTCCAAGGCGCACCTTCTTCGTCACGGCGCGCACCACCGACGACAGGTGGTCGTAGAGCGCGGCCTCGAAGCCCTCTTTGTCGTCGATAGGCACGTGGTAGTCGTTCGAGCGATAACGCGGCGCGCCATCGGCCCCGACGCACTCCTCCAAGTAGCCAGCGCTCCTCACGCGGTCTACGAAGCGCTGCGCTTGCTCGTGCGTCACTTCGAGGCGCGTCGCGAGGTCCGCGAGCGAGATCGGCCCCTCGCGATAGAGGAGGACCACCGCGTCCGTGTAACGCGGGCCGGACGGCCGGTTGTGCGGCACGACGCGGTACTCGCGTTTCGGCCCCCGCCCCGTGACGGACAAGAGGCCCGTCGTCACGAGGAAATGGAGGACGCCGCCGAGGCTGTCGTCTTTGACTCCGTTGAAGCGATCGCGAAGCGCCATGTAGGTGGCGACCTTGCCGGCCGTCTCACGGTTACCCACCTCCGAGAAGACCCGTTCGAGCAACGTGCGCGGCCCAGCGGGACCGGCCGTCTCGTCGTCCATCTCCCGAAGGCGCTTCATCCGGTTCCGAAAGCCACCAATGGTGAGGCCGAGCGAGGCCGCCATGGCCTCTTGGCTCATCCCCTGCGACTCAAGCGTCATGACCATGTCGAGCAGCGTCTTGTTCGCGATGTCGGCGAAGCGCATTCGAAGCGGATCGCGGGCGGCCAGGGTCGCGAAGAGCTCCGCGACGAGCGGCACGAGCTGCTCGACGAGACGCGCGAAGTTCGAAGGGCGTAGGGTCAAGGGGCTCCTGGCGCTGGCCAGCGCGCGGTCGCGCCGATCTCAGGCCCAGGACATAGCTTCGCCGTCAGAAGGCGAACAGTCCAGCGGCCGACGTACCGAAAGCCGGGCGCGCCGGGATCCCCCGCTCATCGAGCTGAAGGACGATGACGGTGGTCACCGTGTCGCGCAGCAGCACGCGAGCGTCACGGCCATCGCAGGGGCCGTACCGTCCTACCCGTGCGCCGTCAGCAGAGGGTCGGCTTGGCCGAAAGCACGAAGCCGCTTTGAACCAGCCGGCGTTCGAAGCGCTCGCTGCCCGTCGTGCGCCACGATTCGTAGAGCTTCAGGAGCGAGGTCGCCGAGCCCACCCGAGCCCGATCGGCGACCTCCCAGAGCACTTGAACGAAGTCGCGGAAGTGCTTCGCAAGCGACTCGTAGAGGGGGCCCATCGTCCGCTTGGCGCCCGACCGCGCCACGATGTGTGAGACGCCTTGGTAGGCCATCCCGCCCATCTCCATGACGTAGTCCACTTCGATCCCGCGCCGTTCGATGCGCTCTGAGAGGAAGCCGGATGTGTAGAGCGCGGTGTCTCCAAGATGCCGAAGGGTCTTCAGCCGCAGCGTGTCGTCCTCACACTCGAGCGCACGCTTGAGCATGAGCGCGAGGGGCTCGATGTCGTTCTTCCCGTCGATCTCCACGAAGAGCTGCTCGCTCTTCATGAAGCGCGAACACAGGTTGGCCACGTAGACCTGAGCCTCCGCCGGCACCGTCTTGTGAAGCTCGGTGACGAGGCGGCTCACCTCGGTCTGGAAGAAGTCGTAGACGGTCGTCGCGGTCTCTACTGCCGATTCGGACTTCACGGGACACCTCCTCCGGGTGGGGATCGACTGGGGTGTAGGCTCCTTCGGTACTCTTCTCATTCGGTGCGATGGGCCATCGGCCCCGCACGAGGCATGTAGCGCCGCGGCGCAGTTCACGGGATGGGGCGAGAGCGCCCACTCCTCTGTGAACGCGCCTCGCCCGTCGAACTTTACCGAGAACGCTCTTCGGCTTTCAAAAAAGTCGGACGTTCTGGCTGGCTCCTTCGGGTGGAGCGGCTAAGTTACCAAGTCATGCGCCGAGCCCTACTGGCATCCCTCTCCCTACTCGGGTGCTATCTCACCGGGTGCTGCGCCCACCGCTTCGAGCGACCCGCCGGCCCGTTGCCCACCACCACCGCCGCGCTCGACGCCATCGCCGCACGCCGCGTCGCCATCCCGAGCTTCGAGTTCGACACTCGCCTTGAGTTCTTCGGCGACGGAAAGCGCCTCAAGGGTAAGGTCGGCCTCCTCGGGAGGCGTCCGCCGACCGGCGAAGGCGCCCAGCTTCGCTTCGAGGCGCTCACGCCGAGTGACGACACACTCGCGCTCCTCATCACCGACGGTGCGCGCTTCTCGAGCCACGAACGGGGTGCTCCAGACTGCCTAACCGGGCAGGCGTGCCCTCGGAACGTCGCTCGGCTGCTCCCGATCGACCTCTACCCGGACGCGCTCTACGACGCCCTCACCGGGACCCCACTCGCGGTCGCGACCGACGCCACGCTGAGCTGGGACGACTGCGAGGGCACCCTCCGGCTTGACGGACTGCGCCCGGGCGGCGCTCCCGGCAAGGACAACCCGGAACGGGTCACACTTTTCTTGAGTCCCATTGACTACTCCGCCATCCGAACCGAAATTCGCCGCGGCGAGGAGGTGGTCTTGACGCTCGAGTATTTGGACTACGCGACGCCCAACTCGAACGCCCCGCCCTTGCCGACGACCATCCGCGTCCATGGCTCCACGGCTGAGCTTGAGATCGATGTCCGCGAAGCGTTTCTGGGTGAAGCGATCGACGCCAACCTCTTCGTGCCCACCTGTCCCGCCGGCACTACGCCTCGAGAGCTCCCCTGCCAATGACGACACCCTCACCAGCCCCGCAGCGCGGAACCACACGCCTTCGCACCCGCCGTCGCCGCGCGGCCCGTCAGGAGGCGCCGTTCATCGTCCTCGAAGGCATCGACGGCGCCGGCACCACCACCCAGCTCGCCCGGCTCGCCGACCACCTGGAGTCGGAAGGTCGTCCAGTTCACCGCACCTTCGAACCATCCACGGGCCCCATCGGGCGCCTCGTCCGTTCGTATCTGAAGAACGAGCTCACGACGGCGCCCGGCGCCCTCGCGCTCCTCTTTGCCGCCGATCGCCTCGATCACGTCTCGCGGGAGATCGAGCCGGCGCTCGCGTCCGGGAAGATCGTGCTCTCCGACCGCTACGTGGGGTCGTCGCTCGCCTACCAGAGCCTCGCGTCGAGCCCCGCGTGGTTACGGTCTCTGAACCGCCACGCGCGCCGCCCGGATCTCGTCCTCTATCTCCGGGTCGATGCCGACACCGCGCTCGCCCGCATCGAGCGGCGTGACGGCGATCGTCGCGAGCTCTTCGAACAGCGCGAGACGCTAGCCCGCGTCGTCGACGCGTATGACGGGCTGTACTGCGGCACCGACCCCGAGCTGCCGGCCGTCGTCATCGACGGCAACCGACTCCCCGAAGCGGTCTTCGCCGACATCGACTTCGCGGTGCGGTCCGTGTTGAGCGCCTAACGTGAGTCCGCGCCCCAAACGGAGATCCCACGTCAGAGCCGTCCATCCGCTCGAAGCGGAGCTGACCCAACGCGCCGCAAAGGACAAGCGCATCTTCGGGTTCATCGAGTCCGTCGTGCTCGATGGCCTCTGGTACTGGGATCTCGCCCATCCTACCGAAACGTGGATGAGCCCAAGCCTGAAGAAGCACCTCGGCTACGCGGTCGAGGAGGTCCCGAACAAGACCGAGTGGCTACGCAAACAGATCCTGCCGAGTGACCTCGAGCTTGCCGTCGCGGCGCTCCGTCGCCTCACCGAGACGCCCTCGATCCCCTTTGACCAGCTCGTTCGGTTCCGCCACAAAGACGGCTCGCTCATCTGGATTCGCTGCCGGGCACGCCTCATCGAGGGGGACGGCGACGTGCCGGCCCGCGTCCTCGGGTCCCATACGGACTTGACCGCGTTCATGCGCGCCAAGGACCGAATCGCCGCGCTCGACGAGGAGGTCTCCTTTGGACGCAGCGTCGTCACGTCCGCACCGGTCGCCATGATGGTGGTCGACGCAGGCGGGCGGATCCGCTTCGCCAACCAACGCGCCGAGACCTTGTTCGGGTACTCGCGGATCGAGCTCCTCGAACGCCCCTTCGAGGGTTTGCTCGCGCCCCGATCACGCCCATCGAGCCCACTCCCGCGCGCGTATCCACTCGATCTCACCGGGAACCTGCCGCCCGGACCGGGTCTCGACCCCGCTTCCGCCGCCCAGCCGGATCTTTGGGGACGCCGGAAGGATGGCACGGAGATCGCCATCGAGCTCGGCGTGAGCCCCCTTGGCCACGCGGATGGTGAACGACACCTCGTCGCCGTCATGGACGTCTCGTACCGCGCCAAGGCGGCGCACGAGCTTCGCGTCAGTGAACATCGCTTTCGCGTCTTGGCCGAGTCATTGCCACTGATGCTCTGGACCTGCAACGCTGAAGGATACTGCGACTATCTGAGCCCCCAGTGGTGCGACTACACGGGCGTGAGCGAAGCCCCTCAGCTCGGCCACGGGTGGGCCCACCAGCTCCACCCGGACGACCGCGCCATTACGATCAACCGGTGGGAGCTCGCGACGGGTAGCGAGCTCGACTTCGTTACGGAGTACCGAATTCGCCGCCACGATGGCCAATATCGCTGGTTCATGTGCCGAGCGCGACCGGTCCGGGACGCCAGCGGCAAGATCATCAAGTGGTTCGGGACCAACAGCGACGTGCAAGACCTGCGAGACGCGACCGACGCGTTGACGCGCCTGAACCAAGACCTCGAAGCCCGCGTCGCGTCCCGCACCCGCGAGATCATCACCGCGAACCTGCGCCTCGATCAGCTCGCGCACCAGCTCACGGAGGTCCACCGCTCGGGCGGGCTCGCGCACTGGACCTACGACATAGCGACGGAACACATCGAGTGGGCTCCGGGATTCAGTGAGATCATGGGCCTCGAGCCGAGCGCGACGATGCCCACCCAAGCTGAGCGGCGGACGCTCCTCACTCCCGAGTCGACGCGACTGGCACTAGAGGCGTTTCAACGGTGCATCGAGACCGGCGAGGCCTACTCCGTCGAGCTCGAAGTCGCGCGAGCGGCTGCACGCGCGCGGTACATCCTCGCGCGAGGTCAAGCCCTACGGCGCCCCGACGGGACCATCCACCGCATCGTCGGGAGCGTGAAGGACATCACCGATATCGTCCTGGCTAGGCGGGCCACCGGGGTGGAGCCGGACGCGGGCTGACCCGCGCAGTCAGAAGGTTCGCCAAAGGGCGTCGACGTATTGAAGCGTCAGAAGCGCGCCACGACCTCGAAGCGCGCGCCATAGAAGGACGGGAGGGAGCGGCAGACTCCACTGACGCAGATAATGCCGCCGGTATTCCGTCCGCCGAAGACGCCGAGCTGAATGTCCTCCGTGACCTGCCAGAGCACCTCACCCGCGAAGTTCAGGTAGCGGTCGCTCGCGCTGAGCGCTGCTTCCGACTCGTAGGTGTAGAGCAACGCCGCGGTGAGGTGGGGCGACCACCCCCAGGTCACGGAGGCGTCGCCCCGCACGAATGACTTGATGTTCGGCGGCAACGCCTTGTCTTCACTGCGATGTTGGAAGGAGAGGCTCAGCGAATGAGGTCCGACCAGCGGCACGAGCAGCTCCCCCTCGACGTGCCACAGGCGCCGAGAGAAGGCCGGAGCGCCCTCGGCGAAGTCAGAGGTGAAGGCGTCGCCGAAGGTGCCGTTCGGCGCCTCGAGCCGGAACCCGCCCCCGACGCTGACGCGATAGCCGGTCTCGAAACGACGCTCGATGGCGCCATAGAGGTGTAACGCGCCGTTTCCGAGCTTGCCGTCCGACAGGTCCACGGCTTCATCCCACTCGAAAGCGTCCGGCTTCGCCCACCGGTAGTAGACGGCGTTCACCGAGGTCAAGAGCTCGGCGCCCGGAATGAGCCACTGCAAGAGCAGCCGCCCGCCGCTCGCGTTGCTGGTGGAGGGGACGATCTGATCGAAACGTTCGAGCGTCGGCGGCTCGATGTAGACGAGCGGCAAGGCGACGGTCTCGGCGTTCTGGACTTCGAAGCGACGGTAGTCCTTGTATTCGAAGAGGATCGTGAGCCCAGGGCCCGGGCTCAGCGACGCGCTGCCATAGAACGCGCTGCCTAAGGCGCCCTGGTCTTCGGTGCGCCCGGTCACGAGCGAGGTGCGTTCGTCCAAGTTCCAGAGCGCGGCGCCCTCCGCGTAGAGGCTCAAGAGGCCGGCGATACGCTTGGCCGAGACCGAGCCCCCGAACGCGGCATCACCTTCATCGTGGTTCGAGGTGCTGGACTCGTCGTAGTCGACCCAGCTCGCCCGAAGCCCGACGTCTACCGCCCCAGGGAGGCGTACGGAGGCCTCGCCGCCCGCGAGTCGGTCGGCGCGCTCAGGTTGAAAGCCGAGGTCGACGACGTCCATGTTCTGTACATTCGAGAGGCCCGCGAAGGCACGGACCGAGACCGGCCCGATGTCGGCGCGGATGCGCCCGCCTCGGATCGCGGTGTCGAGGCCGAGCTCGTCGACCTTTCGGACCGAGAAGACGAGGCCGCGCCCATACGCCTCGACGAAGTCGCCGCCCACCACGGAGAGGGAGGCGCCGCCGCCCAGGCGGTCGGCATAAGCCACGAAGACGCGTTCGATGCGGTGATCGTCTTTCCAGGGGCAGAGCGCCGGGCTGAGGCCCAAACATCGTTCGTCCGCGTCGTAACCCGGGAAGATCGTGTCATCGACGCGTACGCCCAGGGAGAGGGGCTCGAGTGTCCCGGTGAGGGTCAGCTTGTTCTGGAGCGCGACGACCTCGTCGTCGGCGTCGCGGCCGTTTCGGTTGTCCTTCAGGAAGCTGAACCGGAAGGTCTCGGTGCCGTCGAGGAAGGGTTCGTGCGCCAGAGTGGCGCCGGGGACCTCCTCGAGGAGCGCGATGAGCCGCGCTTCGAGGTCGACTTCATCCCCCGGCGAGAAGCCTTGGTGGGTCTCGACGATGTTGCCGGCGCGATCGACCACCATGGAGAACGGGACGTCACCACGAGGGTTGTACCGAGACAGGAGCTCCGATTGCGCGTCGAGGACCACCGGGAAGCGATAGCCGCGCTTCTCCACGTATCCTTCGACCTCGGCGATCGAATCGGGACCGTCCGTGCTCACGGCGACGAGGGAGAACCCCCGCGCGGAGAGCCGCTCAGAGACCGGCGCTAGTGCCTCGAGTTCGAGCTTGCACGGCTTGCACCAGGTGGCCCAGAACGCGAGGTAGATGACGTCCCGTCCGAGCCTCGGCCCAATGTCGAAGGTGCCGCCCAGCGCTGTCTCGAGCTTGAAAGGGGCGAGGCGTCGGCCGTTCGCCTCAGCGGCGGTCGTCGCGTCGGTCTGTGCTGGTGGCGCCTCAGTCGCACCCGCTTCTCCTGCGATCACGAGGGCCGTGAGGCCCCAGACGAGCGTGCGACAGAGCGTCACTGGGCGAGGAGCTCTTGGAAGGTCGCCTCCGCGTCGGATGCGTCGCCACCGACGTCCTTGTAGACGACCTTCCACGCCGGATCGACGACCGCCGTCACGGGGAGCAGTCCGCCCGTGCCAAGGCAGTCGCTCGTGAGCTTGTCAGCTGGATCGATCAGCACGGGAAAGTCGAGGCCGTAGGTCCGCGCCCACTCTTCGCAGAAGAGGGGTGTGGCGGGATCGTTCGGCGCGTTCTGCTCCTTCAAGATCGTCACCACGTGGAGACCGGCGGCCCGATTGGCGTCGTACCACGCCTTGAGCTTCGGCTGCTTGTCGCGGCACGGCTGGCACCAGCCTGCCCCAAAGTAGATGAGGGTGGCCTTGTGGTCACAGACGAAGTCGGACAGTGAGACCGCTTCGCCGGCGCAGTTCTGGAGCTTCACGTCTTTCAGGAGCGCGCCCTGTTCACATTGGCTACCCGCCGACACGCAGGCGCCCGGGGTCGCCGTGCTGTCCGCTTGGGTGGCCGTGTCCGTCTCGGGCGTCGATGTGACGCTGTCGGCGGTCCCCGGCGCGGTGGAGGTGCCGGACTCGCACGCGGCGACGAGCAGTGCCACACTCAAGGAGGCCGACGTGAACAGAGAAGGGAACAGGTGGCGCATCAGGGGCTCCTCGGGGCGGCCTTGGCGTTTGAGCGAGTCACCCCGCGCGGCCCACCTTGTACCACGTCGACTACGGCGGCGGCACTCGACGGTTACCGCCGAGAGCCCTCGAGCACCTCTTGAAACGACGCTTCGATCTCCGCGACGTCGCCACCGACGACCTTCGACACGATGCGCCCATTCGCGTCCACGACGAGCGTCGTGGGCAAGGCTGGAGCGCAGCGAGTCGTGAGCTCGTCGGCCGGGTCGATGAGGAGCGAATACGGCACGGCGTAGTCCTCGCCCCAACACGCGCAGAACTCGCGATTGGCGGGCGCCCCGGCGGTGTCGGTCTCCTTCAGCACCGTGACGACCCCAAGGCCCTGCCCTGCGTACTCCGAGTGCCACGCCACCTGAGTCGGCGCTTGTTCTCGGCACTCCTGGCACCACCCGGCGCCGAGCTCGATCACCAGCGCCCGATGGCGACACACGAGATCCGCCATCGACGTGAGTCGGCCACAACAATCGGCCAGGAACACGCCCGGTAAGGCGTCGCCCACGTCACACCCGCTCGCGCCGGTGTCGAGGACGGGGTCGCCGACGCAGACCGCCGTGACCGGCAGGGTCGGGCACGTCCACTGGCACGGGCCGCCGACGTCAATCTCGCCGCCCGAGCATGCGACCAGGAACAATAACGTTGCGGAGTCGAAGCGTCGCACCGGCGCAGCTTACGCAAGAGAGCCGCCCTGTGGAAAGGCGAGACCGCGCCCGCCCTTCGCGGATGAGGGTCATGGAAGTCCTTTATCGTAGCCGGGGCGGAACGTTCAGGTTCTTGGGCAGGCGCAGTCGGCGGCACAAGGCGAATCGGTCGCCGGGAGGCCCCGAAACGACCTTCGCCCTTGGACCGTGGCACTCGGGCGACACTCGGCCCATTTGGGACGCGGAAGGATGTCTTCGGCCATCGAAGACGGCTATACGGACGCCGCAGGGTCGGCGCCCGGCTCTCGAGTCAGGAGGGGCATTGTGGAGAACACCGAACGCAACAAGGCCGAGCTGGTCGGCGAGCTGACGGAGCTCCTCGACACCGTTCTTTTCAGCGTCGAGACCGTGCGCATGGCGCTGGCGATCGGCCGGCTCGCCATGGACCCCCTCGCCAACCTACAGGCTTGGTTAGCCAGCTCCGATGAAGAGGAACGTGAAGCGGGGAACGTCGCCGTCGAGGCCCTCGAACACGCTGCCGTCGCGTTCTGCGAGCTGGCACGTGTCCTCTCCGAAGACCACGCCGATGGAATCTCTCTCGAGCTCCGCTTCTGGTCGACTTACGAGTGGTGCCGCTCCCGTCTCTTCGATCCCTCGGTCACCGTGGGAGGACAGGCGTCACTCCGAGCCGAGCTCCTTGAGGCGCAAGTTCGCCTCGAATCCCTACGGCAGCGAATCTCGTCGTGGTGTCAGAACTCCCTACCGGTGGTCTAAGGGCTCGGTCGTAAAAGGCCCGCCGCCTTGCTCCCATCGCGGGCCTTCGCCGCGAATGGATGACCCATACCGACTTTGATACGTCACTTCTTTGTACTCGACATACCCGAGGCGTGACGCCCACCTAGCGTCACTGGAAATCGCGTCGGCTTGTTCGGTCTGAAGGGCAGCAGGCCCCGGGTCCGGACACGTGAGTTGATCCAAAGCGGACGACGCACTATAAGCCGCCAGTCCTGAAGGCATCCGCCGACCCTGAGCGGATCCCACTCCCCGCGCCGGATTCGAGGACAGAGGCCCAGGCCCCGTTGCAGCCTTCAGACGCCGAGCCCGAACGCAGCGCGCCCCACGCGGACGCTCCCGATGGGGCCCGTGAGCCAGCTGCTGAACTTCCGTGGCCATTGCCGCGACGGGAGCGGCGTGCGCTCATCGATCGCGCCGAGGGGATCTCGCACGAGCTGCCTCGAGTGCTTCGACGCCACCGACGACGACTCCCCGAGGAGATCGTCTGGGAGCTGGCTGACGGCACGCGCGCCCTCCGGGCGGCGCTCGCGGCCCGGCCTCTCGGCCACCGCGAACTTGAACGAATTCGCGCCTCTACGGCGTCGCTCGAGCTCCTCGTCCGCCAACACCTCCCGGCCGCGTTCGGCGGCGGTCACTTCGACTTCGTGGGCTCGCTCACGGTCGCTATCGTGATCGCGCTCCTCATCCGCGCCTTCCTGTTCGAGGCCTTCCAGATCCCGACGGGCTCCATGATCCCGTCGCTCCTCGTCGGCGACCGCATCTTCGTGGCGAAGTTCGTCTACGGCATCAAGCTGCCCTTCAGCGAGAAGCGCCTCTTTGCTTGGCGCCGCCCCGCGCGAGGTGAAGTCGTCGTGTTCGATTTTCCGCGAGCAGGCCCCCATGCCGGCAAACACTTCGTGAAGCGCATCATCGCCGTGGGTGGCGACCGGGTCCGCCTCGAAGACAACGTCGTCATCGTCAATGAGGAGCCCCTATCACCGGACGCTTTGACCGTACGGTCGCGCGGGCCTTGCCTCGGTGAACCCGGCGAATCCTGCAGTGCCCGCCCTGCCCGCTCGGCCGAAGCCGCAAGGGCCCTCGCGGCCGGCGTCACCGAGCCTGGATGCCCGTGTGAACACGTCGAGAGCACCGTCGGCGATGTCACCTTCACCACGCAGTACATCCTGCCCGGGTCGCTCTGTGAGTGCCAACGCACGACCGGTGGCGACACGCCCGGTCTCTCCTGCGGGGGAGCCCGCCCTGTGGTGTTCGAAGCGCCGCGAGCCCTCCGTAACGAGGCCGATTGGCCTCCTGCCCGGCCGTCCCCGTTCTTGCTCTCCGGCTGGGGAGGACTGGGCCAAGATGCCGTGGTCAAGAACGACGTCGGCCGAACTGAGCTGATCGTGCCGGAAGGCCACGTCTTCGTGATGGGCGACAACCGTGACTTCTCCGAAGATGGGCGTTACTGGGGGCTGGTCCCGGAGGACCGGATCGCTGGAAAAGCCTGGATCATCTGGTGGTCCTCCGAAGACACGTGGTCACGCTTCCTCACTCG
>JADMJS010000188.1 GCA_018780435.1 Myxococcales bacterium
TCGGACCTTCACCCCGTAGCGAAGCGCTTCGTAGACGGCCTTGTTGCGGTCGTAGGCAACTGCGTGGTTCGGTACGACAATGAAGTCGGCAAGGGAGACCATCGTCACTTCGGAAGCGAGGAGTCCCGATACTACTTCAGCACGCCCGAGGCGGTCCTCGCCGACTTCGAGCGCGATATCGCGAGGTGGAACCGTGAACACCGTCATTCTTGAGGTCCGCGACGCAGAACAATCGTTCGCTCAGTTCGCAAGTGCCTGGCGGGCGGGTCAGCCTGCGGACGTTTCTCGAATCAGCTTCACCTCGCCCGAGCTGCTTTGGAAGGTCCTCACTGCGAAGCGGTGGGAGATACTGAAGGCACTATGCGGGGCAGGGCCCGTCTCGATCCGGGAAGCGGCCCGTCGCGTCGGCCGTGACGTGAAGGGCGTCCATTCCGACGTTACGGCTCTTCTGGCAGCAGGACTTCTGGACCGAGCGGACACGGGTGGCATCGCCTTTCCCTATGATGCCGTCAAAGTCGAGTTCCTCCTGCGCGCTGCATAGCGGCACTCGCAGGTTCCCGCAGTGGGACTTCCAAGGCCACGCGCGTCGTAGTCCCCGAGGTGTTCGAGCAGCGACGCGAGGGCGCCGCGTTCGCGGGCGGCACAGTCGGCGAACGCGAGGGTCAGGTCGCGGTCGGACAGGTCCCACGGTGGGCGCTTGACGGCCCCGAGCACGCCGAGACGCTGCCTCTCGAGGGCTGGCCCAGCCACGACATAGATGAAAAGATAACAGAACATCGAACGTTGGACACGAACGCACCTCAGCGCAACCGGCACGAGGCCGGTTTCGATCCCACCGCGCGGACGTAGTGCAACTATTACCCTATGCTGATTCGTTCTAACGTCATCGATCGACGCCGTCCCATTACCCGCGAGACGCGTCATCCCTCCCAGTCGTGATCACGCTCGCGCGGGAGGCGTCCGTCCCTGATGGTGCCCGACTGAACGCGCGAATCGTCAGCGCCGTCCGCATCGCGGGCGCCGTCGCCGCTCGACAGAGCAGGCTGAAGAGGAGCAGCGTCACGGCGAGCTCATTCCAGGCTTCGGGGACGGCGGTGATCAGCGGCGCAAAGACGAGCCCCATGAGCGCCGGAGAGATTGGAAAGCCGATGAGGCTCAAGATGAAGAGCGGCCAGGCCCGCGGCCGCCAGCGCTCGCCGAGCGTTGCCGCGTTCGCGAAGGCGCTGATGTCGTTCAGGAAGTCGAGGGTGTCGGGGACGCGCGCGACCCAGCAACGTGTGACGCCATCTCGGGTTCGGAACGCGACCTCGGCGACCGTGCCGGACAAGAAGGTCACCCGAAGCGCATCGATGTCGTCCGGCGCCCAGCGTTCCGAGCCGGACGTCGCGGGAGGCCCGGCGGGAGAGTCAGGACCATACGACAGGCCCTGTGCGCCGATGCCGAGCGCGTATTTGCGGCGAGCCGCTAGTGCCTGGACCGAGATGAACAGGCTCACGACGGCCCAGACGAAGAATACCGGCGGACACCCAATGCCGAATACGAGACCCACGATGCTGAGGACAACACCGAGGGCGTGGGATGGTACGACGTCGTTCGACGACGTCCCGGTCCTTGCCGATAGGAGACGCCGCTTGGGCGGGATGGCGCCGCTCACCGCGCACCTCGCGCCAGAACGTCACGAGCGCGACGGGCGCGCTGGATTCCGATGTCGATGGCAGCGGGTGCGTAGGAGCGCGAGTCGGGTGGGGCGTGCATCGGGCGCCGCCGCAGAGCAACCGCCGTGCCGTGAGCGGGGCTCGTTCAACCTCGCCGCCCGGAGTCCCATGCGGCAGGAGTCGAAGTCACTTCCCGACTTTGGTATTGGCGCACGCCTTCTTCGTCAGCTCCGCAAACGAGTGGCGACCGAGACACGCCTGCGATTCCGGCTGCAGATCGTCGGCCTTGCCCGTCGTGCTGATGGCGATCTGGCCGTCTTCGATCGCGACCTTCAGGGCCCACTTGCCGCCGTCGAGCTTCTTGCCGGCGTCCCAGCTCTCGCCCTCGAGCTGGTTTGATTCCCACTCGACTTCGATGTTGACGGAGACACAGGTCGGCGCGCCCTCGAGGAGGCCGCAGAGGTGCCACGTCTTCATCATGTCGGACGTGGTCATCTCCGCGCCCGGGTCGTGGTCCACCGAGCTCGCCTTCTGGACCACGAGGACCTCCTTCCCCGGGAGGTCCGGGAGGAGGTCGGCCGCCTTGAAGCTCTCGACCTCGCCGTTGTTGTAGATGTAGTCCATGCCGGGCACCCAACTGTCCGCCACGACATCCATGTTGAACCAGCGGGCGTCCTGGCGAAGGAGGAGCATCGTCGCGTCCACGGACCCACCGATCTCGTCGGCGCTGCCCTCGAGGCGGACGAGCCGTACCTGGTCGATCCCACTGCCGTCGAGGGTCTCGTCCTCGCTCTCGGTCCAAGTGCAGCGGGCGTCTTCGTCCGCGCTCGTCTTGTCCAGCGGTTCCGTACAGTAGACGTTGTCCCCGACGGCCTTCTCGAAGCTCGTCTCCCCGTCCACCACGAGCGCGGTCACGAGGACGCCACCAAGCCCAGCGACCCGCTTCTGGACCGTGTCGTTGTTTCGATACGAGAGCGACTCCGTGTACTCAGAGCGCGCCTCGTCCTGCTTGCCCGCGGCTTCGAGGACGCGACCCAAGTTGTAGTGCAGGGCACCGAGCTGCTTGGCCCGCACCGAGATCCGAATGGCGTCGCTCGTCTTCGCCTCGGCCTTGTCGAGCTGCCCGTCGAGGAAGTAGGCCCACCCGAGCTCACCGAGCACGGAGGACGAGCTCGGCACCACCTTCAGGGCCGACTCGAACTGCGCGATAGCCGTCTTGTAGTCCTTGGCCTTCACGGCCTTGCGTCCTGCGGCGAGCGCCTCTTTGAACGACGCGCGCTGAGCCGCGGTTGCCCGCTTCGGTGGGCTGTCGGCCGACGCGTCCGGGGCGACGGCGGCAGTAGATAAGCCGAGCGCAGCGGCGAAGACGAGGGCACGAGACACAGACATGGGGGCTCCTAACGGGGTGGATGACGAAACGTGGGACGTCGCAGAGAACTTCCCGGCGATCAAGGGCCGTCGAGCACGTCCGGCTGATCGGGCCACGGCCACTGTCGATCGTGGGCGAGGGTCGTCCACGAGGACCGACCATCGAAGCGGCGAACCGTCACCGGCGCCGTGAGAGGGAGGTTGCGGGCGTTCACGGCGAAGCGGCTGGTCGGGTCCGATGGGGCGCCTTCCGCCAGCACGCCGCCGTAGTGGGTCGTCACGCCGCAGATCGGGCAGTGGTGAAACTCGATGCAGCGGTCGCCCCAGACATAGGGGACCGTCGTGCCTTCGCCGCGTTCCCAGACGATGTCTTTGACCTCGTAGTAGGCCCAGAGCACACCAAGTCGGCCGCAGATCGAACAGTTGCACTCGGTGAGCTTGGTCGGCGCCGACGGCACGCTGAAGCCGATGGCGCCGCAATGACAGGAGGCGTGAAGGGGGCCGCTGTCGGCGCAGGGTGAGGTCATGGGGTCTCTCCGCTGTCGAAGCCGAGGAGTGCCGCGGCGTTATCGTGGAAGATCTGACGCTCTTCGGCGGCGGTGAGGCCGAGCGCGTGGACGTCGGCCATCGCCTGCGCCGGTGTGCGGTCGAAAGGGAAGTCCGACGCGAAAAGCACGCGGTCCGTTCCAAGCCGCCGAATGACGTGGACGAGCTGGTCGCGGTAAGGCGAGTCGGCGTAGAGGTGAGCCACTGCCGAGAGATCGACCCACACGTTGTTGGCGTAGCTCCCGTGCTCCCGAAGGGCCGTGAGGACGAGCAGCTCGTGGAAACGAGTCCCGCCCATGTGAGCGAGAATCAGCTTTGATTTCGGGTTCTTGACGGCGAGCATCAGGTACTTCCCGAGGTCCTGCGCCTGAAAGAGCCCCGAGAAGTCGAGGAGCACTGGCAAGCCGACCTGGCCTGCCGCCGCGACCACCGCGTTCACCTCCGGGCTCGCGAGGTCGAACCCCTGGGTGTTCGGATGCAGCTTCAGCATGCGGATCCCGAGCGCCGGGAACCGGCTCAGCTCGGCGATCGCGTCGGCGCCGTCCGCGGGGTGCACCGTCCCGATTCCGAAGAGGCGCGTCGGCGTCGTCTGAACGAAAGCGGCTAGCCGGTCGTTCAGAGCGCGTGTCGCGGCGATTCCCGGTCGCGGGGCCATCACGATCACGCCCACTCGCGCCACTCGGGGCGCCTCCGCGGCCGCGAGCACGCCCGCTGGGCTGCCGTCCAGGCCGGGGAGCCCTCCCGATTGCCCGTCGAAGAAGACGTGCGTGTGGACGTCGATGACCGGTCCGTCGTAGCGATGAGCGTCGTCATCCGGGCGTCGCCGCTCACCCGTCGTGGTGCACGCGAGCGTCGCGACGAAGACGATGAGGGCTCGGCAGAAGGACGCCATGGCCGAGCGTGTAACACAGAGTGCTGTCACTAGCCCGCGGACCCGGTCTCATCCCGAAAGAGCTTCGGCAGGAAGAACTGCCAGTTGCCGACCTCCTCGACATGGTGCCGCTGCCACGCGAGCCCCCGCGAGCGCGCGAACACACGCGGGGTCACGGCCCGGCCCAGGAGGCCAAGGGTGCCCCCGACGGTGAGCGCGCTGGTCACCAGGGTACCTCGATAGGTCGCGTCGAAAGTGCACTCGAGACGGCACACCTCCACCCCAAACCAACGGCCGATGTAGGTGAGACCGCCTTCGTCGAGGCGCTGCACCTCGGCGACCAGATCGACGCGATAGCGGGCGTCCTGTCCGCGGTCCTCAAGGGTGCGGAACTTCGAGCCCGGGCCCATCCGATGGTCGTTGCGGCCCCGCGTCACGTAGCTCATGCGGACGTGGTCGGTCGGGTGCCAGGCTCGGAAGCGGGGGATGACCTGGCCGCCGACCTCGACGTTGCCGGCCATATTGTCGAACCACCACAGGAGCATCCGCGGCGTCACGTCCGCGATGGGCTCGTGACGCACCGCATAACGGACGCGGCCGTCGTTCAGCTCCTGCTCGGTCGGCTCGGCCGACGCCACGGGCTTCATCTCCCACGGGACGGCGAGCGGCGTCGGGGACGGGTGCGCCATACTCCTCCAAGTGAGCTCCATCTCACTCGCCTGAGCCGGAGCTTGTCAATACGACTATAGCTAGGCCGTTTGGCCCCTCCCGCGGGCCGTCTTGTCACCGGAGCTTGCAAGGAAGTAAGTAGTCACTTACCTTGTCTTCAAGGCAGAGCGGCTGCTCGTCGACCCAGAGGCGCCCGCACACCGCGGAGCCGGGCGATGGCACCGCTTCTGAGCCGCCGCTCATCCGCTGGGAAGCGGGAGGAGGAACGAAGGTGAAGACAGGTCGTTTGAACGTCGGTGTGGGCCTGCTCGTGATGGCGGGCTTCATGGCCTACGGGTTTCTCCTCATCTATCTACGGGACTTCGCTCCAGACAAAGAGGCTTGGGTCGCCAGCTACGCCGTCGGCAAGCACTTCGAGGCGCGTCTGGCACACGTCCACGGCAACCTCTTCGCGCTCCTGAACCTGGCACTCGGCTTCGTGCTCGTGCGTCTGGGCACGGCGAGCGACAAGGCGCGTAGCACGGCGGCGGGCCTCGGCCTCGCAGGGCTCCTCATGCCGGCCGGCATCCTCGGCGAGGTCTACCTGGGACTGTCACCGATCTTCGTCCTGCTCGGCGCCGTGGCGATGACGGCCTCGGTGGTACTGACGGGCGTGCTCTCCCTCAAGCACTGGGGCGACGGGAAGGCCGCGACATGAGCGCCGTGACGCCGGTTCGTACTCAATTGAGGCGCACACCCATGCGCTGGCTCCTCGGTGTGATGGCCATCCTCTTCGGTATCGCAACACTGGTCGAAGGCGGGCACGTGCTCTTCGGCGGTCCGGAGGCGCGCGCGCAAGCCGGCGCCGTCGTCCCGTTCGTCCTGATGTTCAACTTCGGTGCTGGCTTCGCCTACATCGTGAGTGGGCTCGCGACGCTGGACGGTCGCGTCTGGACCCTCTGGGTAGCCCGGGCAGTCGCGATCGCGACGTTGGTGGTCTTCGCGGCATTCGGTGTTCACGTACTCACAGGTGGCGCCTACGAGACGCGGACGCTTCTCGCCATCGTCATTCGATCGGTCTTCTGGGTCGCGCAGGCGCTCCTACTGCCGCGTCTGTTCGAAGGCGCGCGCCGCGAGTGAACGCTGGGCGACGCCGAGGCTCCCGTCTGAGAGAGCCCGCCGGAAAACTGAATTCGATCACAAGCGGCGGAGCGTCAGAGGGGGGCTGGGTTGGTAGGATCAGGACATGAAGTCCACACCCGACCTTCTCGACGATGCCGCCCGCTGGGAGGCCGTCCTCGCCCGCCAGACCGACGCCGACGGCGTCTTCGTCTACGCCGTGGCCACGACCGGCGTCTACTGCCACCCGTCGTGTCCCTCGCGCCGGCCGCGCCGTGAGAACGTCGCGTTCTTCGCGTCGGGAGGCGCGGCGATCTCGGCCGGCTATCGGCCGTGCCAACGCTGTCGTCCCGAGCTCCCCCCGCCTGCGCTCCGGCGCGCGGCCTTGGTCGCCGAGTGGTGCCGCCTCCTCGAAGACACCCCACCGGCGTCGCTCTCGACCCTCGCCTCGCACGCCGGACTGAGCCCCCACCACGTCCACAAGACCTTCCTGGCGGCCACGGGGCTGACGCCACAAGCCTGGGCCCGCGCCCGGCGGCGCGAACGGCTCACGGATGGCCTCTTGAGCGGCGCGAGCGTGACCGCGTCCTGGGTAGAGGCCGGCTACTCGTCCGCGGGTCGCTTCTACGACGGCGATGGCGCCTCGCTCGGCATGACGCCCCGCTCGGCGTCGCGTGGTGGCGACGGGGTCACGCTTCAGGTCGCCTGCCGGCCGTGTTCTCTGGGCCTGGCCCTGGTGGCCGCGTCGGATCGGGGCGTGTGCGCCATCTTGCTCGGCGACGATCCGGCCGTTCTCGACGCGGATCTTCGACGCCGTTTCCCAAAGGCCATCCGGCGCGACGCCGACGCGGCCTTCGACGCGCTGGTCGACGCCGCAGTCGCGGTCGTTGACGAACCTCGGCTCGCTGCGACGCTCCCCGTCGACATTCGCGGCACCGTGTTTCAGGCGCGCGTGTGGCAGGCGCTGCGAGCCATCCCGCTGGGGCAGACCACGACCTATGGTGCGCTCGCGGAAGCGATCGGCGCACGGACCGCCGTGCGCGCGGTCGCAGGCGCGTGTGCGAACAACCCCATCGCCGTGGCCGTGCCATGCCACCGCGTCATCGGTCGTGACGGCGCGCTCACCGGCTATCGCTGGGGGCTAGGGAGGAAGGCGGCGCTGCTGGCGCGCGAGAAGGGCTGACCCGGCGAGCCCCACGCCATCGACACCCTTGTGGCGCTCGGGGTGCCCGTGTCCATGCGCAGATTCACGGCCCTCGTGATGCGCGACTCACGCGGGAGGGAGCGGCTCCACCTTCACCTTTCGCGCTTCGAGGAGGGCTGCGGCGCGCACGAGGAGCTTCGAGACCCACGGCGGCAAGGTCGCCAGCGTGACGTTCGGATCGCGCTTCCAGGTGTAGCGGAGCGCCTTCAGGTCGGTGTCGCAGAGCTCGCTGTTGGGTTTGGAGGTCGGCTTCTTCAGATGATGGATGGCGAGGAGGTCCGAGTAGAGGCTGAGCAGCTCCTTGGGGGGGAGCGCGGCCAGCTTCTCGTCGAGCGCGGCGTCGGACAGCGCCAGGAGCTCGTCGGCGGCCGGCATGGTCTCCAAGGACGACACGCGGATGTGGGCCGCAATGAGCGACGGGGAGTAGGTCACCCGGAGGTCGATGCTGGGCCGCCAGTTCGTGGCACTGAACTCGAAGGCTCGGCGCTCGACGCTCCAGACCATGCCGGGGATCGAGGCGCCGTGACAGTCGCCCGTGAGCGGCTCCTGCACGCGGACCGTGATGGCGATCTTCCCGATCTTGCCACCTTTCCAATTGGCGCCCGTCCTCAAAATGTAACGAAAAGGAGTGTAGGCGTAAGCCACGAGGCTCGCGCCCGTCTCGTAGTGGTGCTCGAGAACGCGCGTTTGCCCTTTGGCGAAGGGCACTTCCACTAGAAAGACCGAGTCGTAGCCGAAGTCGGTCGCGGCCTTCTTGGCGGCGCCGTTCCCCTGCGCTTTCGGGATGAACACGGCGTGGCCCGCCGCCGCGCCATCGAGGCGCACTTGATAGCCGGGGAACAGAGGCGCCTTGCCATGGACGTCCCCGTTGTCGTGCTCTTCGCCGAAAGGGCTCTCGAGCGGGAAGCCGACGTCGACCGTCGTCGCGTCGCCCGTGTTCTCGAAGGTGTACCGGGCCACGATCTTGGCGCCGCGATGGCTGAGCTCGATGTCGAGCTTCTCGTCGATGAGCGCGATCTGGTCGTTCGCCAGTGGGACGCACTCGAGCTTGCCGTTCACGCCGCTCGGGAGCCCAGAACACCCGCCGTACGAACTGTCGTTGGCGCGGGCGAGTGGGCTCGCCAGCAGAAGGAGGGAGGCGATCAGGGACTTCTCGAGCAGACGTGACATTCAGTGGGCTCCGGGGGGTCGAGACGGATCAGGAACGGGCGAGACACTCGGCAAATTTCGCACGACGTGAGCGCCTTTTCAGGATCACGAGCGCGAGGAAGGCGAGCGCCATGGAGATGAGGCTCGGCGACGCGGCGCCGGTGCTGCTGCACCCGCCGTCGGTCTTGGGCCTGGAGAGGCTCGGCGAGAGATCGGTCTCCGGCTCGTCCGTCACGTCGCCCGTGTTCGTGACGTCGGCGCCCGTCGTGCCGCCGCTGTCGGAATCGGTCGGCAGCTCCGTGTCGACCGTGTCCGCTACGACCGGGCCCGTGTCGGCACCGGGGCCGGGGTTGTCCGACGTGTCGGTCGCCCCGGCGTCGTCCGGCGCGCTCACGTCGTCCAGTGGCGTCGACGTGTCCGATGGGGCGCTGGCGTCGCCGCTCGACACGTCGTCACCGCCACCCTCGGGGACACAGACGCTGTCTGCTTCGGTCGTCCCGGCGGGGCAGCACTTGGCGTCGGCGCAGCCACTCTCACAGGCTTTGACCACGGTGACCTTGGAGCCGCAGCTATCGATGATGGCCACGTCGCCGCTGAAGCAGCCGGGTTTCTCGTCGAAGCCGCACGTACAAGAGCCGCTGGCGCCGACGCAGACGGCGACACCGTCGCCGTCACGATGCGGTAGCTCACATTCGAAGCCGAGCGGGCAGGTCCCCTCGGAGCCACACGGCGTCGCACAGCGCTTCCCCTCCGGATAAGACAGGCAGCTCGCGCCGGTCACCCCGCAGTCTCCGTCGCTGTCACACGGCGCGCAGAGCGCCCCGATGCAGGACCCGTCGGAGCAGACCGTCCCGGACGGGCACCCCGCGGGGCCACCGCAACAGAGCTCGCCCGCCGGGGCCCCGGACTCGTTCACGCAGCCCATCGCCGGGTCGCAGGAATCCTGGGTGCAGGGATCGCCATCGCTGCAGGATTTCGGCTGACCCTGGCACACCGCGACGCCCGACGCGTCACACACCCAGGCGCCCTGGGCCGCGCACAGGCCGGTCCCGATCGGACAGGCCTCCCCGATCGCGAAGCCATCGTCGGCCGTACCATTGCAGTCGTCGTCGACGCCGTTGCAGAGCTCGACGCCCGGCTGACCCGCCGTCGCCGCGCAGCTCGTCCCTGCGCCACCGAGGGCGCATTGCACGATGCCCCACGCCTGGCAGGCGCCTTGGCCCACCGAGCAGCTCTCGCCGAGGCTGTCGCTGACGCCTTCGTCCGTCGTGCCGTCGCAGTCGTCGTCCAGGTAGTTGCAGAGCTCGGCCTTGTCGGGGCCGCAGAGGCCGCAGGCGTTTCGGAGGCCTTCGTCGGTCTGCCCGTCGCAGTCATCGTCGGCGTAGTTGCAGGTCTCGGTGGGGAGCGCCCCACACAGGCCGCAGGCGTTACGGAGCCCTTCATCGGTCTGCCCGTCGCAGTCGTTGTCCGCGTAGTCGCACGTCTCGGTCGGGGGCGCGCCACAGCCACCGCAGGTGTTCTTGGTCCCTTCGTCGACTTGGCCGTCACAGTCATTGTCTTTGAAGTCGCAGACTTCGGTCGGCTCTGGCCCACATCCTGCGCAGGCGTTGCAGCCCTGGCCTGCCGGACACGGCTTCTCCACGACGCCACCGACGGCGTCGCATTGATGGCGCTTCCCGTCGAAGCAGATGTCGTGCACATACGGCGCCGAGGTCGGCGAGTCCACACACTGGCTGAAGACGCAACGCGGCTCGCCGCCCGCCATCTGGCAGTAGGCGCCGAACACGCCGCAGTCGCCTTCGTTACAGCTCGCGCCGATGATCTTGTTGCCCTCGCAGCGCGGCGTGCAGGCCTTCTTCGTACACTCGGGCCCCTGGTTGAAGTGACCGCAGGTGAGGCCGAAGGCGCCACAGTTGCCACGGGTGCAGTCGGCGTAGACGACCTCGTCGCCTGAGCAGCCCGGCTCGCACGCCTTGGATGAGACACATTCGGGTCCGTTGCTCAGGAGACCACAGGTGAGCCCGAAGGCGCCGCAGTCGCCGGGTTTGCACTCCGCGTCGATGATCACGTTGCCTTCACAGTGGGGCTTGCAGCCCGCCTTGCAGACCGGCTGCAGATTGCCGTCGAGCGTGCAGGTTGCGCCGAATTTGCCACAATCGCCTTCCCCGCACTGCGAATCGACGGCGACCGTCCCTTCGCAATGCGGCTCACACGGCGTCTTGCACGTCGGCTGACCACTTTGCATCACGCAGTTGGCTCCGAAGGCGCCACAATCGCCAGTGCTGCAGTCGGCGCCCACCATGACGGTGCCGTTACAGGTGGGCGTGCAGCCGCTACCGCACGCAGGCCCGTTCCCGGTCTGGATGCACGCCTTACCCTGCGCCGCGCACTGGGTTTGTGAGCAGTCGGCGCCGGTCAAGATCGTCCCCTCGCAGTGGGCGTCGCAGGTCGGCGCGACACAGGTCGGGGTACCCGTCCCCATCGAGCACGTCGCGCCAAACGCGCCACAGTCGCCCTGGCTGCAGTCAGCGGCGATGATGACGTTGCCCTGGCACGTCGGGGTACACGAGAGCGCGCAGGTCGGCTGCCCACCCTGCATGACGCACGCGGCCCCAAAGGCGCCGCAGTCGCCCTTGCTGCAGTCGGCGGCGACGGCGACCGTGCCTTCGCATTTCGGCGTACATGAAACGACGCACTGCGGGACGCCACCCACCATCTGACACGGGAGCCCAAAGGCCCCGCAGTCCCCTTCACTGCAGTCGGCGGCGATGATCTTGGAGCCGCTACACGTCGGCGTGCAGCCACTCGCGGCGCACGTGGGAGCGCCGTTCTTGATGATGCACGTCGCTCCGAATGCGGCGCAGTCGCCGGTGCTACAGTCGGCGCTGACGATCGTCGCGCCATCACACTTCGGGGTGCATGACTGGCCCGTACAGGCGGACGCGTCGACCGCTTCGAGATAGGGGAAGGGGTCGACGCCGCAGTTGTAGCAATTATCGGGAAAGATTGAGAAATGGATGTGTGGCGAGGTGCCAGACGCGTTGCCGGTGTTGCCGACCGTCCCGATCGAGTCGCCCGCGTTCACCGACGTTCCCTCGACGATGCCCGGCGCGATGGTGTCGAGGTGAGCCGAGTAGTAGTACCAGCCGCAGCCGTCACGAATCGTCACCCGAAGGCCGCCGACCGCGTTCCACCCAGCCTTCACCACCGTGCCGGTGCGCGGCGCCACGGCCGGTGTGCCCTTCGCCGCGAAGAGATCGTTGCCCCAGTGGTCACCCGCGAGGAAGTCGGAACCGTCCTTCGATGAAGCCGGGTGCGGCGGGCACGTGTAGACGAGCGCGTTCTTGTCGTAGCCACCGTTGTGCGGCCCGTTCACAGGGTAGCGCTCAAGCATGGGCGGGCACGTCGTCGTCGCCATCGCCCTCGCGAAGCGGTCCGACTCCGTCATCCCCGCGTTGCTCGAGTTTGGCGCGACGTCGGCGCACGAGAGCGCGGTGAGGGCGGTCAGCGCGACCGCGGGCCAGATCGAAACGAAACCCGGTTGCGCGGAGTCAGCGCGCTTCGACTGCCACTGCATGATCGCCCCCTCTGTCGCTTTCGCGGCCCGAGGAGACGCTATCACGTTCCCTAGCGACTTGAGGAGAAGCAGAGCGTCGAGCGGGCCCGGAGGCTGCCGAGGCACCCCTGGGTAGGCCAAGGCGGCCCAAAGGTCCGCCCGTCGGCTACTTGGCGCAGGCCGAGTCGTTCTCGCAGTCGATGTCGGCACAGTCCGTGTCGTCGTCGCCGTCTTCGTTCTTCTCGTCCGTGCAGTTCGACTCGCACACGACGTTCTTGACGATGCAGGCGCCGGCCGCGTTGCAGTACTCGCCGGTGGTGCAGGCGTTGCCGTCGTCGCAGAGCTTGTACTCCTCGATGGCGACGTCACACTTGCCGGTGGTCTCGTTGCATTCCACGGACTCGCACATCTCGAGGTCTTTCAAGATGGCCGAGCAGTCGACGGCCGTTGCCGCGTCGTTCTCGCACTTGTTCTCGACGCACTTCGAGGCGCCGTCACACTTGTTCTTGTCCTTGGCGATACAGTCCCCGTCGGTCTTGCACTCGCAGGACGGGGTCCCCTGGCAGAGGCCGGCGGCGTTGCAGGCGTCGCCCGACGTGCACGAGTCGCCATCGTCGCAGACGCTCGTGTTCTGGGTCCACTCGCAGCCCGACGTGGGGTTGCACTGGTCAGTCGTGCACGGATCGCCGTCGTCGCAGTCGCGCGTCACCGGGGTGCCACAGACGCCGCCCGTGCAGACACTGCGGGTGCAGTTATCGAGCTCGCCGCAGACGGCACCGTCGAGGGCCGTGGAGGGGACGCAGGCCCCGGCGCTGTCGCAGCGGGCCGCCTGGCACTCGCCGAGGTCGCCGTTCGGCTCGTCGCAGACGGCGCCGGGCAGGTCGTTCAGGACGACGCACGCGCCGTCCACGCACTGGGCGTGTTTGCAGGTCCCGGCGTCGATGCCGCTGCACTCCGAGGTGGTTCGGCACTCGGCCACGCCACCGCCTTGGTCCACCGCCGAGGGGACCACGTAGGGATCACCGGTGTAGACCGGGGCCTCGGTGGTCCCACCGGCGCAGCCGAGCGACAAGAAGCCGAACAGAGGAGCGACGGCGGCGAAGGCGAAGCGGCGACCCCGAAGGGCGAAAGTGTTCACGGTGGACTCCATGCGGACGAGGTTCGAGACGGGGCCGGCCCCGCAGGGCCGAGAGAGGTCAGAAGTCGGCGCTGCGCGGTGTGCGCGGGAAGGGGATGACGTCCCGGATGTTCTCCAGTCCCGTGGCGTACAGGATGGCGCGCTCGAAGCCCAGCCCGAAGCCGCAGTGCGGCACGGTGCCGTAGCGACGGAGGTCGCGGTACCACCAGTAATCTTCCTTCGGCAGGCCCATCTGGTCGAGGCGGGCGTCGAGGACGTCGAGGCGCTCTTCACGCTGACTTCCGCCGATGATCTCGCCGATGCCGGGCGCGAGAATGTCCATGGCCGCGACCGTCTTCCCGTCGTCGTTCATGCGCATGTAGAAGGCCTTGATGTCCTTCGGGTAGTTGACCACCGCGATGGGACGGCCCGCGTACTCGTCGGTCAAGTAGCGCTCGTGTTCGCTCTGGAGGTCGATACCCCAGCTCACGGGGAACTCGAAGCTCTTGCCCGAGGCCTGTAGCGCCTTGATCGCGTCGGTGTAGTCGATCTGCGCAAACTCCGATTCGACGAGCTTCTCGAGCCGCGCCACGCAGCCCGGGTCCACACGCTCACGGAAGAAGGCGAGGTCGTCGGCCCGCTCGTCGAGGAGCGCCTTGTAGATGCTCTTCAAGAAGCGTTCAGCGAGCGCGATGTCGTCCTGGATGTTCGCGAAGGCGAGCTCCGGCTCGATCATCCAGAACTCGGCCAAGTGCCGGCGCGTGTTGGAGTTCTCGGCGCGGAAGGTCGGCCCGAAGGTGTAGACCTTGCTCATCGCCATGGCGTAGGTCTCGACGTTCAGCTGGCCCGACACGGTCAGGTGTGCTTCGCGGCCGAAGAAGTCCTTCGAGAAGTCGACCTTGCCGTCCGGCGTGCGCGGCAGGTTCTGTAGGTCGAGGGTCGAGACGCGGAACATCTCGCCCGCCCCTTCGCAGTCCGACGCCGTGATGATCGGCGTGTGGATCCAGAAGAAGCCTTCTTGCTGGAAGAAGCGGTGAACGGCGTACGCGAGCGTATTCCGGACGCGCGTCACGGCGCCGATGATGTTCGACCGGGCGCGCAAGTGCGCGATCTCACGGAGATACTCCATCGTGTGCCGCTTCGGCTGCATCGGGTAGGTCTCGGGATCGTCGACGAAGCCGACCACCCGAACCGCGTCGGCTTCGAGCTCGTAGGCCTGCCCCTTGCCCTCGGAGACCTTCAGGTGGCCGTCGACTTCGAGCGCGCAACCAGCCGTGAGGCGCAGGATCTCGCTGTCGTAATTCGTCAGGTCGGCTTTGGCGATGACCTGAATTGGGTCGAAGCAGGACCCGTCGTGGACGTGGATGAACGAGAGACCCGCCTTCGAGTCGCGCCGGGTGCGTACCCAACCCTTGAGGGTCACTGGGAGCCCGACCAGAGCGCTGCTCGTGAGCAGCTTCGAGATGGCGTGGACGTGGTAATGAGGCGCCTGACTCACTTCGATCTCCATCCCCGCAGACACGCGGGGCGCGGATTCTGCCCCCAAGTCGGGCGCTTGTCACTCCTGCTTCAACTCCTCACACGGCGCCACCAGGATCTCCTTGTCCGGTCGGTCGAACGCGATGCACTCGTCCGTGAAGACGCCGGCGTGGACCTTCTGATTGAGCGTGTCGACGGTGAGATCGAGCCAGTCGAGCGTGCCGCAGCCCATGACGTCGCTCGCCGCGTCGAAGAGCTCCGCGGTCGTAAAGTCGCTCTCGCCGAGCCCCTCGCCCGCGTTGTCGCAGAACCACGACACCAGCTCGGCTTGGCCGATGTCACCCGTGAGCCCGAGCGTGTCGAGGCCGCGGCAGATGTAGCGGTCGCCGGTCTCCTGCTTCGACTTCGTCAGCATCTGCATCCAACACTCGGCGAGAGCCTCCGTGAGCAGGAGCCGGACGGAGTCCAGCGTAGCGCCGCCTTCGAGCTTCAGAACATCGGCGCACTGGCCATTGGCGCAGGTCTGGATGGGCGCGCACTCCTTGACGGCGACCCACGGCGCGAAGGGGGTCTCGCAGTATTCGATGGTGTTTCCACTGCAGCGATGGGCGTCGGGGAAACATTGCGCGCACTCGGCGCCGCCACTCGGCCCGGCGAGACAGCCCCATTCGCACGTCTCGGTCTTGGTGAAGGCGCTGCCCGCCGAGTTGCAGGTCTCCACGCCGACGGCGCCGCACCGCTTCTCGCCGGCTTTGCAGGCCGACACCAAGCACTCGCCGGCGGCGCACGATTCGGCGCACGGCTCGCCGAAGGCCTCGAAGCCACGCCGGTCCACACGGCAGCGCTCCGGTTGCGCCGCCGCGCCGCACCGAAGGTCGCCGTCGTCACACACGGCGGGCAGGCACGTCGCCGTCGCACCGTCGCAGCCGAAGGGGCAGGTCTCGACGTGCTCGAGCACCAGCCCGTCGGCCGAACAGCGGACGACCTTGCTGCCGTCGGGCTCGCAGAGCTCCCGGCCCGCCGCGCACACCTGCGCCACGCACTCGCCGTTCATGCAGCCTTGGTCGCACACGGTGCTGACCCACTCGGCGTTCTGACAGGTCTCCTTGAGGGTAGGGCCGCCGCACCGCACCGAGCCGTCGACGCAAGCGCCATCTCGGCACGCGCCATCGAAGCACCCGTAATCACAGACGGTCTCGAAGACGTCCGTTCCGTCGGCCCGGCACTTCAGCAGCTTGCCGCCGTTGCACCACGCGTCGCCGGGTTCGCAGACGCCACCGAGCGCGCCGGTGTCCGAGTCGCCCGTGCTGATCACCGCGGGGCTCCCGCACGCGCTCCCAAAGAGGGCCGCAAGCAGAAGAAGGCGCCGTAGGGATGAGCGTGAGGCGGTCATGGCGCATCATCTTACTCAAAGGCCGGGGCCAGGTCTCGCGAGGCGCGTTGAGAGCGGCTAAGGTCGGGGCGTGTCGTCGCCCACCGAGCCTCCCGATCCCTCGAGCGACCCCGCTTCGGGGCGGCTCACCCGTCGCGAGTCGCTCGCGCTGCTCGGTGGTCTGGCCCTATCGGGGTGTCGCCGTGAAACGCCCCCACCGGCCCCCGTCGTGGTCGCGGCGCCCGACTACGAAGCGCGAGGACACCGGCTCCGTGAGGCCCCGAAGCCGCTGGACCGCGGCCGCTCGCCGTCCTCACGTCGTGCCGTCGTCATCGTCGGCGCGGGGATCGCCGGGCTGTCGGCCGCCTGGCGGCTCCGGGACGCCGGCGTCACGGACGTCGAGGTGGTCGAGATGGGGTCCGTCATCGGCGGAACGGCGCGCGGTGACGCCGGGCGCTGCCCGTGGGGTGCGCACTATCTCCCCGTCCCCAATCCGGAATCCGTCGCAACCCTGCGCTTCTTGGAGGCCATCGGGCTCGCCGGGCGAGCCGAAGCGACGGGCGGATGGCGCTTCGACGAACGCCACCTCGTCTTCGAGCCCGAGGACCGCCTCTACTTCCGCGGCCGATGGTACGACGGCCTCTACCTCCGGGCGGGGGCATCGACGGCGGATCTCGCCGAGCTCGCGCGTTTCGACGCCGACATGGCGGCCTTGCGCGTCGCCCGCGGCAACGATCGGCGGCTCGCGTTTACACTCCCGACGGCGCTATCGAGCCAGGATCCGGACTTCACGGCCCTCGATCGGGAGATCTTCGCCGCTTGGCTGACACGGCATCGCTTCACGAGCACGCGCCTCCTCGCGTTCGTCGACTACGCGTGCCGGGACGACTATGGCGCGGGCATCGCCGAGGTCTCGGCGTGGGCGGGCCTCCACTACTTCGCGGGCCGGCGCAGCATTGAGACGCCCGAGACCCGGGGGACCCACTACTTCACGTGGCCCGAAGGCAACGGCTGGCTCGCCGAACAGCTCCGGCGGCTCGCGGGGCTTGAGGGGCCGCGCCTCGCCCTCGATGCACTCGCGACCGCGGTGACGCCCGATGGCGAGGTCACCCTTGACGCGGCGAGCGGGGACGCCCGTCGCTTGGTCGCTGCCGACGCCGTCATCTTGGCGACGCCGAACCACGTCACGGCGCGGCTGCTCGGCCGTCGCCCTTTTGGCGTGCACGCGCCGTGGGCCGTCGTGAACCTGGTCCTGAACCGCCTCCCCGAGACCGACACGGGCGCTTGGAACAACGTCATCTGCGATGGGAAGGGGCTCGGCTATGTCGACGCGTCGCATCAGCGGCTGGGTCAGCGCCTCCCGCCCGGGGAAGCCCTGGACAGCCCGATCTGCTGGACGTGGTATCGCGCCTACGGACGCGCCGAACGAGGTGCGCTGCTCGCGGCGACGCCCGAGTCGCTCGGAGAGGCGGCGCTGTCGGAGCTGCGACGTGGCCACCCGGACCTGCCGCGGTGTGTCGAGCGCATCGAGACCTGTCGCTGGGGGCACGGGACCATCATCCCCACGCCGGGATTGCAGTTTGGTGAGGCGCGGCGGGCCTTTGCGAGATCCGAGGGGCGCGTCTTCCTGGCCCACACGGACCTCGGCGGCTTGCCCTTCTTCGAAGAGGCCCAGTTCCAGGGGATCGCCGCCGCCGAGGCTGCGATGGCGACCCTCGGCGTGAAGGGGGAGTCCTGGCTGGGGGCTGCTGGCTGAGCTTGCCCGCTGTCGGAATTTGCGATCAGAAGGGGCCGCCCGTAGAAGACGTGTATGGTCGACCGCTCTCGCCTCATCGCTCTCGCCTTCACACTCTCGATGGCCCTGTCCCTGACGGGCTGCGGCGGGGACGCGACGGGCCCCTCGTCGAGCGCGCCGGACACGGTCGCGCCGGCCGATACGTCCGGCGGCGAGACGCAAGTCGGCTTCGACACGCCGTCCCCCATGCCCGATGGGGCGGCCTCGGAGATCAGCCAGCCGGACACCACCGAGCTGCCCACCGCCGACTTCGGCGAGCCCTGCGCCAAGAACGAAGACTGCGTTGGGGGGTATTGCGTCGATGGCTTCGAGGGCTCCGTCTGCACCGATGTCTGCCTCGACGGATGCCCAGATGGCTGGGCCTGCCGGTCGGTCGCCAACGCCTTCCCAGACATCGTCTTCGTCTGCGTGCCCATCTCGGTGCGGCTCTGCCAGCCGTGCACCTCGAACGTCCAGTGTGGCGGCGGGGAATGTCGGGCGATCGGGGGCGACTCGTTCTGCACGACCCCGTGTAACGCCGACGTCCCATGCCCGACGGGCTTCGAGTGCCTCATCGGCGAGGCGGGCTCTGCCTCGTACTGCGCGCCCGCGAGCGGGAGCTGCGAATGCACCGCGGCGTCCGAGGGGCAAGTGCGGCCGTGCGAAGCCATCAACGAATACGGCAAGTGCCTCGGCTTCGAGACGTGTAACGGCGCCGCCGGCTACGGGCCCTGCTCAGCGGCGACCCCGGCGCTCGAGCTTTGCGACGGGCTCGACAACAACTGCAACGGCCAATACGACGAAGGGAGCGCCGATGGCGACGCGTGTACCGTCACGAACGACGTCGGCACGTGTACGGGCGTGCGGACCTGCCTCGGTGCTCAGGGTGAGGTGTGCAGCGCCCGAACGCCCGCCGCCGAGTCCTGCAACTACCTCGACGACGACTGCGATGGCCAGACCGACGAGGACATGAAGCAAGGCGAGTTCTACGCCGCCTTCGACCACTGCGGCGCGTGTGGACAGAGCTGCAAGAACGGCTTCCCGAACGCGACCGCGCGGTGCGGCACGGAGAAGACGCCGCCGCAATGCGTCGTCGAGCAGTGCGATCCCGGCACCTTCCCGCTGAACGAGTATCAGTGTGTGCCGTTCGCCGCGAAGGTCTGCGAGGCGTGCGTGACCGACGAGAACTGCGGGTTCCCGGGGAGCCGCTGCGTCGAGCTCGCGGACGGGAAGTTCTGCGGTCAAGCCTGCGCCGTGGACTCCGAGTGCCCCAGCGGCTACGTGTGCCAGAGCCCTGACGGGGGCTCGCTTCAGTGCGTGCCCGAGACGGGCGCGTGCTCTTGCGACGGGACCAACACCAACCTGCAGCGTGCGTGCGACAAGACCTTCCAATCGCCCGAACCGGGCTCGCCCTTGGTTGTTTGTCCGGGCACCGAATATTGTCAGGCCGAGGGCTGGAGCGGGTGCCAGGTCCCCGCAGACGCGTGTGACGGCGCCGACAACGACTGCGATGGCACCGTAGACGGGCCGTGGGTCGACGGGAGCGGGCGTTACGTGACGTCGGCGCACTGCGGCGCGTGCGGCAACAACTGCGCGGCGGCCCAATTCGCAAACGGGACGGGTGCTTGCATGCTGGCCGGCGTCGTCCCGGTGTGTGCGCTCGAGTGCCTGCCGGGCTTCGCGGACGTGAACTCGAACGACGCGGACGGCTGCGAGTGCCAGTTCCTCGGGAGCACCGACGAGCCGGACGGCGTCGACCAGAACTGCGACGGGGTCGACGGGGAGATCGGGGCGGCGGTGTTCGTCGCCAAGAACGGCTCCGCGAATGCGGCGGGGACGATCGACGCCCCGCTCCTCACGATTCAGCAGGGTATCGACAAAGCCGCCGCGACGGGCAAACGCGACGTCTACGTCGCCACGGGCGTCTATCCCGGTGATTTGCTGCTCGCGGCCGGCGTGCGTGTCTACGGCGGCTATCGGGGCGACTTCCTCGCGCGAAACACCGTCCTCTACGAGACCGCCGTGCTCGGCTCCGGCACGTCGGCCGAGCGGCCTGCCGCCGTGAACGCCGTGGGTATCGCCGGGCAACCCGGCGACACCCGCTTCGACGGGTTCTCGATCTTCGGGGCCGACACGAGCGCGGCCGGCCAGAGCTCCTACGCCGTCATGATCGTGGACTCAACCGTGGCGTTCTCGCTGTCGGGTTGTCGCATCTTCGCTGGCGACGGCGGCGACGGGACGCCGGGATCGGCCGGCGTCTCGGGGGCCACGGGCGTCGTCGGCGGCGACGGCCTCGCGGTCGCCGACGTCGGCAAGGTCACCTGCACCGGCAACCGGGCCGGGGGTGGCGGCGGGCAGCGTCAGTGTGGTGGGGGTGGCGTGTCGGGCGGCGCGGGCGGGAGCGCGATCTGCCCTGATTTCGACAGCAACACGGCGTCGCCCGATTGTCCGGACGAGCCCTTCTCGCAGAGCAGCACTGCCGCGGAGCTCGGCAAGGCCGGGCTCGGTCCGTCGCCGGGTGCGGGTGGCCCCGCCGGGTTCGACGGCTACATCGATCGGTACTGGGGCCCTTACAACAACTACAACTGCTTCAACGGGAACAACGCGAACTGCGGTTCGTGCCAGAACCCGGCCGAGGGGCTCCAAGGCGCGCCCGGCGCTCCCGGGTCGGCGGGTGGCGACGGCGCGACGGGTGCGGGGTGCAGCGGCAGCGGCTCAGTCGTGAACAACCGCTTCCAGCCGGACTTCGCGGCGGGTGGCGGCAACGGTTCCGACGGCAGCGGTGGTGGTGGTGGCGGCGCGGGAGGCGGCGTCGAGACTCTCGACTGCCAGAACCAGAGTGCGGGCCACTCCGACTTCGGGGGATCCGGCGGTGGTGGTGGCAGCGGCGGCTGTGGGGCCACGGGCGGGACGCCCGGACAAGGCGGCGGCGGCAGCTTCGCGGTCTTCGTGTCCTTCTCCAGCCCGCCCGCGTCACTCCCGATCCTCGGCAATAACACCGTGCAACGCGGTCGCGGCGGCCATGGCGGCTTCGGCGGCGCGGGAGGCACTGGCGGAGCGGCGGGCCCGGGTGGTAAAGGTGGCGCGACCAACCCCGGCGACGCGACGTTCTGCGCCGGCGGGGGTGGCCCCGGCGGCGCGGGTGGCAACGGTGGGCACGGCGGCGGCGGTGGCGGCGGCTGCGGCGGTCCCAGCTTCGCCATCTTCGTATCGGGAGCCGCCGGGGATCCGGCCTGGACCGCGAGCACGACCCTCCTCACCGGTGGCGGCGCGGGGCAGGGCGGCCCTGGGGGGCCCAGCATCGGGCAGGTCGGCACGGCGGGAGCTTCAGGTGTCTTTGCGGTCACGAACTTCTGAAATCGGCTTGAGGCGTCTGGCCTCTCTCTCCGTGGTGGCGCTCCTGGCCGGCTGTCGCGACGTCCCAACCGAGACGGTCACGTTGTGCCTGCCCGAGGGGGCTGACTGCGCGGCCTTCCTCACGCGCAACGCGTCTGCGTCGGCCAACGTGGAGCTCGGCCAAGGGCTCTTCGCGGCCCAGTGCGCGACCTGCCACGGCAAAGACGGGCGCGGGATGGGGCTTCCGGGTCGCGGCGACTTTGGCGACCCGCGCTGGCATCAGGAGTGGTCCGATGCCGACATGGACGCGATCGTGACGGCCGGTCGGGGCGGCAAGATGCCGGCATTCCGGCTGTCGCCGGTCGAGCTTCGGAGTGTGGTCCTCTTCGTCCGCAGCCTCGACGAGAGCCGCGGTAAGGCGGACGCGCCGATCCTCGAGAAGCAAGGGCAGGGGCCCGAGATGGGGCCGATGGAGGCGCCAGAGTGAACGCGGGGCTGACCAAGAGGAAGATCGCGATGATCTCGACCGGGGGGACCATCGAGAAGACCTATGACGAGCTCGCCGGCGTGATGCAGAACGCGGTCTCGAACCTCGACGTGATGCTGGCGAGCCTTCAGCTCCACGGCGTCTCCATCGTGCGCGTGCCGCTGATGAACAAAGACAGCCTCGACATGACGCCGGGCGATCACGAGCTCATCGCTCGGACGGCGGGCGCGATGGCCGAAGCCCACGATGGGGTCGTGGTCGTCCATGGCACCGACCGTCTCGCCGTGACCGGCGAGCGCATGGTCGCGCTGCTCGGGCGGCCGCCGGTCCCCATCGTGCTCACCGGCGCGATGCGTCCTTTCGAGCTTCGCCATTCGGACGCGCTGCAGAACCTCACCGAAGCGCTACTCGCCGTGCAGATCGCGCCGCCGGGGGTCTACGTCGCCATGCACAACCACGTGCTGGAGTTCCCTGGCGTCGTGAAGGATCCCCGCCTCGGGACCTTCGTTCGTGCTACCGCGGGCTAGTCAGTGCCTTGCGCGCGTCGCGACGAACGCGCTTGACGGACGCGACATAGGCCGCTTTGAAGGCGCGAGGTTCGGACACGCCCACGGCCTCAAGCTCTGACGCATACGCGAGATTACCGAAGAGCCGGAGCTCCCGGTCGTCGACGACGTCGCGGGAGAGCATCCAGCGACACTGCGCTTCGAAGCGAGCCAGGATGACGTCGTCGCCCGGCCAGTCGATCCACGCGCCTTGAACACCCGCGCGGATGGAGGCTAGCAGGGTCGGCCCAAAGCGGGCGTGGAGCACTTCATCTTTGGCGATGCTCTGAAGCGTGAGCCGGAAGCCGCTCTTCGGGAGCGCCCGGATGGCGTGACGAACTAGCGCATGCGCCACGACTTCGCCGCACGCGTACGTGCCGACGAGCATCTCAAGGAGCTGGTCCTCGAGGGACGCTGAGGTGCGCGATTGCTGGAGCTCCGGCACGTCAAAGGTGACGCCGAGGTTGCCCCCGAGCGCCTCGATGACGGCGCTGCAGAGATTGGCGTGGCGTTGTTCGTCGAGGAGCATCTGCAGCGAGAGCTCCTGGAGATCCATGGGGGCGTTGAGGTCGACGAGGAGGCCGTGGAGCTTCCGCACGATCATGACGCCCACGTACTCGGAGCGTGTCCGGTCGGCCCAGATGCGCACCGCGGCCTCACGCGCGTCCCGCGAGAGCGGTGGGACCGCGAGGGGCGCGGGTGGCGGCGCGAATCGAGCGAAGACGGGGTCGACGATCCCGGACCGGTCGAAGTCGATGGTCAGGGCGCTGGTCGCGGCGAGCGAGGTCACGCTAGGCGTGCTGCTCGGCGCAATGATCGTAGCGACGGTGCGCGGCGTTCGCGCCCCGATTGGTCGATGCCCACGAAGCCGGGGACCGCGCAGCTGGCCGGGCCGGGGCTGCTCGCGGGATCGCAGTAGCAGGGCAAGCCGTTCGGGTCGTATTCCGTCCACACATAGCTGGCCTCGACGAACCCGCAGCTCAAGGAGGGTACGGCTTCCTCGTTGCACCAGGTCTGAATGGAGCCGTCGCACGGCCCGCCGAGTTGCGGGCCCCCAGGCGTCTGCACGTCGTCCTCGACGTCACCGGGGTCGACGTCACCGGGGTCCACGTCGTCCGGATCCACATCGACCGGATCCACATCGACCGGGTCCACATCGACCGGGTCCACGTCCGGCGACTCGATGTCGGTAGTGTCGTCCTGGTCCACGTCCGGCGACTCGATGTCCGTAGGGCCTTGGACTTCATCGTCGACCATCTGCACGTCGTCCAGCGCTTGGATGTCGTCGTCCACATAGACGTCGTCGTCGAGAACATCGTCGGTGGTCGAGGTGTCATCGAGGCCCCCGTCACTGCCGTCGCTGCTCCCGTCGACGGTGTCGTCTTCGGCGTCATCGTCGCTACCGACGTCGTCACTGCTGACGTCGCTCACGGGCGTGATGCTTTCGCCCTCACAGGCGGCGAAGAGGGTGGCGGCGCCACAGATGAGGATGGGGCTGAAGCGAGTGCGCATGGGACTACTTGACCTCGACGTGGTGGGAGAGGCGGAGCTCGTTCATGAAGCTGTCGTAAGCCGCCATGCGATTGTCGAGCTCCTGCGTCATTCGTATGCATCGTTTGACGCGTTGGGCGTCGGGGAGGGGGACGCGTCGGCGTTCGGCGATTCGAATGATCTGAAAACCGAAGCGGGTCTGGACGACCTTGGAGACCTCCCCGGTCGGCACGTCGAAGGCGGCCCGCTCGAACTCGGGGTCGAACTCGCAACGCCCGAACCAGCCGAGGTCGCCGTCCGCGGCTTGTTCTTCGCCGTACTGGGCCGCGAGCTCCTGGAAAGGCACCGTGCCGTTGGCGGCGAGCTCGCGCACCCGCTCGGCGCGTTCGGCGAGCTCCCGGAGCTGATCTGGGGTCCCGATCGCGGGGACCTTGATCTGGATGTGCCAGGCGCGGACCTGTTCGAAGGTGGTGCCGCCTTCGGTCTCGCGCAGGAACTGGCGTTCGACGTCGTCCTGGCTCGGGCGGATGCGGGGCGCGAGGCGCAATGAGAGCACCTGCGTGCGCAACATCTCTTTCTCGACGTGTTCGGTGTAGGCCGAGAGCGTCGGGAAGCCTTGCTGCTGAATGGCGGCGAGTAGCTGCGTGTCGTCCCACCCGTTCTCGGCCTTGATGCCGGCGAGGTGGTCCGCGACGTCTTCCGGCGTCACGCGGAGCTCGAGCTTGCCGGCCTCTTCCTGGAGGAGGATGCCGCTTATCTGTTCGTCGAGGACTTGCTTCCGCTTATCGGCGTACCACTTCTCGCGCTCGGCGTCGTCGACGATGGCGCTCGCTTGCACCGCGAAGGGGCGGAGGGCGCGCTCGAGCTCGTAGCGGGTGATGACCTTCGAGTCGACGGTCGCTTCGACGCGGTCGAGCAGCACATAACCCTGGGGGAGGCCGGACTTGGCGGGAGGGGCACCGCTGAGGGTGACCGCGATGGCGGCGGCGAGGGAGATCATGGGGGCACTCTCCGGGATTCGAGCGGCTGTCGCAACTCGAGATGATGTTACGGGGCCACGGCCTTCACACGTCCGCGCTCGTCGAGCTGACCTTGGGCGCCCGGCGGCAGCTCAACTCGTTTGGTGGCGCTGTTGGGCAGCTGCTCGGGGGCGTCGCCGATGCGTTGGCGCGGTTCGCGTCGCAGGAGCTTGCCGGGCGGGGTCATGGGTTTCCGAGGCACCCGAGGCGGCGCCGCCACGGACTTGCCATCGCCGCGCCTCGGGATGGCGATGGTGGTCGTGTCGACGAGGGTGAGGGCCTTCTCATCGATCTCGACCTTGGCCGTCGACCGGAGCTTGGCGATGAACGCGTCACGCGCCTCGTCCTGATTCTGACGGAGCAGGATCGCGGTGATGTGCCGCTTCGCGTCCTCGAGGCTACGCTCCGAGGGCGGGCGACGGTCCGCCACGAACACGAGGTGGAACGCGCCGTCGGCTTCGATGACCTTCGACAAGGAGCCGGGCGCCCCGAGGGCGTATCCCGCGTCGACGACCGCTTTCGGCGCTCGAACCGGCGCGCCGGCCACCGGCTTCTCCACGTTGCCGTCACGGTCGACAAACCCGAAGTCACCGCTTCGGGTGACCGTGGCGTCGTCTTTCGAAAAACGACGAGCGAAGTCGCCGACTACGACCCGCGCTTTGGCCTTGTCGGCCGCGATGGCCGCCTCGAGCTCACTCTGGAGCCGGTCGGCTTCGGCGCGCGAGTCGAGCTTGATGGTGCTCAGCTCCAGCAGCTCCTTCTGAACGAACTCGGTCTTGTGGTTTTCGTAGTAGCGCTCCACTTCGGCGTCGGTGACCGGGGTCGCCAGCGCCAACTTGGGTACCTCCGTCGCGAGAAAGCGCTCCACGAGCGCCTGCTTGGCCGCGAGCACCACCGGGGCTTCAGTCGCGTACCCGCGCCGTTGCGCTTCCGCCGCCACGAGCTCGAAGTCCACGAGCGACTTCAAGAACTCGACCTTCTTGTCGAAGCTCGCGTACTGCGACCGCGCCAACGACGACTGCGAGGCGAACTCTTTCTCCACGTCGCCGAGCGTGATGACCCGGTCGCCGAGCTTGGCCACCACCAACGCACGCTCGTCGTCCGTCAGCTTGCGGCCGGTCCCCTCGGCGGGTTCACCGGACTCGCCCGCCGCGGTCGCCGCCGCCAGCGACGTCACTCGGGCGCGCGCTTCCGCTTGCCGTTGTTCGTCCGACGGGCGCTCGGGCTTGCACCCGCTGAACGCGATGAGCGCAGCAACGACGCCAGCGACGGGAGCAGACAAAGACGGCATCACGAGGACCTCCGGAGGTGGTCCGCGCCATCGATGAAGGAGGGCGCGCGACGTTCCGCGGACGTGTTACCGCTTGCCGGCCGCGCTTTCAACCCAAAGCGCCCTACGCGGGCTTACTTGTGGAGCCCCGTGAAGGAGTTCTCGGGCTCGAAGGAGGCGCCGCCGACGAACTCGACGGAGAGGTCCCACGTGCAGGGGGCGGCCTTGCTGCCGAGCGCGTCGACCGTGCGGTCCTTGTCGAGGTCGAGGGCGGGGCACGCGCCGGCTGTGCCGACGTTGAGCGAGCCGCCGACCTGGCCGACCGTCTTGCGGATGAAGCTGCCGGCGGCGGGGATCAGAAGCTCGCAGACGAGCTCGTTCTGGCCCGGGAAGAACTCGTATTCCTGGACGGCCGGCTTCTTGGCGAAGTACTCGCAGCAATCTTCGAAGTAGATGCAGCACTCGTCGCCGAAGATCATGCCGATGACCTCTTCGTACGAGTCCACCTCGGGCGTTACAATGCCATCGCATTGGCCCTCGGGGTCCTCGATAGGCGTTGCGCCGTCACCGAAGAGCGAGGGGAGGATCTTCTCCTCGATGAGGTAGTTGACGAGCAGGCCGTAGTCGAAGCCCGGGACGTTGTGTTTGTCGATGATGAGGGCCGGGGCGTCCGTGTTCGAGACCACCGGCGCGGCGGTCGGGTTGGCGCCGAAGATGTCCGAGAGCTTGACGACCTCGAAGCCGCAGTCGTCGTCGGTCGGCGGGCACTCCTTGCCGAACTTCCAGAGGTACTGCGCCGTGGTCCACTCCTCCGCGATCGACCCCTCCGGGAAGGTGCCGTTCTGCGCTTCGAAGCCGAGCTCAAGGCGCGAGCCCATGCGGAACTCGGTGAAGAGCGAGGCGATGGCGTCGCCCGCGAAGGCGACGTCCGAGCCGAGGAACTGCGCGATGAGGCCGTAGAAGGCATCGTCTGCGACGGCGGCGACGCTCACGCCCGCGCCGCTCGGCTGCTGGCCATCCCAGAGCCAGCCGCACGCGACCTTGAGCGTCTGGTCCGACGGGCTCGTGCAAGCCGCTTCGAGCGCCGTGGCCCCCGGCGAGTCGAAGAGCTGGATGATGAAGCCGATGGACGAGCCCGCCGGGCCGGTGAGGCCGGTGTAGAGGTCCATCTTGGTCGTGATGTCGTAGACGCCAGCGAACTTCACTGGCAGGTCCGAGACGGGGATGGTCACCTCGGCGGTCTCGCCGAAGCTCGCTTCGAAGGAGACGCACCCGGCCGCCGAGGGGGCCGCCGCCGAGGGGCCGATGGCCTGCGCGATCCAGGTCTCGGTCGTACCTTCCGGCAGTCCCGGGAGCTGCGGGAACGACGCTTGTTGGCCCGTGGCGACGTCGGACTTCACGAGGGTCGCCGTGTAGCCGTTCGGGGTGTCTGGGTGGATCTCCTCGCAGGTCGGGGTCTGGTCCTCGGCCCGGAAGAGGCGGATCTCCACGGCCGTAATGTTGCCCGAGCCGCTGTAGTTGAAGCCGATGCGCGCTGCCGGCGGGACTCCGGCGTTCACCGTGAAGCTGAAGGGGACCTCGGCGCGGTTCGCGTCGCCCGTCGCTTGCGCGCGGACGATGACGCTGGTCGTCGCCGACTCGGCGGTCACGACCACCGAGGACCGCCCGGTCGCGTCCGTGAAGGTGTTGAGGGCGCCGAGCTTGACGCCGACACCGTCGACCGACCACGCGATCGGCGCTTCGGGCACGCCGCCGCCGCTGCCATCGAGGTACTTGACGGCGATCTCGAGCGTCTCGCCGACGTCGAGCTCGAGGGCGCAGGAGTCCACGCACGGAGCGCCGTTCGAGCCGGTCGCGTCGTAGACCATCGTGTTGCCGACCGTCGGACCGGTGTCGTCATTGGTTGCCGGGACATCCGGCTCCGGCGTGACGACGTCGGCTTCGGGGGTGGTGTCGGCGGTCTGTTCGACGTCTTGCGTGGGCTGAATGCCCTGCACCGGCGCGCCGCCGCCACCGTCGGAACCGCACCCGACCGACAGGGCGCTCCCCGCGACACACAACGACAGCCACGGGCGGAAGACGCGCCCCAACCGAACCCGAGACAGACCTGCCATACGAACCTCCGCCCTTCGGCGACCACGCGCGGTGGAACTTGGGCGCCATTTCGCCCAACGCCACCACGTTTCCCACAGGCAGAGACGCTACCACGGAAGTCGGGGCCAGATCATCCGCTCACATCACGCCGTGCCTCTGGATCAGTAGTAACTATTCCCCCATTCCGGCATCCTTCCGGCGTGCTCTCGCCGTCATCACCGCTCAGTCGTCTCCTTGGGATCCGCCCACGTACCGCCCTTTGGACGTGTGCGCTCGTCCTCGCAGCGGCTTGTGCCGACGTCGGCGCACCCTTTCCAGACACGCGCAGCGTGTTTCTCCCGGGGGATCCGGCGCCCGGTGAAGACACCTCATCGATCACGGACTCGTCGGGGCCCGACGTCGAGCCGGACCACGACGCGACGCCGATCGACACGCCGTCGCCGGACCCCGACACCGACGCGCCCGACACGACGGACGACGCCTCGACGCCCGAGCTTTCGGAACCCGACGCGGACGACCCACCCGATCTCGACCAGCCCGATACGGACGACCCGCCCGACACCATTTCGGACACCGAGACCGGCCCCGCCTGCACGCCGTGTATCAGCGACGCCGATTGTGACGGGGAGACGTGCGTGAGCTACGGCGCCCTCGATGGCTCGTGGTGCGGCGAGGGCTGTGACGTGCCGGTCTGCACCGACGACGGGCAGACGACAGGCTGTTCGCGCTCGAACGGCGTCGGGACCTGCGCCGGCGTCCGCATGTGCGCCCTCGGGACGCTCTCGGCGTGTTCGGCGGCGGAGCCCGCATCGGAAGTGTGCGACGGCCAGGACGACGACTGCGACGGGCAGACCGACGAGGGCTTCCCCGACTTCGACGTCGACGGCGAGCCCGACTGCACCGATCCGGACGACGACGACGACGGCGTCGGCGACGCGGTTGATAACTGCCCGCTCGAGCCGAACACCGACCAGGTCGACCGAGACGGGGACAAACTCGGCGACGCCTGCGACCCGGACATCGACGGCGACGGTGTCCCGAACGCGAGCGACTGCGCGCCGCTCGACCCGAATACGACCGGCGGGGGCGTGGAAGCGTGCAATGGCAAAGACGACGACTGCGACGGCCAAACCGATGAAATCAATGCGACGGGCTGCAAGAACTACTTCCCGGATCAGGACTCGGACAGCTTCGGCGCGACGGCGCTCGCGCAGTGCCAGTGTGCGGCGACGTCGGCCCGGCCGGTCTCGGTCCCGGGCGACTGTAACGACTCGGATCCCTTCTCGAATCCGGCGGCGCCGGAGGTGTGCGACGGCGCGGACAACAACTGCGACTCGGTGAAGGACGAAGAGAACGCGCTCGGCTGTCAGCCCTTCCGCTATGACAACGACGGCGACACCTACTACGGCCCCACCGCGGTCGAACGGTGCCTCTGTGCGGCAGTCTCGTCCGAGAAGTTCACGGGCCTCTCCTCCGGCGACTGCAACGACAACAACTTCGCGATACGCCCGAACGCCCTCGAGACGTGCGATGGCGGTGACCAGAACTGCAACCTCGCTATCGACGAGGGGTGTGACGACGACGGGGACGGTTACTGCGACACCACTTTCGCCTACGAACTCACAGGGCAAGCGACGTGCTTCTTCGGCCCGGGCGATTGCGATGACGACACCTTCTCGATCCACCCGGGCATCGCCGAGGTGTGTGACGGTGTCGACACGAACTGCGACCCAACGGACGACCTCGCCGAAGGGACGATCCTCGCCTGCGGCCCGTTCTGTTCGCCGTGCCCGAAGCCGCCGGCGGGGTCGCAGTACTACTGCTCCGGGCTCGGCCTCGACGCGAGCTGTCAGATCGAGTGTGCGGGCGGCAAGTTCTGCGCGGACTGCACTTGCGACGGGACGGCCCTCCTCCAGCTCGGCGGGGCGACTCAAGACGCCCGCGTCCTCTACGACGGCAAGCTCGACACTTTCCGAGTCGCTTACTTCAATCAGGGCGACTTCCGCTTGCGCGCCATCGGGCCCACGGGCTCAAACGGCAACGACGTGGTCGCGGTATCGAACGTGTCCAAGTGGACCCGATGGGACGTCACCCAGAACCCCACGAGCGGCGAGTTCGTGTTCGCGTGGACCGCTTACCCGGACTCCGCCGTCCGGGTCGGAGTCGCCGGCGAGACGGGCAGCGCCGTCAGCCAGTCCGTGGTGGCGCCCGATCTCACCGGGGGCGCGCAGTTCCGCGAGAATGTCACGATCGCATGGTCTCCGACCACCGACACCTACCTCGCGCTCTGGGACGAGACCACGCAGCTCGGCCTCGACGTCCGCGGGATCCTACTCGGCAAGGCCGTGAATGCCTTCGGGGTCCCTTTCGACGTCATCGGCGGCTCGGGCGATCAGGTCGGGCCCCGCCTCGGGCTCCGCTCCGGCGGAAAGGGCTACGCGCTCGGGCTCGCGACGAACAAGACCGGGGTCACGGGGCTCCGGCCCGAAGTCCGCTTCATCGACCACTCGGCCAACACCATGGCGCTCCACACGCTCGAGCCCGACGTCAAATCGGGCACCACAGTGGAGCTCTGGTGGGACACCAAGGTCGACCGCGGCATCGTGCAGTGGCTCTCGGGCGACGACCAGTACAAGACGACGGTCATCTCCGAAGAGGGCCCGGTCGGGCCGTCGATCCTCGGCGGCGCGCCGGTCGCGACGGCGTGTGGCGCCCCGAAGCAGAACGGCATGCGCCTCGTCTTCGCGTCGCAAGGCGGGCTCCGCTCCCGCGTCATCGACGCCAACACCGGCCTCCTCGGCCCCGTCGAGCTTCAGCTCGCGGCGGACGGCACCGTCACCAGTGTCGTCGGCTCAGTCACCCATCCCCTCGGGTATGCCCTCATCTTGTGGAACACCGCCGACGGGCTTCGCGGTCGCCTCGTCGCGCCGTGATGGGGCGCGCTGTCGCACTGACGGTCGCCCTCGCGCTGGCCGCTGCTGCTCATGCCGAGCCGCGTCGGAAGGACTTCGAGGTCGGCGGGAGGCCCGTGACGGTGCTCCTGCCGAGCACGGGCGATGGGCCCTGGCCCGTCGTCTACCTCATGGGCGGCATGGGGGAGCTCTCGCGCGGTGAGGCGGTCTCGGCCGCGTCGTGGGTGGGCGACTATGAGATCGCCCGGGTCGTGGACGCGTTCGAGCGGGGGCGGCTCTCGCGAACGACCTTCCGGAATCTCGTGACGCCGTCGTCGCTAGCCGCCTACGAACGCCGGCTTCGTCGCGGCTGGGGTGGCCTCGTGCTCGTGGGGCTCCCGGCGCCCGTCGATCTCACCCGCGACTTCGAGCGCTACGTCGTCGAGACCGTCATCCCGTGGGCCGAACGCAGCCTCCCGATTCGTCCCGGCGCCGCCTATCGAGGCATCGACGGCGTCTCGCTCGGCGGGCGGCACGCGCTCCGGATCGGCTTTGGTAATCCTCAGTTGTTTCGGAGTGTTGGCGCCGTCCAAGGTGCCGTCCGAGGGCGGCAAGCGCCGCTCCTCGCGCTCGTTCAGTCACGGCGCGAGGGCTGTCGTCGCCTCGCCGTGAACCTCGTCACGAGCGATGGCGACGGCTATCGCGGCGCCATCACGAGCTTCGCCAGGGCGCTACGGCGCGAGCGGCTCTCGGTGCGGCTCATTGAGCTGACCGGCCCCCACGACTACGTCTTCAACCGAGGCCCCGGCGCCATCGACCTCCTGCTCTTTCACGACGGCGTGCTGAACGGCAACGCCGCTCAGGGCAAGACCACCCGGTAACGACCGCCTTCGTGCACGATCGCGGCGCCATCGACGCCCGCGCGCCGGAGGAATCGTTCGAGGCCGTCGCGCGAGAGCGCGTCCGGGACGCCTTCGTCCAGGATGGGCTCTCGCCGTCACCGTCGGCGTCGCTCATGCATGGGGTGCACGCGGGGCCAGCCGCGGCGTCGATCGTGGCGTCGGGTTCGTCGTCCGTGTCGGGCTCGTCGAGAGCGGGTGGGTCTTCCGAGTCGGGCTCGGGGAGATCGAGGTCGAGAACGTCCGTGGCGACGTCGAGGGGCTCCGTATCGGGCTCGGGCTGGGGCGTGTCGGTCGGCGTGGCGTCGGGTCCCGAGTCGACGTCGGGCTCGTACGTGTCAGCACTCGATGAGGTGTCCTCGCCGGGCGCGGGATCGCCTGGGAAGAACACGCTACGCGTGTCGGGGAAGGGCGCGCCGATGTCGGCGCAGGCGGCCGTGAGCACGGCGTGGATCGCACCGGCCCTGGCTGACGAACGTGGAAGTGCCCAGCGAAGAAGTAGCGGCGATGATGGCGGGGAGCAGACGCTGGTTGGATGCCGGAATGGGGGACATCGCTATTACGGGTTCGGTGGGGGCGACGGCAGCGATGTCAATCGCACCGTTGGACCGCGCCAATGACGTTGCAGCCGATGCAGATGAAAAACAGCACCTGTAGGAAATCGTTGCCCGTGAAGCCGCGCGGGTCCGAACAGCCGTCAGCCGCCGCCGCGAGGAACTGCATTTTGCGGCGGCACGCGCAGCAGTTGAGGTCCTCCCGCCCCTGAAGGAGATACGGCTCGCCGCCGATTTGATGTTTCGCGCAGTCTAGATGAAAGAGCTCACGCGGTAGGTCCTCCCACGTGATCTCCCCGCCGTTCAAGCGAGTTATCGTCTCCTGGTCCGCCGCGCTGAGGGGCTCCAGGCGCGCGTGAAGCGGCGCGAAGGAAGTCGGGTAGTCCTCGTACGGAAAGTCCTCCCAGGGCGTCTTCAGCTTGGCCCTTTCGATCCGAACGTCCCCTTGCAAGAGGGCATAGAAGAAGGGCTTCGACCCAAATATGCACCGGTGGCAGAAGAGCAAACGAAGGACGGAATCGGGGAGTGAGAGCGACGCCAGCACAGGATCGCGCAAATCGAGGGTCAGGATCTGCGTGATCGGGTGGTCGCAGTTTGGGCACCACCCACCCTTACAGTCATGCGTTCCGCCGATGACGTGCTCGAACGGCCCCTCGCCAGGTGTGACTACGTAGGGCGACTGGACGAGCGGATTCCATTTCATCAGGACACCTCCCATTTCTCTTTCTCCGTCATCCCCATCCCCTTGTCCACCCGCTGTGAGGAGCATGAGCCCACGGTGGTGCCGCCAACGCATTGCTCAAGGGCGTGATATGAAGTGAAAGAGCGCCGTCATGGCGGCGTCGATGCGCATCTGCTGCGCGATCGGGTCGTTGGGGCGCGCCTTCAGAGGCTCCGGGATGAAGGGGCGCAGGAGGCGGTCGGTGCGGGTCTTCGTGAGCGCCAGAAGTACTTGATAATACGCGGTCTTCAGCACCGGGGAGACCGCGACGTGGTGCACGCCGACGTCGGGCTGTAAGGACCAGCATCGTGCCCCGATCGCCTCGGCGGGAAAGAGGGCGAGGTGCTGCGGGACGCCGGCGAAGATGGGCGAGATGAGCGGCACGAGGTGCTCGCCGAGGTAGCTGTCCATGCCGGACGCGTCGTCGCCGAGCACGGTCACGCCCGAGAGCCAATGTGCATCGAAGAACTCGCGGGCCTCGCCCTCCATGAGCCCCATGAGCACACGCACGAGCTTCTTGCCCGCCGCGTCGGAGAGCGGCGCGAGCGCCCGCCGAGTGCCGGAGGGCAAGTCGGGCGGCGCGGTGTCATTCAGGAGCCCTTCGGCGATCGCGACAAAGCCGGCCGGGGTCTCGGCGGCGATAGGCATGAGCGGCAGAGTGGCGCGGCCGGTCGCGGCCCAGTAGGCCCGCGCGTCGAACGAGCGTGCCGAGTACTTGCCCCCGTGCTCGTGCCCATGGGTCGGGTCGCCTAGACCGAGGCCAATGGTCGTGGCAATTCCTCCTGTCGTATGTTACGCATCGTGTCACATGAGCACGGCGTTGCTTAGGCATTGCCATTTCAGGGATCGTTCGAAACAGAGGGGCTACGAATGACCATTGGAGGAAGACTTACCGAAGAGGACTATGTCGCCGCGCAAATCTTCAATCTAAAACCGAAGCCGTGGCAGGCTTTATTTGTCGTGATGGTTGTCGGGTTCGCGTATCTCGTGTTGGCGTTCGCCGATCCGCTGCGGTCGCTCCTGGTCATTGCAGCGCCCCTCGCCGTAGTTACCCTGATCGCGCTCTGGGCGCGCGCGAACGCGAAGCGGACCTATCGGCAGACCAAGGCGAACTCGGAGCCGGTCACGATTGAGATCGACGATGAGGGGCTACTCTTCAGGTCGAGAATGGGAGAGGGGAGGGTTCCGTGGGCGCACATCTTCAAGTGGCGATGGAGCGAGGAGATGGTCCTGATCTTTCCGAATGGCGCCATGTACTACCTGATACCGAGGCACTTCTTCCAGTCCAATGAAGACTTCGAGTCTCTCCTGCGGTCACTCCACCATCGGGTCGGCAAGGCGTCCTGAGTCAGTTCCTGTCCGTGGAGGGGGGCCCCGGCGCCATCGACCTCCTGCTCTTTCACGACAGCGTCCTGAACCGCAACGCCGCTCAGGGCAAAACCACCCGATAACGACCGCCTTCGTGCACGATCGTGGCGCCCTCGACGCCCGCGCGCTGAAGGAAGCGTTCGAGCCCCTCGAGCGAGAGCGCGTCCGGGACGCCCTCCTCCAGAATGTGCCGCACTATCGACGGCATGGCGGCGGCGAGCAGACGCGGGTGCAGGCGGGTCTTGCCCCGATACTGATAGGGGCGGCCCCTTGCCCGTTCGGCGTCCCGGGTCGCGAGCGCGTAGGGGCAATCTTGCGCGAGCAGCCCTTGTTCGAAAGCCGCCTGCACCGGCTGACACCAGGGCGCGACCTCATGGCGGCGTTCGTAGACGCTGCACGCGTAGCGGGGCAGGGCGCCTTCGCCGGGCTCGGTCGTGAGGTAGCGGCAATGGAGGTCGTCGATGACGACCGGTAGCCCGTTCACGGGTACCGCGAAGTGGCAGGAGACGCCGCACTGACGGCACAGCGCCTCCGTCTCGGCGTGGCCGAGATGCGCGAGAGCCGGTGCGACGGTCACGTGTCGACCTCCGTGAGCGCCCGAACCAGGCGCGAGACGAGAAAGCCGGCGACCGCCGATGGGACGACGTCCGCGCCTGGGACGTGGACGAAGGCGGACGCCGGTCCTCCCCTCGAAGCGGACAGGAGGCCCAGGTACAGCACCTGATTGCAGAGGAAGGTCCCGGCGTGCATCGACGCGCCGATCGGGTGACCATCCGCGGCGAGCTCCGACGCCAGGGCCGAAAGCCGTATTGGCGAGGGGAGCGCGAGCGGCGCGCCCGGCTCGATGGGCCGCATCGTCGGGGCGTCGCCGTCGGCGTCGGGGCCGGAGGCGTGTTCGAGATTCAGGCCGACCATCTCGACCTCGATCCGCTGCCGCTGAATCGCGGCGCCAACCCCGACGTGCACCGTGGGGCGCACCTCGGCGAGGAGCGCGGCGAGCGTCTCGCGGGTTCGCCGAAACGAGACCGGCAGGACCGCGACGTGGACCGGGAGATCGGGGAGCGACTCCGCGAGCTCGTGGAGCGCCTCCATCACGGCCGCGTGAGACGGGTTCGGGTCGACGCGAACGCCGGCGTTGCCGACGAAGGGCTCGAATGCCGTGAGCAGCACACGGTGGGTGACGGCCCTCAAACGAGGCCTCCTCGCGTGCCGGGCGCGGGTGCGACCAGGGGGATGGACGAGAGCATCGCCTGCACGGCCGGCCGGGCCTCTTCGGGGACCAGCGCCATCGGTTGCAGCGCCTCGAGCGCCGCCGTGGGGAGCCGCTGCGTGTTCTCGAACTGCCTCAAGATCCAAGCCCTTAGCTCGTCCACGCGCTCGCCCCGGAAGCGCTGCATGAAGTGGTAGAGCGCCGTCATGGCGGCGTCCGTCCGCATCTGCTGTGCGATCGGGTCGTCCGGTCGCGCTTTCAGGGGCTCCGGGATGAAGGGGCGCAGGAGGCGGTCGGTGCGAGCCTTCATGAGCGCCAGAAGTACTTGATAATACGCGGTCTTCAGCACCGGGGAGACCGCGACGTGGTGCACGCCGACGTCGGGCTGTAAGGACCAGCATCGTGCCCCGATCGCCTCGGCGGGAAAGAGGGCGAGGTGCTGCGGGACGCCGGCGAAGATGGGCGAGATGAGCGGCACGAGGTGCTCGCCGAGGTAGCTGTCCATGCCGGACGCGTCGTCGCCGAGCACGGTCACGCCCGAGAGCCAATGTGCATCGAAGAACTCGCGGGCCTCGCCCTCCATGAGCCCCATGAGCACACGCACGAGCTTCTTGCCCGCCGCGTCGGAGAGCGGCGCGAGCGCCCGCCGAGTGCCGGAGGGCAAGTCGGGCGGCGCGGTGTCATTCAGGAGCCCTTCGGCGATCGCGACAAAGCCGGCCGGGGTCTCGGCGGCGATAGGCAGAAGTGGCAGAGTGGCGCGGCCGGTCGCAGCCCGGTAGGCGCGGTGGAAGGCGCCGTAGTGCCGCGTCGGCGACATCATGGCCGGGGGCACAGTCGGCCCCGCGCGACGGGCGCGCGCGCGCTGAACGTAGTGTGGGTTGAAGACGTTGGCCGGCTCTTTGCCGAGGTCGAAGTGCGCGAGGAGATGGACGTATTCCGCGACGTGGCGAGCCGAGACGATGCGCAGGACGCTGCTCCGATCGGGCTGCAGCGGTGGTGGCGGCGGCTTCATCGCGGGGTGGGCGGCGTGTTTGGCGATGCGCCGTCTTTCTTCGGCGGCGCTGGGAGCCCGGCCGCCTTTCGGTAGTCGATGGCGCGGGGTGGCGGTGGGGCGTCGCGCCGACCGGGGCCCGACAGATAGTGGTCGAACCACTCGAGCACGCGGAGCTGGTAGTCGAGGCGGCTCGACGTGCGTCGATTGCCGTGGCCTTCGCCCGGGTAGAGCACGAGCCGCACCGGCACCTTCCCGATCTGATTCAGGAAACGGTAGAGCATGAGCGACTGGCTCGGGTGCACGCGGGGATCGTCCTTGCCGTGCGCGATGAGGATCGGCGTGCGGGCTCGCTCGACGTAGCGGAGCGGCGATCGCTCGGCGAGCAGCGCCCAGCGCTCCCACGGCTGCGAGCGGGCGTGGACCAGGGCCTCTTCGGTCGGGATGTCGGTCGTGGCGGCTTTGGCGATGAGCTCGGAGATGCCGACGAACATCACCGCCGCCGCGAAGTGTTCCGTCAGCGCCGTCGCCGCCCAGGCGGCCGCGTAGCCCCCGTAGGAGCCCCCGGTGATCCCGACGCGCTCGCGATCGACGAGGCCCGTCTCGACGAGGTGCTTCACGGCGTCGACGAGGTCGTCGAACTCCTTGCCGGCCGGATCGCCTTGGCCGAGCTGGCTGAAGGCGACGCCGCGTCCCGTGCTGCCGCGGTAGTTCGGGTGGAAGACGGCGTAGCCCCGGCCGGCGGCGACCTGTCCGGGGGAGGCGTAGTTCGTGAGCCAGCCGTTGCGCACGTGGGCCTCCGGGCCCCCGTGGACGACGAGGATGAGCGGCAACGTCGCGCCCTCCGGGCGCTCTGGCGCGATGAGGACGCCTTCGAGCTCGGTGCCGTCGCGCGCCGTGTGGCGCACGACGGTCTGCGGGGCCAGCCGCCGCTGCGCGAGCCACGGGTTGAGCGTGGTTCGCCGTTCGAGGGCGACGGTCTCCGCCGTGAGGTCGCCGGTGAAGAGCTCGAGAGGGTGCTCGGGCGACTCGCCTGCCGTCACGAAGCGCCCCGTCCTGGCGACGGCGAGCCCGGTGAGCGGGCGCTCCGAGGCGAGACGCGTCTCGGCGGCGCCTGGGCCCGTCACGTCGACGTCGACGACTTCGGTGCGGACGCCCCGATCGATCAACGCGACGACGCGGGTGGCGTCGCGCCAGGCGATGGCCGTGACGTGCCCGTCGAGGTCGTCGAAGAAGCGGTTCAGCTCGCCGGAGAGCGACGCGACGCGGAGCCGACCGTCTTTCGGGTCGTTCTCGTCACGTGAGGCGATGAAGGCGAGGCGTTCGCCGTCGGGGCTCCAGTCCATCGCGCCGAGTTTGCCTTGGGTATCGATGACGTGCGTGACCTTCCCGTCTCGCGGCGCCGGATCGACGAAGTGAATGCGGCGGGCCATCATGAAGTCGTCCATCGTGGGCGTCGGCGCGACGGCGACCGCGAGCATCCCGCGGGATGACCACGCCACCGTGCTTGCCGAGCCGGGGAGGGCGAGCGGCCGTGCCGCCGGTGCATCGGCGCCGGCGACCGGCGGCGTGAGATCCAGCACGTTCACGACGGTGGGCTGCTGACTCTCTTCGTAGATGTCGTGGTCCATCCCCCGTGAGGTGAGGGCGCCGGCGCCGTTATCGATAGCGCCGCCGACGAGGAAGGCCACCTGTTTGCCATCCGGCGCGTGGGCGTAGTCGAGGATGGCGCGGGGCGCCCGCGTGAGGCGGATCGGGTCGCCGCCGGACGTCGCGACGCCGTAGAGGGCGTTGCCGGCGTCGCCCGCCCGGAGCTGAAGGAAGGTGATGGTACGGCCGTCGGGCGTGAACTCGGGGCGAATGATGGGGGCGTCGCCGGTCACGAGCGGCCTCGCGTCCGGGACGCGCCGTTTACCCTTCGGACTCGGCGTGGCTCCCGGCCCATGCCAGAGGTGGACGCGGCTCGGGCCGTCGGGCTCGTCGAGGGGACGCCGCGGCTCGGTGACGGTAAAGGCGACGTGATCGCCGTCTGGAGAGATCGCCAGCTCCCCCACGGAGCGGAGGCGCAAGGCGTCGTACGGAGAGAGGGGAGGGGGCGTGTCGGCCGCCGCGACGGGCTGGGCCAGCGCCCAGAGGAGGAGGACGGGGCCCACGGCTCAGCCCTGGCTCTCGGCGCGGGCCATCAGCGCCTCCCAGCGGGCGTAGAGGCGCTCGACGTCGGTGCGGGCGGTGGCCAAGTCACGTTCGATGCCGGCGGCGCGAGGGCGGTCGGCCCAGGTGTCCGGATCGCCGAGCATGGCTTCGAAGCCGGCGACCTTGTCCTCCGCGGCTTCGATCGCGGCTTCCATGCCGGCGAGCTCGCGCTTCTCGCTGGTCGACAGGCCGGACTTCACGGCGGCCTTGGCCGGGGCCGCGGCGCGGTCGGCGGCACGTTGGGCAGCCTTCTGCGCGTCGGCCTGTTCGGTCGCGGCGGTCTGGGTGCGCCGATAGTGGGTGTAGTCGCCTTGCACCAGCGTCGGTTCGGACTTTCCGTCGAAGGCCAAGATCCCCGTGGAGACCTTGTCGAGGAAGTAGCGGTCGTGGGTCACGACGATGACGCAGCCGGGGA
>JADMJS010000735.1 GCA_018780435.1 Myxococcales bacterium
ACGGCACCCTCTCCGAACTCACGCGCGCCCTCGAAGCGCAGGTGAAGTCCGAGTCGGACACCGGCAAAATCGCGCTGCTGCAGCGCATTGCCGGCCTCCGTCGCGAGGAAGGCAACGCACCGCGCGCGATTGCGGCTCTCGAAGAGATCCTCGCCCTCGACCCGCAGAACGCCGCCGCCGCCAAGGCCCTCATCCCCGACTACGAGTCTCTGGGCCAGTGGGACAAGCTCGCCGGCGCCTACGACGTCGTCCTCGGCGCGACCGAAGACGCCGCCGCGCGCCGCCCGATCCTCGAGTCCAAGGCCCGCATCGCCGAGACCCAGCTCGGTGACACCAACGCCGCGTACTTCTGCCTCGTCGAGTGCCTCCGGAACGCGCCGGCGGACGCCGAGCTCCGAAGCGAGCTCGATCGGCTCGCCCAGGCGAGCGACAACCTCGAAGGCTTCGCCGAGGTCCTCGAAGAGGCCCTCGAGCTCCTCGACGAATCGTCTGCCGAGGTGCTCCGGACCACGCTGCGCGTCGCCGAGATCTGGCACGGCCTCGGGAGCCCGGCCCGCGCGCTCGGCCACTACGCCCGCGTCGTTCAGGTCCTCGAACCCGGCCACACCGGCGCGCTCGCCGCGATGGAGACCATCTACCGCGAGACCGGCCAGTGGGACGAGCTGCTCGAGCTCCTCCAGGACAAGCAGAACAGCGGCCATCTCGACGCCGAAGGCCAGAAGTCCCTCCGCTTCGAGATCGCGGCCGTGTGCCGCGACAAGCTGGGCCGCGCGGAAGACGCGATGCGCGTCTACCGCGAGATGATGGACCAGTTCCCCGACGACCTTCGCATCTACGACGAGCTCGCGCAGCTCCACCTCCTCGCCGAGGACTGGATCGAGCTCATCTCGGTGCTGGAGCGGAAGCTCGGGGCGCTCACCGATCGCGCCGACACGAAGCCGCAGGCCCTCGCGGAGCTTCGCGCTCGACTCGGCCTCGAACACGTTCGCTTCGGCGAATCCGCTCGGGCTGTCGAATACTTCATCGACGCCTTGAGCGCCGATGGCAACAACGACGTGGCCATCACTCAGCTCTCGACGCTCATGGGCGAAGCGGCCCTCGAGCGGACGGTCGCTGAAGCGCTTGAGCCCGTCTGGGTGCGTCGCGGCGACGACAAACAGCTTGCCGCGGTCCTCGAGATCCAGCTTCGCCACGCACGCGACAAGAAGGGGAAGAAGAAGCTCATCGAGCGACTCGTCGTCCTCTATCGCGACAAGCTCGGCGACGACACGGCCGCACTCGACGCCGCCAGCCGCCTCTTCGAGCTCGACCCGGAGGCCGGCTTCGCCAAGGGTGGCCGGCCCACGGTCGAGGCCATCGCGCTCAAGCTCGGCGCCCACGCCGCGCTCGCGAACCTCTACGAGAAGAACGTCGAGCGTATCGACGAGTCCGCTACGCGGCTCATCGTCCACAAGGCCATCGCGCGTAGCGTCTACGAGCACGGCAGCGACTTCATCCGAGCCGAGAAGCATTTCCGCGCCATCCTCGACATCGACGCGGGCCACTCGGACACGCTCGACGCCCTCGAAGAGCTCTACTCGGTCACTGAACAGGTCGAACTGCTCCTCGAGATCGTGCGCCGGAAGGAACAGCTCGCTACCGGCGACGAAGCGCGGGTCGCGTTCCGGTTCCAGACCGCCACCTTGCTTGCCGATCAGCTCGGCCGCATCGCCGACGCCATCGAGGACCTCCGGGAGATCCTCGGCATCGAGCCCGGCAACGCGCAGGCGCTCGCACGCCTCGACGATCTCTACACGCGCACCGAGTCGTGGCTCGACCTCCACGACATCCTCCGTTCCCGCATCGACGGCGCGACCTCGGACGAGGACCGCGTGCCGCTCCTCGTTCGTCTCGCCGAGCTGCAGGAGACGCGGCTCGAGATGCCGACGGACGCGATCATCACGTACGCCGACGTCATCGCCATCGATTTCGTTCAGCCGGATGCGGTCGGCGCGCTTGAGCGCCTCTTCGCGGAGCCCGACTACGCCGGGATCATCGCACCCATCCTCGAAGCGACCTACCAGGCCACCGGCCGGTGGGACGGCCTCGTGGCGGTCTACACCGAGATGGAGCGCGCCGCTGAGACGACGGACGAGAAGGTCGACTTCCAGTTCAAGATCGCCGGCCTCTACGAAGGGCCGGGCCAGTCCCCGGCGCAGGCCTACCAGCACCTCGGCGAGGCCTATCGCTACGAACCGGCCCGCGAGACCACGGTCAAGGAGCTCATCCGCCTCGCGGACGCGCTCGGCGATCAGCGTGGCCTCACGGTCCTGCTCGCGGAGAAGGTCGACGACATCGCCGACGAGACGCGTCGTCGTGAGACCCAGCGCGTCATCGCTCGCACGCTCGCCGACAAGGTGGGCGACGCACCGAAGGCGATCGAAGCCTACCGCGCCGTGCTCGATCTCGCGCCCGGCGACCTGCAAGCGACCGACGCCCTCATCGCGCTCTATCGCAAGACCGAGCAGTACCCCGAGCTCGTCGACATGCTGCGGCAGCGAGCGGGTCTCGAAAACGACGTCGCTCGCAAGAAGGCGCTCCTCGCGGAAGCGGGCGAGATCGCCTCGGCGGCCATTGGCGCCGAAGAAGCCATCTCGGTCTACGAGTCAGCCCTCGAAGTCGATCCGAACGACGTCGCCACCCTCGACGCGCTCGCTCGCGTCTACGAGGAGACCGAAGCTTGGAACGACTTCTGCCGCATCCTCGGCCGCAAGATCGAGCTCGAGACCGACCTCGAGACGAAGAAGGCCTACGCCCGCGAGCTCGCTGGCGTTCAGGAGCAGCGTCTCGAGGATCCGGACAACGCCATCGAGACGCAGCGCACCATCCTCGGGTGGGACGAAGCGGACCTCGCGGCGCTCGCCTCGCTCGACGACCTGCTCGGTCGCACGGAGCGCTGGATCGAGCTCGTCGAGATCATCGACCGCCAGAACGCCCTCGGGGCTGGCGACAGCGCGGACCTGATGCTCCGCAAGGCGTCGGTCTGGAACGAGAAGATCGGCGACACGGGGCAGGCCATCACCGTCCTCTCGGGGCTCCTCACCGAGCGCCCGCAGGAGACGCGCGCCATCGCCGCGCTCGAAGCCATCGTCCGAGAGAGCGACGAACGCGAAGGGGCCTACACGGCCCTGCGTCCGGTGCTTGAAGCCAGCGGCTCATGGGCGGCCATCCTCGGGCTCACGGAGATCTTGGTATCGACCCGTGACGTGCCGGCGGCGCAGGTTCAAGCGCTGGCCGACATGGCAACGATCGCTGAGTCGCGAATGAACGCGCCGCAGCAGGCCTTTGGCTATTGGGGTCGGGCGCTCGCCATCGACGGCGACGACACCGCCGCGATGGCAGCGGCCGAGCGGCTCGCGAAGGCGCATGGGCTCTGGGAGGCGCTCGTCGAGCTCCTTGATGCGGCAGCCAAGCGCAACGACGACCCGACGCGCAGCGCGACCCTTCGCCTCCGTGCCGCGGACGTTCTGAAGGACGAGATCGGCGCTTACGACCGGGCTATCGTCTCGTACAACGTGGTGCTCGAGGACGACGACCAGAACGCCGCGGCGCTGCTGGCTCTCGACGAGCTCTACACGGCGACGGACGCACACGCCGAGCTGGCGGGCATCCTCGCTCGTCGCATCGACATCACTGCGGACGCGTCCGAGAAGATCGGCCTCTACTTCCGCCTCGCCGACGTGGCAGAGAACCGCCTTGGTGAGGCCGATCGCCCGGTCGAGTGCTTCCGCGAGGTCTTCTACCTCGACTCGCACAATTCGGCGGCCATCACCGAGCTCGAGCGGCTCATGCGCACCACGTCGCACCGCCTCGAGATCGCCGACCTGCTCGAGCCGGTCTACGCCGATCGCGGCCAGTGGCAGCAGCTTCTCGCGCTCCTCGACCTCCGCCTCGATCTCGCCAAGGATCCGACGGATCGCCTCGACCTGCTCCGGCGCATGGCGTCGGTCAGCCTCGAGCAGATCGGAAACAAGGGCGATGCGCTTCATCGCTACAGTCTGGCTCTCAAGATCGACCCGGGTGACGACAGCCTGCTCGAACGGGTCGAGACCCTCGCCGCCGAGACGGGCGATTACGCCTCGCTCAAGGAGACCCTGCTCGCCGTCGCCATCGGGCTGCAGGACAAGGCTCGTAAGATCGAGCTCTGGCACAAGGCGGCGCTGGTCGTGATGAACCAGCTCGCCGACAAGGACCAGGGCGAGCGGATCTACGAGTACATCCTCAATGAGGACCAGTCCGACCTGACGGCGCTCCGGGCCCTCGACACGCTCTACGTTCAGCAGAATCGTTGGACGGAGCTCGACGTGTGCCTGCAGAGCCAGGTCGCGGCCGTCGAGTTCGACGACGAGCGCGTCGCGCTGCTCCTCCGGCTCGGCGAGCTCTGCACGGGCAAGCTCGGCCGGCCCGCGGACGCTATCGCGGCCTACGTCGACGCCCTCGCGTACAACGAAACTGAACCGACGGCGCTCGCGGCCCTCAACACGCTCTACCGCGATGCCGGTGAGTGGGAGTCGCTCTTCGACATCGTGTCTCGCCAGGCCGACATCGCCTCGGACGACGACACGCGCCTCGCGCACAAACGGGACCTCGCCGGGCTCGCCGAGAACAAGCTCGGCCGTGCGGCGGACGCTTTGCAGCTCTGGGAGGACGTCCTCTCCATCACGCCGGCCGATCTCGATGCCATCCGCCACATCGAGCGGCTGCACCGGGACGCGGGCAACGACGCCGGCGTGGCCGAGGCCGTCGAACGCGAGCTTCGCACGCTCAGTGGCGAGGACCCCGTCCGCGCTTCGGACCTCTATCGCGAGCTCGGCCGGCTCTATGTGGGCAAGCTCGACGATTCATTCAAGGCTCAAGAGGCCTGGGAACGGCTCCTCGAGCTGGAAGACAACGACGTCGAGGCGCTCAAAGCCCTGGCGAAGCTGCACGAGGAGGGCTCGAACCTCGAAGCGCTCGCTCAGACGCTTGAGAAGATGGTCGCCTCCCGTCGCTTCTTCGGCGACGAGGTGCTGGCCCTCTGGCAGCAGCTCGCTCGGCTCTACACGGAGTCGGTGCCCGAGCCACAGAACGCGATCCGCGCCTGGAGTCAGGTGCGCGAGGTCCGACCGGACGATCTCGAAGCGGTGCGCGCCCTCGAAACGCTGTACAGCGATGGCGGTCAGTGGGCACCGGCCGTGGCCATGATGACCGTGAAGGCGGGCCTCGTGCCGACGGCCGAGGCGGTCAGCGTCTGGTTCGCGATCGGTGAAGCGCAGCAGTTCCAGCTCAGCGATCCCTCGTCGGCGGCGGTCTCCTACGCTCGGGTCATCGAGCTCGACAAGGCGCATCAGGACGCCGGCGAGCGCCTCGAGGGGATCTACCAGGATGCGGGTCGCTTTGCGGACCTCGCCAAGCTGCTCGAAGCCCGCGCCGATCTGCTCGAGCGACCCGAGGACAAGCGCGACCTCTTCCTGCGCCTTGCGGATCTCTACGAGTCGCGCCTGGACGACCTCGCGGCGGCGCTCGTCTACACGACCGCGGCGCACGACCAGAAGCACGGCGACCTCGACATCATCCTCGCTATCGAGCGCATCGCGACCGCGACTGAGCAGTGGGGTGATCTCCACGAGCAGTATGCGTTCGCGCTCGACGCGACCACCGACGAGACCGACCGTGTCGACCTCGCGCTGCGCGACGCGCGCCTGCTTGAGTCGAAGCTGCAGGACTCGAAGGGCGCCATCGAGCGGTACCGTCACGTCCTCGAGCTCAACCCGGACCACGCCGAGGCGATGGTCGAGATCGCGGCGCTCTACGAGAAGACCGGGGCCTGGGAAGACCTGGTCGCCATCCTCGAGCGGCGCTTCGGCGGGTCGAACGACTCGTTCGAGCGCGGCGAGATCGGCGTCAAGATCGGGACGGTGCTCCGTGATCAGCTCGGTGCCATCGACCGCGCTGTCGACGCCTTCCGTCGGGTCCTCGACCTCGGCGTGGCGGAGCAGCGCGTCATCGAGGCGCTCGAAGCCATCTTCCGCAGCGCGTCTCGTTATGACGACCTCGTCGAGATCCTCTTCGCCAAGGCGCACTCGGGCCTCGGCAACGAGACGGCGCTGAAGCTCGAGATCGGCTCCATTCGCGAAGAGAAGCTCAGCGATCCGCGTGGCGCCATCGACATCTACGAGTCTATCCTGAGCCTCGACGAGTCGAACCGCGACGCGCTCGACCGGCTCATGGGCCTCTATGCCGACGTGAACGACATGGAGCGTCTCACGAGCGTCTACGAGCGCCTCCTGCACGCGGCGGAGTCGGACGAAGAGCAGATCACCTACTGCGAGGCGCTCGCCGTCCTCCAGAAGGACGTCCATCAGAACCCCGAGGCCGCGGCGGACTACTACTTCCGCATCCTCACCATCGACACCAAACACGCCGACGCCATGGCGGCGCTCGAAGAACTCTACGAGACGATGGAGCGCTGGGAGGATCTCATCGAGATCTACCGCCGGCGCCTTGAGCAGTCGGACGACACGACCACGTGGGCCTCCTACAAGGAGAAGTCGGCGCGACTCTACGCCGAGAAGCTCCAGGATCTCGGCAGCGCAATCGACGCCTACCAGCAGCTCCTCGACCGCGTTCCAGGCAACCGGGCCGCGCTCGACGCGCTCGAAGCGCTGTACCGCGCCGACGCGCACTGGGAGCGGGTGCAAGACGTGCTCGCGCAGAAGGCCGAGTACACCAAGGGCCCGGAGCGGCTCGCGCTCCTCATCGACCGTGCACGCATCGTGCTCGAGGAGCTCTCCGATCCGGACGGCGCGCTCGACATTGCGCGTCGCGCCGAAGCGGAGGCGCCGAGTGACGCCACCATCTCGGGTCTACTCGAAGCCGTCTACGGGCGGCGCGGCGAGTGGGATCAGGTCGTGCAGGTCCTCGGCCGGCGCGGCTCCCATGCGCGGTCCGACGCCGACGCGGCGGTCGCCGAAGTCGCCATCGCCAAGGTCTACGAAGAGAAGCTCCACGACGGCGAAGCCGCCATTCGGCACTACGAGCGGGCGCTCGAGCTGGTCCCTTCAGACGTGCAGACCTCGGAGCGCCTCGCAGGGCTCTACGTCATCGCGGAAGACTGGATCAAGGCGGAGGCGCTGCTCTCTCTCATCGTCCGGCGGGCGCCGTCCGATGCGGATCCAGAGTGGATCTCACGCACGTACAAGAACCTCGGCCTCTCGCTTGAGAACATGCTCCGTCCCGCGGAGGCGCTCGAAGCCTACGAGCAGGCGCACAACCACGCGCCGGAGGACATGGAGATCCTGAAGGCGCTCGGCCGTGCGGCCGAGGCGACTGGGGACTTCGGCACGGCGGAGAAGGTCTTCACGCAGCTCATCGAGGCGGCGCGTCTCGACGCGACCGAAGCCGAGCTCGTGGGCCTCTACAAGACGCTCGGGCAGATGGCCTTCAAGGCCGGCAAGGTCGACAAGGCGCGCGAGTACCTCGAGAAGACGGTCTCGCTCCAGCCGGGCAGCACGGACGCGCTCCGTAACCTCATGTCGCTCTGCGAGCAGCAGGGCTACTGGCAGGGCGTCGTGGAATACGCGGTCGAGCTCCGCGACCTCCTCACCGAGCCGATGGAGAAGTTCGAGCTCCAGCTCCGTCTCGGTGACGCGTACCTGAAGCACCTGAAAGACATCGACGAGGCGGTTCGCGCCTACCGGACGGCGCTCGACTTCCAGCCGGAGTCGAAGGGCGCTCACTTCAAGATCTTCCAGGTCCTCGTCGACGCCGAGCGCTACGACGAAGCCGTCGAGATCCTGGAGAAGCTGGTCACGCTCGAAGCGGACCCGAAGCGCAAGGCGCAGTACCTCGGCGCCGTCGGCGACATCTTCCGCGAGAAGAAGGGCGACCTCATCGGGTCGGTCGACTACTACGAGCGGGCGCTCGACAACGACTCGAGCCTGCTCAAGCTCTTCCGCAACATCGATGAGATCCTGACGCAAGCGAAGGACTGGCGCCGCCTTGAGAAGGCGTACCGCAACATGTTCAAGCGCGTCGCTGAAGACGACACGCAGGAGCAGCTCCAGTACAAGCTCCTCTTCTTGCTCGGCGAGATCTACCGCACGCGGCTCGCCAAGCCGGACGCCGCCAAGGCGGCCTTCGAGAACGCGCTCGAGCGGAAGCCGCGTGACGCCAAGTCGCTGCAGATCCTCGCCGAGATGTACGAGGCGGACGAGCAGTACGA
>JADMJS010000448.1 GCA_018780435.1 Myxococcales bacterium
AGCCCGGGTAGGGCGTGAAGAAGCCGACCTGGAGGAGGTCGGGGTCGAGGCGCTTCGCGAGGTCGAGCGTGGCCTCCATCTCGGCCAGCGTCTCGGTCGGGTTGGCGAGCAGGTAGAAGTTCACGAGGAAGAGCCCGGCCCGACGCGCCGAGTCGGCGGCGATGATGGCGTCCTCGACGGTCTCCTTCTTGCGGAGGACCTCGAGGATACGCGGCGAGCCGGACTCGATGCCCATGCTGACCGTGCAACACCCGGCCGCACGCATGTGCTTCAGCAGCGCGTCGTCGACGCAGTCCGCGCGTGTCTGAACCGTCCAGCTCAGCTTGACCTTGCGCCGGATCAGCTCGTCGCAGAGCGCGTGGGTGCGCTCTTTGTCCATCGTGAAGATGTCGTCTTTGAAGTGGAGGACCGTGGCGCCCAGCCGTTCGAGCAGCGCGACCTCCTCGCCGACGTTCTCGACGCTGCGGTAGCGCATCTTGCGCCCGTAGCTGTTTCGGAGCGTCGGCGAGCAATAGAGACACGGGTAGGGGCACCCGCGACTCGACATGAGGAAGCCCCACTGCCGCCGACGCACCACGTCAGTCGGGTGAAAGACCGTGTACTCGGGGCGCATGAAGAGCGCGTGTTTCGGGAACGGGAGGTGGTCGAGGTCTTCGCGGAGCGGGCGCGGCCCGGTCGAGACCGCCTCGCCGGGGCTCGCTCCCGGGAGCGAGAGCCCGGTGACCGTCGACAGCGGGGCGCCAGCGGCGCGGGCGTCGACGAGCTCGGCGAGCGCCTCTTCGTACTCGTACTGGGCACACGCGTCGAAGACCCCGGGTTCTTTGAAGAAATCGCCCGGTCGAGCGGTCGCGTGTTGACCGCTCGCGACGATGAGCGCGCCCGGCAGGAGGTCGCGGGCGGCCTGCCCGAGCTCCTTGACGGTCGGGACGGCGGTCGTGATGCCGTGGAGGATGACGATGTCGGGCCGCCCCGTACGGAAGGCGCGAAGCACGTCTTCGCGTGTGTACGCGTGAGTCTCCCCATCGATGAGGGTGACACGGTGGCCGCCCAGCTCCATCAGGCTCACCGCCGTACCGAGCTTCACGGGCGCCATCACGTTCTCGGGGTGCGCCTTCGGGATGTCCGCCCACGACGCGATGCGTACGATGAGCACGTCGCCGCCGCTTCGAGAAGCGCCGCCCGCACGGGGAGGGCCACCCGAGGCGGCGCGGACGCGCGGGGCGCCGATGGAGGCGGTACGAAGGACGGTCACGGCTGACGCTCCGGCACAAAGACACACGCAGTCTACGTGGCAGGGGCTTCTGCCGCCACTCCTACCGGGCTCGGAACCCTGGGGTTCCCGGAGGGGACCGATGCACCGTGGTCGCAGAACGTGCTTGACACGGCGGGCACAGATGTCTCGGATTGCGCCATGAAGATGCACTCTCCAGCACGCTCCGGTGTGCTCTCCTTCGCTATCCTCGCAGTCGTCTCGAGCCTGGGTGCCCAGGGCTGCGGCGAATCGTCCTCGGCCACCTCCGCTGGCGTCCCCGACGCCGCTTCCGACGACGCAGCCGACACCGAATCGGTCACGGACGTCGAGCCCGCCGCTGGGAGCGACGGCACGCTCCCCGACGCCGAATCGGAATCGGACACGCCGTCCACGGACGTCGGGACGGACACAGGCCCGACCGATACCGGCGCGACTGACACCGGGGGTGGGGACGTGACGACCACGCCGGTCGACAAGACCTTCTGCGTGGCCATCCGGGGCAACGGCGAGCTCATCACGGCGCACTTCGCGGCGCTCGCCCGCCTGGCCGAGACCTTCGGGGCCTTCGACGGGGTGGCCGGCGGGAGCTCGGGATCGATCTCAGCCTTCTTCACGGAGTCCATTCACCTGCACCCGGGCATCAAAAAGTGCGGCGGCAAGGCCTGCACGCCCCTCCAGGCCGGCGCCCGCGTCGGGCTCATGTTCAAGTCGCTCTACGGCTATCTCCAGGCGATGACCGAACGCGACGAGGCGGTCGCCGTCGGCGTGTTGCTCGACGTCGCCGCGAAGGCACAAGCGCAGGGTATCGGCACCCTCATCGAGGACGGCAACCTCGAAGGCGCGCTTCAGTCCCTGATCACGCTCCTCACGTCGGCCGACGTGAAGGACCTCGTAAACGACGAAGTGCTCGATCTGCTTCTGGAATCGGAGAACCCGCTCGACTACGTGCCGCTGGTCTGGTCGGCGATCTCGACCCTCGGCGCCTTCAGTGCGGAGAGCGCCGAGATCTTCCTGCGCCCGGGACTCGTCAGCTTCGAGGGCTTCGCGGAGAAGCTCGGCCGCATCGGCAGCTTCTATGCCGGCTACGGGCCGGTCGACCTCGACAATTGGGAGGCCTTCTTCGACGCGTGCGCCCTGCCCGGCCGCGGCAAGCCCTGGCCCGAGGTCGCCGGCCTCCCTGACGGCGACGGCAGCACCTGCGGTGTCCGTTTCTCCGAGATGCTCGCCGCCTGGCGAGAGGGCTTCATCCCGGTCGAAGGCACCTCACCGAACCGCATCAATGACCCGGTCGGCAAGGGCTTTCGCTCGCTCGCGATCACCTCGGTCTTCACGGGGGCCGCGGCCGCGGCTTTCAAGACGGCCTACGAGAACTACCTAGCGCTCGCTACGTGGAGCTTCACCCCGAGCTTCGACGACGTCCGGGTCGGCTACTGGGGCGCCGACGTGCACACGAAGGCCGTCGTCGCGAATGCGCTCGATTTTCCCGATCTCAAGAGCCAAAAGGCCGCGTCCCTCGGGCCCGGTTCCTGGCGCCTCGCCATCTCGATGTCGCCCGCTGAACCCGGGCTCTCACGCGCCAAAGCGCTCCCGGACGGCTCCATCTCGGGTGGTGGCTGGCCAGACCTCGCGCCGGTGCTGGCCCTTCGGAACGCGGGCTGCGATCAGGTGGTCTACCTGACCCGGCGAGGACCCGATTCGAAGTTCGGGCGCGCCGTCGCGGCACTGGCCGGCGTCACGCCTGAGCAAGACTTCGCGCTCTACGAGTCCACCAACCCGAACAGCAGCTTGAGCCTGTCGCTCCGGGAGGCGGCTGGCGTCTGGTGCACCGACTGGAACCTCTTCTCGCTCACGCAGATCCCCGAGATCATGTCGGACGCGTGGACCGCGCCTTTCGAACTCCACGATGAGACGCTGGTCCCAATCGAAGGCGACTACCCGACGATCACCGAGCCGGAGCTCGGGCTCGAAGGATGTACGCCGGCCGACCTCTTGGAGTGACCTCGGGGTCGCAGCCGGGTCGTCACGGGTGGTCGGTGTAGAACACCCACCACGGGCCGAAGGGGAGGAGGGCGAGAGCCGCCCAGAAGCTCCATTCCCGGCCGACGTCGTCGTTCCACACCTCTGATGTTGTTGACCTATTTCGAGACATGGCTCACCTCGCGGTCGCGTTGCCTTCTCACCCGTCGATCTATGCTTCGTTCAGATTTGCTGTTGGATTAAGTCTTGATTGAACGGGGGGTCTAAGAAAGGTCCGGGGACGCCCTCGCGCCGGAACCCGGGGCATGAAGGCGCGGTAGTCCGGCCGTGCATGTCGCCCTGGTGAACCCGCCCGCGCTGTCCGGTAAAGCCGTCTTTCGCGATGGGTATTGCTCAAGCTCGTCCAAGAGCGGCTACCTGTGGCATCCCCTCGATCTCCTCGTCCAGAGTGGGCTACTGACGGCGCGCGGCCACGAGCTGACCTTCGTCGACGCCGTCGCGGATGAACTGGGCGCCGACACGGTGCTCGAGCGCCTCGCGGTGGCCCACCCCGATGTGGTCCTCGGCCTCGCAGGCGACGTGAGCTGGCCGGCAGACGTCCGTTTCTACCGGCGCCTCTTGGCCCGGCTGCCGGACGCGCAGCTCGTCCTCTCCGGCGATGTGCCGCGTTTTGAATCCGAGAAAGCCTTCCGCGAGCTCCCCGGGCTCGTCGCCGTCATGACGGACTTCTCGCAATCGGGGCTCGCTGACTGGATCGACGGCGACCGTGACGACGTCGACGGCCTGCAGCTTCGGGACGCGCCCTCCGTGGCACACAACACGGGAGCCTCGCCGAAGCGCCGCTCGTGGACCTCGGCGCCCGCGCGCCACGAGCTGCTGGGACGGCGCTACCGGCTCCCCTTTCACGGTGGGCTGCCCTTCGCGAGCGTCCTCGCGTCCTATGGCTGCCCGTATTCGTGTACCTTCTGCAACACTGGAGAGCTCGGCTATCGCGGCCGTGACACAGGCGAGGTCATCGCGGAACTGCAGATGGTTCGCCGCCTCGGCTACCGCCGGGTCTACCTCCGGGACGCGACCGCCAACGGTAAGAGAGCGGCGCTCGTGGAGCTCTGCCGAGCGTGGGAGCGCGCCGACCTCGGGCTCGCCTGGAACGTCTTCTGTACCTTCTCCCCCTTCGACTCGGAGCTCGCGGGAGCGATGGCCGCGGCGGGCTGCCGGGTCGTGCAGTTCGGCATCGAAGCTGGCGACGACGCCATCCGCTCGTCGAACGGCAAGGCCTTCCGAAACGACGCCGCCACCGCGGCCGTCCGTTACGCCCACGACGCCGGGATGCAGGTCTGTGGGCACTTCGTCCTCGGCCTCCCCGGCCAGGACGAAGACGGCGTCCGACGCACCCTCGCTTTCGCCCGGGACCTCGATCTCGACTTCGCCAGCTTCAATCTCGCTGCGGCGCGCCCTGGCACTGCGCTCAGGCGAGAGGCCGACGCCCGCGGGTTGCCCGGTGGCGACGCGAGCGGCGATGGGTTCATCGCCGGCCTGAGCGACATCCCGCCGGACCGACTGCGCGCCCTCAAGCGCTCGGGGACCCTCGGGTTCTACTTGAGGCCCCGGCCGCTGCGCGCGGTACTCCCGGATCTTCGCCATCGTGACGGGTGGGCGCACCTCGCCGCTATGGGGAAGGCCCTCGTTCGAACGTGGTGAGCGGACGCGGCCGGCGTGTCGAAGCGATGAGTCTGGTGAGTCGCTTCGGAACCCTTTGACATTGGAGGGATGGGCCGCTATATGGGCCCGCTCGCCGGACATGCGCCTTCAGGGCAATCCGGCGACAACGGACCCTCGTGCGGTTGACGCGCGCGGGCCGCAAAGCCGCTCACTCAGCGGCTTTGGCAGTCGCGGCCGAGGGCGCCGCAGAACACCGTCAGGGTCGGAGCGCACGTGGGCAAGTTCAACCTTCAAACCTCCAAGAAGCGCGTCACACCGGGCGAGCCCGAGGCACCGGTCCCCGAGACCGTCGAGGTGCCGGATGAGGTCTCGACCACCCTCAGTCGCTTCTCGGACCATCTGACCGCCAACGCGTCGCGTTACGCAGCCGGCCTGGTCGTGCTGCTCGTCGCTGCCGGGGCGTTCTCGTGGTGGTGGGCGTCACGCCGGACGAAGGCCGCCGAGAACTCGACCGTGTTCGTCTCCGCGATCGACGTTGCGCTCGGCACGGTAAAGGCGCACGCCGCGACCGAAGCGACGTTGGCGCCGCCCGCAGAGGGCAAGAAGGCCAAAGAGCCGGCCTTCGAGACCGACGACGCCAAGTGGAAGGCGGCCGCCGAGGCGCTGGGCAAAGTCCAGGGCGACCTCACCGGCGCACGCGCCGAGACCGCCGTACTCCTGAAGGCCCGCATCGACGGGGCCACCGGCAAAGCCGGCGATGCCGCGAAAGCCTATGCCGACTACCTCGGCAAGAACCCCGACTCCTCGCTCGGGCCGCTCGCGCTCGAGAACCAGGGCCACGCCGCCGCCGCCGCGGGCGATGCCGCTGGCGCCGTCGCCGCCTTCGAGAAGCTCGCCACCTCGGAAGACCTCTACTTCAAGCTCCGGGGCCAGATGCTCCTCGGCGACCTGAACAACCCGGCCATGGGTGGCAAGGACGCCGCCAAGGCCCGTACGCACTACGATCAGGCGCTCACGACCCTCACCCCGGCGGACGGGACGGTATTCAACCAGTCGCTGCGCACGCTGCGCGGCGAGATCGCGCGGCGCAAGGCCCAGCTCTGAGCCCGATGAAGACCGCGTCGCAGTCGTGCGGGACCCCGTCGCGCGGGGCCACGGCGGCGACGCTAGCCCCAGCGTCACGCGTCCCCTTCGCTCGAATCGTCGCCACACTGGCCGCGAGCCTCGTCTCGCTCGGCTGTGGCGTCTTCCCGCCGGTCGAGGTCCACCCCGACGACCGGCCACCCGAAGCGATCCAGACCACGTGGCGCGCGGTCCTCAACGAGCCTGCCGTCCTAGCGTACCGCCCCAAAGAGTACGCGACACCCGCGTATGCACATGGCGGCAAGCTGGTCATGGCCGGGTCAGAGCGCGGGACGCTCGTGGCGGCAAACGCCCGAGACGGGCGCGTCGCCTGGCGCTATCAGACTGGCGGCAAACTACGCGGACGCCTGACCGTCTCCAATGACTCCGTGTACTTCGGCGCTACGGACGGACGGCTCTATCGAGTCGAGACGAGCTCCGGCAGCCTCGCCTGGGACCGTCCCTTCGACACGCGCGGCGCGATCACGGCGGCTCCGGCCGTCGGTGGCGGCCGCGTCTTCTTCCGTAACAACGAGAACCGCTTGTACGCCGTCGACGCTGCCAAGGGGACTTACCTCTGGGACCAGGGCCGCGGTCGTCGTGAGGATCTCGGCATCACGGGGGAAGGCTCACCGACGATCGCCGGCGAAGTCGTGCTCGCCGGGTTCGACGACGGGTCGCTCAGCGCCATGCGCGTCACGGACGGCGCGTCGCTCTGGAGCGTCAACATCGGCGGGCGCGAGACGCGCTTCACTGATGTGGACACGACGCCGGTCGTCATTGGGGACCAGGTCTACGCCGCGTCGTTCGCGACGGGCCTCTACGCGGTCGGGCTGAAGCATGGCGGCATTACGTGGTTTCACGAGGGCCGGGGCGTCCAGTCACCGGCCGCCGATTCGCGTTTCCTCTACGTCTCGACCGTCGATGGCGAGCTCTCAGCCCTCGACCCGGTGAAGGGAGCGGTAGCGTGGACCCTTGAATTGCCGTGGGCGTCGCTCTCGGCCCCGGTGGTCGCAGGCGACCGCATCTTCGTCGCCACTGGGCAAGGCTTCGTGATGGCGGACGCCGCCACTGGACGGGTCCTGTCTCGTTTCAGCACGGACGACGGTCTGGTCGCCCCAGTCGCCTCGCAAGCCGGCCAGCTGCACTTCGTCACCAATGGCGGATCGCTCATCGGCGCACGACTCCTTCACTAGCAGCTCCTTCGCCCCTCCCTACATCGGAGTGCCCCATGCGTCGCACCTTCTCGCTCGTCATCCTCCTCGTGGCCAGCGCCGTTGTGCTTTCCTGCGGCTCGAGTTCGAGCGGCGGCTCGTCCTCGACGGACGGAACGGACGGCGCCGACGGCAATACATCCACCGACGGTACCGATGGGGTCGATGGGACCGACAGCCCCGACACCATCACCGCGACGGACGACACCTCGGAAGTGCCGCTCGGTCCAACGTGCTCGAGCGACGTCGAATGCACTGGTGAGGAGGTCTGCGACTGCAACCAGCGCTGCGTCGCACCGGGGATCGCCGGTCTCCCGAAGTGCATTGAAGACAAGAACTGCGGCTCCGACAACTACTGCGACCAATGCGCGAAGGTCTGCCGCGTGCAGAAGACGCTCTGCGAACCCTGCGCGGACCTGGGGGTGGGCGTGAGCGGCATCGCGCCGAGCAACGAGTGCGCCGAGGGCGGCGAATGTGCCGACTTCGCGTCGGGTGGCCGCTACTGCCTCCGCGAGTGCATCGCCGACGCCGGCTGCCCGCCGGCCTTCAAGTGTCTCGCCACCGATGGCGGAACCAAGCAGTGCCAGCCGAAGTCGGGCGCCTGCAACCTCGCCGGCGAGTGCACGAAGGACACGGAGTGCGAGTTCGGCGAGGTCTGCAACTCGGGGACCTGCGCGGCCGGTTGCGCCGACGACGCGGGCTGCCCGAACGGCAACGTGTGCAGCTCATTCCGCTGCGTCCCGGCTTGCTCGGAACAGAACCCGTGCCCAACGGACCTCATCTGCTCGAACGGGAAGTGCAAGATCGAAGGCGGCTGCATCGACGCCACCGAGTGCCCCGAGCCCGAGACCTACTGCGACCCGGTCGAGAAGCTCTGCACCCCCGGGTGCCTGCAGGACTTCGACTGCAAGGCCAGCGGCAAGGAGTGCAAGAACGGAAAGTGCGTCGACAAGGGCTGCACGGGCAACTTCTTCTGCGCCTTCGAGCAGGTCTGCAACCT
>JADMJS010000480.1 GCA_018780435.1 Myxococcales bacterium
GGCGAAGAGGCGATCTTCGAGGTCCAAGATCCCAAGGGAAACAAGGTCTTCCGCCAACGCATGCCGACGACGACACAAGGCGTGGCGCACGCGACCTTCGTGCTCGCGAGCGAGCTGATCCTCGGCACCTACCGCATCAAGATCACGGTCGGGGATTCGGAGGCCGAGCGGACGGTCGAGATCAAGCGCTATACGCTGCCGAAGTTCAAGGTCGCGGTGACCCCCGGCAAGGCCTTCTATGGGCCCGGCGACACCATCGAAGGCTCGGTCGAAGCGCGTTACTTCTTCGGCGAGACCGTCAAGGGCAAGGTCGCCGTCTCACTCGAGACCTTCGACGTGGCTTGGTCGCAGGCCGCGACCGCCGAAGGGGCCATCGACCCGTCCGGGCGCTTCCACTTCTCGCTCGCGCTCCCGGCCACGCTCGTCGGACAGCCGCTGGCGGACTGGAAGGCAATGGCGCGCCTTACGGCGACCGTCGTCGACAGCGCCGGCCAGGACGAGGTCTCGAGCGCGCAGGTCCCGGTCGCGCCCGGGCCGGCTCGAGTCGAGGTCGTGGTGCCGGGGAACCGCGTCGTGCCGGGCGTCCCGAACGAGGTCTTCGTGCTGGTGACGTCGCCGGACCAGAAGCCCATCGCCGGGTCGCGCGTGACGCTCGCGTATTCGGGCGCCAGCAAGGAGACGACGACCAGCCAAAGCGGGATCGCCGACTTCTCGGGGCTCGTCGGCGTCGCGGGGAACACGGGCCTCGCCGTCACGGTGCAGCTCCCAAGCGGCGAGACCGTGTTGCGCAACGTCGAAGTCACGGCCGAGGGCGGCCCAGCGGTCGTGGTCGCGATCCGCACGCCCGCACTCGTGGTCGGCGACGTCCTCGAGGCCGAGATCCACGCCACCGGCGGCCTCGATCGCGTGTTCGTCGACGTCATCCGCGACCAGCAGGCCATCCTCACGAAGACGGTCGTACTCGGCCCGACCGGCGGCAAGTTCAGCTTGACGCTGTCGCCGGACCACGTCGGGACGCTCATCGTTCAGGCCTACCACATCGGCACGGACATGACGGTCGTCCGCGACGCGCGACCCGTGCTCGTCACGCAGGCCCAGGGCCTCGGCGTGACGCTCGAGCAGGTCGCCGGTGAGAAGTACAAGCCGGGCGAGGAGGCGAAGTTGGTCTTGGCCGTCGCGGACTCCGCGGGCAAGCCCGTCGAGAACGCCGCGCTCGGCGTCGCGATCGTCGACGAGGCACTCTTCGCGCTCGCAGACGCCGAGCCGGGCCTCCTGAAGCTCTTCTTCGCGCTCGAGAAGGAGCTGCTCACGCCCAAGATCGAGGTCCACGCGTTCGACGAACGCGACCTCGGCGACGACACGCGGCGCGTCGACACCACCCGCGTCCTCGGCGCGGCCGCGAACGTCGGCTGGACGGCCGGGGCGAGCATCGACACCGCCAAGACGGTGCGCGACGCGGTCGTCGCCGCTTTCCGTCCCAAGGTCTTCGCGGACGCCACGACGATCCACGCCGCCTACGTCGCGCTGGCCGGCAAGTACACGCTCCAGGACTTCGAGAAGAAGCTGTGGGCGCAGGTCGGCAAACCCGAGGGCCTCCGGGACCCGTGGGGGCGTGTCTACCAAATCGCCATCGATGGTCAGGGCGACAAGGTGACGGCGTTCAAAGTCGTGTCCGCGGGACCGGACGACCAGCCGGGGACGGCGGACGACCTCGTGGTGACGTCCGCGGAAGTGGTCGAGGTGGCGATGAAAGAGTTCGAGGACAAGATGGAGCGCGTCAGACGGGCCGAGATGCCCGTCTTTGCGGCGATGGAAGGCGCGCCGGGCGGCATGGTCCCAGCGGAGCCGATGGCCGTGGCCGCGCCCAGTCCGACCGGCGCCCCTCAGGGCGGCAGTGGCGGCGCGCCGGTCCGCGTGCGCCAGTACTTCCCCGAGACCCTCTATGTGAACCCCTTGGTGCTCACGGGCGCCGACGGCAAGGCGACCCTGAACGTCACGATGGCGGACTCCATCACGACCTGGCGCCTCACCGCGACGGCGAGCGACTCGGCCGGTCGGCTCGGCGGCGGCACCTCGGGCGTGGTGGTCTTCCAGGACTTTTTCGTCGACCTCGACCTGCCGGAATCGCTCACGCGCGGGGATGAGATGACGGTCCCCGTCGCGGTCTACAACTACGCCGACGGTGAGCAGACGGTGAACCTCGAGATCGACACGGGCGTCGCCTTCGAGCTCGTCGGCGAAACCGGCCCGATGTCGCTCACGCTCGCTAAGGGCGAAGTGCGCGGCACGAGCTTCCGGGTGCGCGCCACGGCAGTCGGTCGGCACGGGCTGACGGTCACGGCGCGCGGCACGGTGCTCTCCGACGCGGTGAAGCGTGACGTGCGCGTCGTGCCCGACGGCACCGAAGTCCTGGTCACCGACAGCGGCGTCCTCGACGGCTCGAAGTCGCTGAAGGTCGACTACCCCGGCCACGCCATCCCCGGCGCCAACAGCCTGTTTGTAAAGGTCTATCCCGGCAGCTTCTCGCAGGTCGTCGACGGTTTGGATGCCATTTTCCAAATGCCGTCTGGCTGCTTCGAACAGACCTCGTCCACGACATACCCGAACATACTCGCGCTCCGCTATCTACGCGACACGAAGAAGGCGAGCCCCGAGGTCGAGGCCAAGGCGCTCTCGTACCTGAACCAGGGTTGGCAGCGCCTCCTCACCTTTGAGGTGCAGGGTGGCGGCTTCTCGTGGTTCGGCGAGGCGCCCGCCAACAAGATCCTCACGGCGTTCGGCGTGCAGGAGTTCAAGGAGATGAGCGCGGTCTTCGAGATCGACGAGGCCGTGCTGACGCGCACGCAGGCGTGGCTCATCGCGCAGCAGGAGCCGGACGGGTCGTGGAAGCCCGACGCCAGCTTCCTCCACCAGGAGAACTGGGGCGACATCCAGAAGGGCAGCCTGCTCGTCACGGCGTACATCGCCCGCGCGCTGGCCGTCTCGGGCGTGAAGGACCCCGGCCTCGACAAGGCTATCGCGTGGCTCGACGCGCACCGGGCGGAGGCCAAAGATCCCTATAGTCTCGCGCTCATCGCCGGCGCCTTCGCGGCGGTCGCGCCGCAGGATCAGAAGACGCGGGAAGTCCTGAGCGCGCTCGGCGAGCTCGCCAAGCGCTCCGAAGACGGCAAGACCGTCTTCTGGGAGGCGGGCATCCGCACGGCGGTCTATGGCATGGACCAGACGGCGGCCATCGAGACGACGGCGCTCGCAGCGCTGGCCTTCATGACGGCCAAGCAGCAGATGGATCTCGTCAGTCCCGCTCTCGCGTGGCTCGTCTCGCAGAAGGACTCGCGCGGCACCTGGCACGCGACCATGCCGACGGTGCTCGCGCTCTCGGCGCTGGTGCAGGCGATCACGGGCAGCCAGGAGACGGTCAGCGGCACCATTACGGTCACGCTCGACAATGAGAAAGCAGGTGAGTGGACCCTCACGCCGGAAGACAGCGACGTCGTGCGTTTCCTCGACCTCTCCGACAAGGCGACGACGGGCACCCACGAGCTCAAGGTGTCGATGCAAGGCCAGGGGAACCCGGGCCTGCAGCTCGTCGCTCGACACTACCTCCCCGAGGCCAAGAGCAAGCCGCTCCCGCCGGCCTTCGACCTCTCAGTCACCTACGACAAGACGGCGCTCACCACCGCCGACCTCGTCACGGCCACCGCCACCGCCACGAGCCGCCTCCCGGTCGGCGCCAACATGCTGGTCCTCGACCTCGCGGTCCCGCCCGGCTTCGACGTCCTGACCGAAGACCTCGACGCCCTCGTGACCTCCGAGAAGATCGAGCGATTCGCGATGGCGGCCCGCCAGATCATCGTCTACCTCGACAAACTCGACGCCGGCGCCACCCTCGAGCTCCGCTACCGCCTGAAGGCCCGCGTCTCGCTCAAGGCCCAGTCCGGCGAGAGCCGCGTCTATGCCTACTACGAACCGGAGAAGAAGGGCCGCGCCAAGCCGACGTTGCTTGAGGTGGCGGAGTAGCGATTCCTCCCCGGTTGCCTTCACGCTCCGAAGCTCGCCCTCGGCTTCCCTCAGGCGCGCCTACCAGAGCTCGATGTCGGCCGTCACGCGGCCTGAGACGGCCGCCAGCGAGGACGAAAGGAGCCAAGCCCAACGCCGCGCTCAACGCGCGAGCCGAGGACCATCCACGAGCGAACCTGCTGACTCGACAGCATCACGGCGTCCAGACTCGCTCTCCCGAGGGGCTCGAAGACCGGCATGGGGAGGGTCCCTCATCGCTGTCGTGCAGATCGACCTCTCGGCCTTCATCGGGACGACGGTGAGCCTGCAGTTCGGCTTCGAGGCCGTCTTCCCGAGCCCCGCCGGTGAAGGCATCCACCTCGACAACATCAACCTCCAGACCTCCTGCCAATAGCGCTGTAAATAGCGCTACACGCGGAGCGCCATACCCGCGTCCCTCCCTGCTGCCGCCGAGTTTGTCAGCCGCTGTGATGAACGTGTAGTCAGAAGACTATGACCCGTTGGAACTGCTCATGGTAGCATCCCCGCAGGCAATAAGTAGAGAGGGGGAGCCTTGAAGAACTTTTCCGACCACATAGTACCGTTGATCGAGACCCAAAGGCAGGCCCCTACACGTGGGCCCTGTGCCGCGAGGCTCGGCCTCCAGGCACTTGTGCTCGGGATCGGCCTGGCATCGGCGCGTGTGGCCATCGCCGAAGTCGGACCGCCCTACGACGCCTACTGGGACTACCCTGCCGTCAATGGTGTGCCCACCGCATCTCTCGACCCCTTGCCTGGGGGTTCCGCATCCTCAAGAGACCCGCAGCGCGACGTGCCGAACCTCCTCTGGACCTTTGGCGCCGCACCGGCGCTGGATAAGCTCGTCGCGCGAACGCCCGAAGCGGCGGCCCGTTGGTACATGGGCCAGTACGCGCCGTGGTACGGGGTGTCCCAGGCCCTCGTAGACTCGGCCGAGGTGCTCCGGACCATCGATCTCGGGCGAGGCGGAATCGTCGTCATCTTCGGGCAACGCCTGGGCGGCGTCGAGCTCTTCGCCGTTCGACAGAAAGTACTCTTGAATCGCAGCCTGGAGCTCATCGCGCTATCCGGCAGCCTCCATCCTGGCGCACCCGAGGCTCCCTTCGTTGGCGACGCTGGCAACGCGATCGCGGTTGCGATCGCAGACCTCCTGGGCAAACCTGTTTCGTCGACGCCGCTGAGGCTCCAGGATGTCGACTCGGCGGGGTTCGAACGCTATGCCCTGACCGATGGGGCGGTCGTGGACTATCGGTTCCAGTCGCCCGCACGGGCCAAACGGGTCTGGTTTCGCACGCCAACGACGCTCCTGGCGGCGTGGTGGGTCGAGGCCCAAGTCGGCTACGGGACCCATGAAGACGCCGCCTCCTTCGTCGTGGCGGACTCGAACGCTCGACTACTCTACCGAGCGGACCTCCAAGCAAGTCACCAGTTTCGGGTCTGGGCCGATCCGACCGGCGACAAGCGCCCACAATCGAGTCCCCTGAGCGACTTCTCGCCTCACCCCACAGGAACACGGGACGGCTCGACTCCAGTATTGACCCAATCGGTCTTGGTGGATTTCGCGCCGTTCAACTCCACACCGAATGGCGTCGGCGATCCCTGGCTCACGGATGGGCTCGAGTCCTTTGGCAATCACGTGTTCGCATACGCCGACCTCAATCCACCGAGCGGCTTCAACAACGGCGACTGGGCAGCCACCGGCACCCCGCCGGGAACCTTCGATCATGAATACGACTTCGGACTGTCACCACTCGCCAGTTACGAGCAGACCGAGGCAGGCACCGTGCAGGCCTTCTACGTCGCGAACTGGTTGCATGACTGGTACTACGACTCGGGCATGAACGAGGCCGCGGGCGTGGCGCAGCATTCTAACTTTGGACGGGGCGGAGCTGAGGGGGACCGGATGGCAATCCGCACGTCGGACCATTCAGCTTACTACAATGCGTTCATATTGACGCCTGCTGACGGAGCTTCACCCGTCATGCAGGTCGGGCTCATCCCTTCACGAGAAGGTTCGAGCGTCACCACCACCAGCGGCATCGACGCGGGGCAGACTGGAATGCACTTTGGTGGCCCGTCCACCTTCGATGTTACTGCGGATGCCGTATTGGCTCAGGATGGCACGGCGCCGTTCAATGACGCTTGCGAGCCACTCGTCGGTGACTTCGCGGGCCGCATCGTCCTCGTAGACCGGGGAAAGTGCTTCTTCTTTCCGAAGAACCAGAATGCCAAAGCGGCGGGGGCCGTCGGTGTCGTCATAATGAACCACACACCGGGCAAGCCTGCCCCCCCGCTGCTCGACGGGGTTCCGCTGGATATCTTGCCGCAGCTTTCCGTCACCTACGAGGTCGGCCAGCTCCTTCGAGAGGCTCTGCTCGCGGGCCCACTCACTGTGTCGCTCCGGCGGTTCTCGCTGCCTGATCGGAACTTGGCTCTCAGCACAGACACCGTCGCGCACGAGTACGGGCACTACCTCCACCTTCGCCAAGTAGCTCTTCGCACGCCGACTACCCTTTCCATCAGCGAAGGCTGGGGCGATTTCATCGCACTTCACCTGCAGCTTCGAGAAGGTGATGATCTGGACGGGACCTACACCATCGACGCCTTTGGGAGTGGCAACAATACTACCGGGGATCCCGCATACCACGGGGCTCGGCGGTACCCCTACTCGACCGACATGTCGAAGAACCCATTGACACTTGAGCACATTCAGGACTCCGCAACGCTCCCGCCTAACTTTCTAGTCTGGTACAACTCGAACTCCATGAGCGAGATACACAACGCAGGCGAAGTCTGGGCTGCGACGCTCTGGGAGAGCTACGTGGCTTTGCAGAAGGACGCGGAGGTGACGGGCAGCCGATCCTTCGATGAGACGCGACGAGTGATGTCGGACTACGTCATGGCCGCCATGGCGTTTGCGCCCGAACTTGGGACGTGGCTCGACGCGCGGGACGCCCTCGTCCTAGTGGCCCTGGCGTCCGACACGAGCGACGGCGCCCTCATCGCGTCGGCGTTCGCCAAACGAGGAGCGGGCTCGTGCGCCGTTGCACCTTCGGCCTTGTCTGCGAGCTTCGAAGGCGTCGTCGAGAGCTATGAGGTGTCGGCCCGCGTGGCCACCTTGGCTGCCGGCGTCAATTCGGAAGGTACGTCCTGTGACGGCGATCTCATCTTGGACGCCGGAGAGACGGGCCGCGTGGGCGCAATCGTCGCGAACGCCGGCGTCGTGTCCTTGGAAGGCGCGACGTTGACGGTGAGTACGACCACGCCGGGGGTGAACTTTCCGGAAGGCGCCACGGTCCCCATTCCAACGTTGGCACCGGGCGCCGAGGTCACCCTAACCGTCCCGATCGCGTTGGCATCGACCTTTACCCCTTCCTTCGTTGAGTTCACCTTCAGCGCCGACGGGGGAAGTGCGTGCGACCCGGGAAGCAAATCGCAAGCGTTGGTGAAACTAGGTGGCGAATTGGGTGTTCGAGTCGCAGACCATGACACCACCCAAGGCAATGGTGGACACTGGTCCGGCTCCGGGTTGTTCAGCACTTTCAGGGTGGTCCTCGGCGAAAGCGGGCTGATGTTTCACGTAACGGGCGACGCCTTCTCTGATCACATATCATTAACAAGCCCAGAGATCGCAGTCGGAAACCAACCGTTCTCTTTCGCATTCCGTCACACGTACGATCTTGAAACCTACGCCGACGACTCCGGGACGCCCTACTTCTACGACGGTGGTGTCGTCGAAGTGACGCGAGACGGTGGGGCGACATGGGCCGACGTCGCCGACTTCGGCGACCCCGGCTACTCGGGAGTCCTTTCAGCGGACTACGACAATCCGCTAGGCGGGCGGCCTGCGTACGTAGGCGTCAATCCTTCCTGGCCGGACCTCGACTCGGTCGTGATTGATTTTGGAACCGCCCTCGCTGGAGAGACCGTTCAGTTCAGGTTCGTCCTCGGGACCACCTCGGGGTACTACTTCCCCGGCTGGTCCATCGATGACGTGAACGTGACCGGCGCGGCCACTCCACCTTTCGATGGCCTCGTTCCGGGCGTCCCCAATTCGATCTACCTCGATGGCGATGGCGATGGCGTAGGAGCGGGCGAGCCCGTCGCACTGTGCCCTGTCCCACCGAACGGAGTCGCCGAAGGAGGGGACTGTGACGACGTTCATGGCGACACGTACCCGG
>JADMJS010000583.1 GCA_018780435.1 Myxococcales bacterium
AGCACTAGCACTAGCACTAGCACTAGCACCAGCACCAGCACCACCACCACCCACCAGCAGACCACTAAGAAGCCGAAAGCAACCAGCCAAAACACAAGTCACCAAAAAGCACCAACAGGCACCAACATGTTGTTGCCAATCAACAAGCACTCGAGAAACGAAACAAAAAAAGAAAAAAAAAAACTTCTCGTTTTTTTCTTCTTCTTCTTCTTCTTCTTTCGCAATCATGCGGCACGACACAAGCCGAGAGGCAAACACGGCACAAGCAGAGAGGCAAACACAACGGGAGAAAAAAAAAAAAAAACATGATGACGTTTTTTTTTTTCTCGATTTTTTCTCCTTGGCCTGCGCGGCGCAGCGCAACCTTGGCGTGCGTTGCGCGGCGCAGCGGCACACCGCCAGCGTCGCACTCACGCACCAGTGACGCACAGCACGCGGCGCGAGCAGGCAGAAGCAGACGACAGCAAAAAAAGATTTTTTGTTGTTTTTTTTTTTGTCTGTGTCGTCGTGCGCCAAAGCACACGAGGCGCGGCGCACGAGAGGCCCACTCGACAGCTTCGAACAGCCACTCAGGCAAAGGAAAAAAAGAAAAGAGAGCACATTTGGAAAGTTCACACATTTTTGTCGGCCTTTCATCGGCGGCGCGCCAGGCGGTGGCCTTGGTCTTGGTCGAGCTCTGCGTCGTGAGCGGCGGCTGGCGCGGCACGCACGGCTGCCTGGCGCTCGCCTCGCCCGCCTCGCCCGCCTCGCCCGCTCGGCGGCGCCACCGCAGCCGCACCACGTCGCCCTCAGTTGTCGCCGCGCAGCCTCGGGCCACGCGTCGCCGAGCTCGACCGTCGTCGACGCCGTTGGTTTGCCCGCCGCCGCCGCCGCACCACGCCGCGCCGCACCGCCACTCGCTGCACGCCGAGCACAGCCGCCGCCACCGCCACGCAACGCCCCGCTCTGCCTGTGCTGCTCGAGCAGCGCCAACGCCCAACGCCGCCAACACGAGTCGCCGATCGCGCGGCCGGTGCACCACGCAACAGCCTCGCAGCCGCACAGCCTGAGGCGGCGCAGGCGCAGCAGCGACGAGGCGCCCAAGCTCGGCCTCCGACACGCGCGCCTCGTCGACCTCGAGCAGCGCGAGCGCAGCGAGACGCGCCAGCACAGCGCCGCGACGGCGTCGATGCAGCGGCGCGTGTTCGTGGTGGCGCTCTCACAGGTGGGCGCGGACCAGGTGGAACTTGAGGCCGCTGTTGTTCGGGAAGCGCATGTCGCAGAAGAGGCATTCGACGGGTAGCGAGGCGTTAGGCGGCAGCGGGTCGCGGAACAGCAGCTTGGGGATCGCGTAGTACTTGTAGCGGCGGTTGATGCGGTGGTTCTCCTTCTTCTTGAGGTGGTAGCGGCCGAGGTCGTCGACGGTCGAGTACCAGATCTCGCAGCCAAAGGCGCAGCGGAAGCGCAGCTTGGTGTGGCGGGCGATAAAGTGGGCTCGAAGATTCGA
>JADMJS010000435.1 GCA_018780435.1 Myxococcales bacterium
GTCTTCTTGATCTTGTTCGGGCTGGTTCGGTCGATGTCGCCGACCTCTTCAGCGCAGCTCGCGGCGAAGAGCCCCATCAGGCTCACCGCCAGAACGGCGCGTAGCCATCCCATTCCGGTCCGTTGCATGATCATCCGTTTCTCCCTGGTCGTGGATTTCTGACTGTCGTTTCGAACTGGCTGACTTCGTGAATCGGGGGACTCGACCTGCGCCTAGAAGGTGGCGACGAGGTCGAGATAGAACGTCTGGCGGTTGTCGGCGCCGTTGGTGGTGTCCCACCACGGGAAGCGGAAGTCCTCGTTGTCAGACGTCTTCGGCGTCTGGTCGACGAGCCAACCGAGGGCGATCCCGAACTGCGGAATCGGGTCCCAAGACACCTCGAACACGCCACGCATCAGGTCGGTGTAGCCCCGACCCGCCTGTGCGTAGACTGAGGCGAACTCGTCCTTCACGTTGTTGGCGTAGGTGTAGTTCTGGAAGTAGGTCCACCCGATGGTGAGCCCCATGTCGCCCAGGCCGACCGGAAAGGCGAAGCCGAGCGCCATGTCGTGGCTGAGGGCCCACTCCAAGTTCGAGCCGCCGAGGGCGACGAGGCCGTCGGCGAGCTGCTCGACACCGCCCGCTCGCGACGGGAGCGGTGCGGAGAAGTTGCTCGTGTCGAGCGCCTGCTGCGTGTACCTGTTGAAGTTCTTGGTCACGCCGAACGCGTAGCTCAGCGAGAGCCAATTGGTCGGGCTGAACGTGCTGGTGGCCGAGAGACCGAGACCCATGATCTTGTTCGAGATCTGGCTGGCCTTCGAGGTCGGGAGGAAGACTTGGAGGGTATAGCCGAGGTCGAAGACCGCCGAGCGCTCCCCCGTCTCCGCGTTCACCGGGCCGAACGCGTCGGTCTTGACCGAGACGATGCTGCCCTGCTGGAAGTAGAGGCGGATGTCGTAGAACTGAAGCTCGTTCGGGACCGTGTTGCCGGACGCGTAGTTCTCGACGACGTTGTGGTCGAAGTCGAAGCGCGCTCCGACCTTCATCTTCAGCGCCTTGTCGATCGTGTAGCTCGGCCGGATCGAGTAGGACATGTTCCAGTACGGCTGAGCGGCGTCGCCCGTCGTGGTGAAAGTGCCCATGCCGACGGCGTTCTCGTAGATGATGCGGATGCCGAGGTTGCCCAGCCATCCGTCCGACGCCTTGGCCTCGGTGACCGCGGCAGCCGGCGCAGCGCCGTCGTCGCCCTGCTGCCCTTCTTGCCGCCGTTCGGCGCGTTGTTCGCCCGCGGCCCCTTGACGCTCCGCGGCAGATGCGGACAGCGCCATGACCATTGCGGTCGAACTCATCAGTAACGTGGTCGAGAGCTTCACTCGGTTCCTCCGGGCCCCGGCAGCAGGGGGTAGCCCCCAAGACGCAGTCCGTGCCTTCCACGGGCGGCCATCTCAGAAGCGGCGGTTTTAGTCACGGCGTTGCACCTTTCGCAAGCTGAAAGTCGTC
>JADMJS010000302.1 GCA_018780435.1 Myxococcales bacterium
TTCACTCATCGTACGCCGACTCTGGAGCCGGTAGCCGGAGGGAAACGGTGCCGATGCTGCTGTTGCTGGCGTCGTCGGGGCGCATGGCTCGGACGTTGACCGCGTCGTAGATCTGCGGCCGGACGGGCGCGACGCGGCCGGCGCTGTCGGCGGCGAAGCTGTCGGTGGGCATTTCGTAGCCGGCGGCGCTGAGCGAGAGCGGGTTGGGCAGCTGGATGAGCTCGTACTCGGAGCGCGGCGTGGCGGTGGAGGCGGTGAAGGAGGAGAACGCGGCGTCGTTCTCGGCGGCGCGCTTGGCCTTGGCGCGCTTGCGGCGCTGCGCGACGGCGACGGCGACGGCGACGAGCAGCAGTATGTACACGATGGCGCCGAGGATGACGCCGAGCAGCCAGCACTCGAGGCCGCCGACGACGCAGGGCGGCGGCGGCGGCGTGAGCGGCGGCTCGGTGCGGAGAAAGTGCGCGCAGCCTTCGACGTCGAGGTGCTCGACGGTGAACGTGACGCGCCACTCGTTGGCGGCGAAAAAGTCGAGGATCGGCGCCTCGCCCGTCAGGTTGTAGCAGCGCGGGTCGACGAGCACGGTGGTGTTGTAGGCCGGCACGGCGTCGACGGCCGCGTCGTAGCGGAACAGCACGATGGTGTTGCGGCCGCGCGGCAGCGTGGCGCGGCGCAGGTCGACGACGAGCTCGCCGCCGCCAAACGAGAAGTTGCCGACCGACACGAGCGTCGAGTTGAGGCTCACGTCGGCCGGCACGGTGATCGTGACCTTGTCGTCGCGGTCCGGGTTCAGCACCGGGATCTTGGGCGCGCCGGCGGTGATGTTAAACTCTTGGCGCATCGTCGTGGTGGGCGGCGGCGTCGGCGCCGCGGTCGTCGGCGCGGGCGTCGGCGCGGGCGTGGGCGCCGCGGTTGCGCCGGGCGGCAGCGGCGTGGGCGCGGGCGTGGGCGGCACCGGCGTCGGCTCGGGCGTCGGCTCGGGCGTCGGCTCGGGCGTCGGCTCGGGCGTGGGCGCCGGCGTGGGCCGCGGCGTGGGCGCGGGCGTGGGCGCCGGCGTCGGGCACGCGCCGCCCTCTCTGATGTAGATCGGAAACGGGCACGACGAGCTCGCCTCGTCGATGCAGCCGCTGTTGCAAAAACTGCAGTTGCGCAGCGGGTGCAGCGTGCGCGCGACGCACTGCGTGCAGACGCTGAAACTGCTGCACGGCGCGCCCGGATCGGGCGTCGGCGCCGGCGTGGGCAGCGGCGTGGGCGCCGGCGTCGGCTCGGGCGTCGGCAGCGGCGTCGGGCGCGGCGTCGGCTTGGGCGTCGGCAGCGGCGTCGGCTTGGGCGTGGGCAGCGGCGTCGGCGCGGGCGTCGGCTCGGGCGTCGGCACGGGCGTCGGCGCCGGCGTGGGCGCCGGCGTGGGCAGCGGCGTGGGCTCGGGCGTCGGGAGCGGCGTGGGCGCCGGCGTCGGCTTGGGCGTGGGCGCCGGCGTGT
>JADMJS010000635.1 GCA_018780435.1 Myxococcales bacterium
CTCGTAAAACGGTCCCTTCTTCGAGATGTGCTCCTCAGACATTTTTTGTTTTTTTTCTGCAGATCGCGTGACGTGGAGACGCGTCAGAAAGGTCAGAGGAAGGTCTTCCGGAAGGTGATTGTTGAAAGAAGAGAAGAGAAGAGAAGAGCGATTCAAACTTGAATGGAAATTCCAAGATGTCGGCGAGCGTTGAGTTTCTCGGCACAACGCTGAGCGTGCGCTCTGGACTCTGTGCTGCGAGCGGTGTGCGAGAGCTGACCGGAGAGCCGCTCGCTGTGAGCGACGAGCTCGCCGACGAGTTGCCGTGTTTGAGAGCGCTGATTCGTCGCGGCGTCGAGTTCACTGCGTTTGGTGGCAGCCCGATGCTGCGAGCCACTGGTGTGGCCAACGGTGGAGATGTCGAGGAACTGCTGGCGGGCGTCGCGGTCGAGTTTGCGAGCAGCGCGATGCGCAAGATTGTGCGCGAGTCGGCGCGAGGTGACAGCGATGGCGATTGTGGAGATTGTGGTGGACCCGTGCCTGGCTTTGCCGTCAAGCTCGGTGTGGTCGAAGAGGACGATCCGATGCGCGTTTGGGACGATTTGCCGCTGTGTGCGTATTGGTCGACTCGGGGTGAGCCGGCGTCGACAATGACGGTCTCGTTTGTGCCGTTGTCGTGCGGACTTGAGCTCGGTCAGCGGCTGAGTCGCTCCGTTGCTGCGGTTTTGCGACAGCGCGGTCTCGTCGACTGCGCCGCACTGTTCGTGTGCGATAGCGAGGCGGTGGAGGTGCCAGACAAGTACCGCAGCTTGGTCTCTGCCGCCGACGCGCGCCAGACTGGGTTGTTTGTTTTTGGTCAAAAGGCGCAGTACGTCGCGCGGCGCGTGATCGATCTGTCGCTGAGCTCGTGGCTGTTCACGTGCGAGCGTGCGACAATGTCGCCGCTCTCGCCCGAGGCGCTGTCGATCTGCGTCTCGTCGCAGATCGAGTTGGAGCGCGCGGTGCAGCGCCGTCCGCAGGCCTTGATGCTGGCGTTTGGTACGCAGGCCGTCAGCATCGACGCCCTCGATGCACGAGAGGCGAGTGACCTGCGTCTCTTGACGCTGATCAACTGCAGCGACGTCCCGCTCGAGCGCGTGGCTACGCTGATGTGCCGCCTGCAGCAGCTCGTCGTCTGCTGGCACGCGGTCAACCTCCCAGCGGCCGTCGAGCTCGCCAGAGCGTTTCCCGAACGCGTGAGCGTCCAGTCGCCGTTCAATGCGGACAAGGTGCGACTGCGCAGCGAGCTCGTCGCAAAAGGCCTCGAGGACGTGGCGACAACGCTGATCGGCACGCACCTGTCCACCGTGCCGCTGCGCTTGTCGGCCATCAAAAAACGCGAACCTAACCCTAACCCTAACCCTAACCCTAACCCTAATTAGAATCAGTCAAACCCCCTTCCTCAAACATGACTACTCCTCGCGTTTCCATCGCTTCGCTGCAAGTGGCGCGCTCGC
>JADMJS010000684.1 GCA_018780435.1 Myxococcales bacterium
CCGACACGTCGCCGTGCTTCGGGCGACCGATGCCGAAGCGCAGCCGCGGGAAGTCCCCCTTCGGCGCCACGTGCTGAAAAATGGACCGAAGCCCGTTGTGGCCCGCATGTCCGCCCCCGAGCTTGGCCCTGAGCTCACCGTAGGGGACATCGAGCTCGTCGTGGATGACGAAGATGTCCTCAGATTCCACTTGGTAGAACTGCGCGGCGGCACCGACGGACTCGCCGGAGAGGTTCATGAAGGTCTGGGGCTTCAGCAGGATCGCGGGCACACGACCGAGGTCGACACGTGCGTACTCGCCTTTGAACTTCGACGACCACGACGCACTTGCGCGCCTCGCCAGCTCATCGACGACCATGAACCCCACGTTGTGGCGGTTCCCAGCGTAGCTTCGCCCGGGGTTGCCGAGTCCGACGATCAGCTTCATGGCGAGAGCGTCATGCGGCGTGGTTCATCCGGTCGCCCGTGGCGGCAAGGAGCCACCCACGTGCGACTCGACTCGCAGGTCGGCCGACCGTGGCCGACCGACCTCGCGAACCCAGACTACTTCTTCTTCTTCTTCTTGTCGGCCGGCTCTTCGGTCTTGGCCACGATGATGACCGGACCCGACTCCACCACGGGGGCGTTGTCGTTGTAGAGGACCTTGATCCCGTCGGCCGGCTTCAGGTCGGACAGACGGATGATCGTCGACGGCTCGAGAGTCGAGGTGTCGAAGTCGATCGACGCCGGGCACAGCGCGGGCTTGCACTCGATACGGACTTCGCGGGTCACGTGGCGAATGCGAGCGCCCATCTTCTGGGCCGGGCCCACGCCCACGAGGTTCAGGGCGACCTTGAAGGTCAGCGGGACCTCGGGGTTCAGGCGCAGAACGTCGCAGTGCACCATGGTCCGCTTGAGCGGGTGCTTCTGGAACTCGGCGAGGCGAGCCATCTCGACGGCCTCACCGCCATTGACCGTGACGGAGAAGACCGAGTTGGCGCCCTTCGGCGTCGCGAGGATCTTCTTCACGTCACGGGGATCCACGGCGAGGTTCACGCTGGGGAGCCCGTTTCCGTACATGACGGCGGGGATAAGGCCGCTAGAGCGAATGCGGCGGCCGGCGCCTTTGCCGGTGCCGACGCGACGACGCGCTTCGAGAGTCTGGGTCACGGGACCACTCCAGTCCGCTTCGGGCTCGGTCCGAGCGGAAATGTTGAACCCGGTAGTCCCCTGTTGGGACCGGCCGGGGGTGGCTCAAAATGCTCTCGGGCATCACAGCACCCGGGAGCGGCCCGTCGAACCTGCGATGTGGCAGGCTCGATGGGGGAGATCCATGAGACAGCGAGGTGCTGGGCCCAATGGAAAATGGGTTCGGTGCTTGGCGCGCTAGGATTCGAACCTAGATAAACGGTACCAAAAACCGTTGTCCTGCCGTTAGACGACGCGCCAGCAGGGCCCACGGCCGTTGGTGGCGCCAACGGCATGGGGCGCGGCGGTATACTACCGGCTTCCCGCCCATGTCAATGTCGTTGTCGAAGCTCGCCGCCTTCCCCGCACGATCCGAATAGGCTCTCGCGCCAATGGGCTTCACGGGCTGCCGCGACCCTCATGGGGCCGGCGCCGCGCGAGTGTCCGCGCCGCCAAAGACGACCGTCACGGGTGCGAGCGGAGGCGCGGCGCCGATGACCCTCATGGACACGGCGGTCGACGCGAGTGACTCGACGACGGCCGTCCCGACGGCTCGACCCTCCGCGTCCTGGAGCGTGCCCAGGACGCCCAATTTCAGGGACCGGGCGAGCGCGTCCGGCACGGGAGAAGCGACGACGAGCCCGGAGCCGTAGAAGGCCACTGGTGCCGACGCGGCCTGAGACACGGGCGCTGGTTCGGACGAGACGTCGGGCTCGCCCATCACTCTGAGCACACGGGTGACCGAGATGACGTCGCCCACGATGGGCCCGGTCGCGTCGAGGACCGGCGGTCCTTTCCCGTCGAGCTGGCAGCGATCGTCATCCCATGTGCTGCAGTCCCCCTTCAGGATTCCCACGGGCCGAACCTGACCGGTCGCGCGAGTCGATGTCGCCAGCACGACGGCGAGCGCGGTGCGAATCTCTCCCGGCACGGCATCGAGCGGGAAGCGGCCACGTAGGGTACGTCCCGACGTGACGAGGTGCTCGGCGTTCCACACCGCACCTCCGGGGGTCTCGACGCCGGGGCCGAGCACCAGCGCCGTATCCCACGCCGCATCGGCCGGCAGGAAGAAGGCCCGTCCTGGGAGCGCCTTGGCGTCGCCCTTGCCCGCGACCAGGTCCAAGTACACGTCGACGGTAGGCAGTAGCCACGTGCGATTGCGATCGACGTCGTCCGGTAGCGGCGAGAGCGGACGCGGTGGCGCCGAGAAGGTCGCCGTCACTTCGATGTGGTCGCCCTGCCGCTGGACGACGACGCGCCGGAGGTCGAAAGTCCCCTTCTCGACGCCGGGGGCAGCGGGGTGCCGTAAACGAACGTCCCCCGCGGGATCGTGAAGGTCGAGCAGGACCTCGGAGGCGTCGACGTCGTCGTGATGAGAATGACCGGTCGCGCACGACGTCGCGCTGGTCGCTGTGAGGGCCATCCGGACGAGCGCCCGCCGAAGCCAGAACAGGTCGGACCGCCCTAAACTCCGCGTCGTCCCGTCACGAACAGCGACGTGATGGGCCGTTCTCACAGGCCGCTGCTGAGGACTATCGGCCGTGCACGACGCGGCCTCAGAGGGAGTCGAAATCATGCCGAACACCGTCGTTCTCTACGCCGAGGATCCGTCCTTCTTCGAGCGAAAGGATACCCTCTTCAACCGACGAGGTGTCGACATTTTCGGCGCCATGGACCTCGACGACCTGAATCGGCTCATCGGTTCGCTCCCGGTGAAGTTGGTCATCAGCCAGGGGACACCGGCGGGCCTCTCGGAGCCGGTGCTTCGGACGCGGCTCGGGACGAGTCCGCAGCTCCTCGTCCTCGGCAGCGCGCACGACGACCCGCGAACACTCCAGTCCTATGAACACACGCCCGGGAGCACCGTCCTCCTCGAGCCCTACGGCTGCCGCATCGTCGACACGACCCAGCAGCTTCTGGCCATCCCGGTCCGCCACTACGTCCGTATGCTGGTGCAGCTCCACACAGATGGGGGCGGCTTCGGCTACTGCCAGAACGTGTCTCTGACGGGCATGCTCATCGAGCTCAAGCGCCAGCTTACGGTCGGCTCGGAGTTCCCGATCTCGTTCATGCTCCCGAACACCCCGGGGATGCTCCGCGTCACCGCGCGCGTCGTTCGGCACGCGAGCTCGCTCCGCGACGCACATCGTTACGGCCTGCATTTCGTCGACGTGGCCCCCGAAGACCACGAGCGGCTCGCTCATCTCGATCGGACCAATACGCACTGATTCCCGCGGGAGCGTCACCGTTGGATTCCCCATCACTTCGGGGTTGACCCGCCAGCCTGCTTCGCTATTCTCCGACTGACCATAGCCATATATGGTCATTTTGCTCCACGAACCGGGCCCCCCGACGTGGAGATCGGAGTCGGCATGGCGAGACGAGCACGAAGCATGTGGACCGGGAACCAGGCGATGTTCTGGCTCGCGATCGGCCTTGCCGTGCTCTTCCGCCTCGGTTAAGTGCGCTATTCCGGCACCTTCACCTGGCACGTCGGCGTGGCTTGGATGCTCTTCCCATCCCAGCTCGTCCCGCACTCGTCGTACTGAGGTCCGTATTTCTCGCAGGACGAGACGTCGTCGCAGTACGGCATGCAGATGGCTTCGACGGTGAGACCGTAGTCATTGATGTTCTGCTGAGCGAAACGAACGCACTTGTACTCGTCGGTGGTGATGCCGAGCTCCGAACAGCTCGACCCGGCCCCCTGTTCGCACTTCTGCGTGCAGAAGCGGAAGCTCCCGCCGCCGGACGACGCCCCCCACGCGAGGTAGGCCTCGTCGTAGCAGTAGCAGGTCTCGCAGTCGGTGTGGCCCTTGCAGGGCATGCCGGCCCTCAGATCCATCGGATCCAGGTTCGGGTTGCACTGCCCATCGATGCGCACGTCCTGAGGCTCGTTGCCCCCGACGTCTTCGGCGATCACCGGGCCGTTGTCCGGCGTTCCGACGTCGACGATGTCGGGCAGGTCGACGACGTCGGGCACGTCGACCACATCGGGCTCGGGTTCGGGCTCGCCGTCCGTGTCGTCGGTCTGATTGCCGCCGGTGTCGTTCACCGGCGCGGTGAGGCACTGCAGGCTCACCGGATCGATTCCGTAGGCGCAGGTCGAGACCGATTGCGCGCCGGAGCAGCCGAAGACGGCGCCAGCCGCGAAGATGGCGCCGAAGCGAGTCACGAGAGCGATGGGCGACGTCGGGTAACGTTTCATGCCTCAGAGCCTACGGGGCCTTTGGGGTCGGTGCAATTCCTGCCATCGGACTCGCCCATCGAATGACCTGGGCCCAGCCCCTAAGCGTCGGCGTCCGGTGCGCGAAATCGCTTCGATTCGCGCGTCCAGGGCGTCCCCGGTGTCTCACCGCCGCAGAATGGCCCCCGCAGGGGCCAATCTGCGAGATGAGCCCGCTTTCGCCACCGGGAACGCCCTGGCCATCGCGAGTACAGTGGATTGGCCGTCGAGGCCAATCCGCGGGAGGGCGATTTCGCGGCGCCTCCCGCCGACGCTTAGGGCGAGCGAGTTGACGGTGACACCTACCGCCGTTTAGCTTGACGGTTGGCGTCGCTCGCGCACGTCACTCGGGCGTGAGCGCGGGCTTCGGGTGCTCTCCATGGGCGCGCCTCTTCTTGGCTGTTGAGCTGAAGTACGTCGGCAGGGAAACGGGGGGCGCGCGCCAGGCAGAATCGGCGCACGCAGACGATGTGAAAGAAGGACGAGACGGCGTGGAAGAAAGAGGTTCGTCAGGCGGTGGTGGAACGCAAGGTCCGAGCGCGGGTCAGAGGGCTCCTGCGCCTCCGGGACCGGCAGCCACGGGACCTGGAGCCGCGGGAGCGCGGGACGGCCGTGGCTCCGGTTACGCCGCCAGGCCCGGGGGACGGCCGGCAACGCCGGACCACCGCGGGGCCGACCCACGTCGTGGCGGGGATCCGCGTGGCCCTGCCGACGCACGCGGCCGAGGCGCGCCCCTCAGCAAACGGGCTGCCGCCAACCTCGCGCGCGACCAAGCTGCCGCCGCCGCCGAGATCGCCGAGCGCTCCGGGGTGCCCCTCTGGGGCGCCTATCGCATCGTTCGGGGCGAGCTGACGCTCAACGAGCTCCTGCAGGAGCTCATTCGGCGCGAGCGCTTCGAGCGGCTGCAGAAGGCCGGCATGGACTCGGACCTCGCAGGCCACGTGGTGTCCGGCACGCTCGACGAAGCGCGGGCGGTCATCTTGATGAAGATGCGGCAAGCGGGCCGGCGTCGCTTCTCCGACGATCGCATCGAGAGCGCCGGGGAGTCCGGAGCACGCCTCGCCCTGTGGCGCTTCGGCTCTCAGGACCTCGAAGTCGGCTGCGTCGTGAAGGCGCGGACCTACGACTTCGACTTCAAGACCACGGGCTCACCCGGCTCGGGCGAACCCGATGGTGCCCCCGTTCTCGTTTACAAACACGACGTGAAGCTCCTCACGACGCCCGAGCACGCGGCGACGGTGGCGGGAGCACGGCGCTTCGAGAAGAAGGTGCTGCAGGAGGGGCTCGGCCCTTCTCGCGAGAAGCGCGACCGCTATCGGCCGCCGGAAGACCTGCTCGCGAAGATCACGGCGGCCGGCGCCACTATCCGCTGGGTCTTCCGCGACGGCACCGCCATCGAAGGGCGCGCCAAGTCGTTTGGCCGCTGGGACGTCGATCTCGAGGTCGGCGACGCGTCACTCACGCTCTTCCTTCACGCGCTCCATCCGGCGACCGATCGCAATCTGAAGCGCATCTGACACCGAGAGGTATCGCCATCGTCGTCATCGGGCTCACGGGTGGGATCGCCTGCGGCAAATCGACCGTCGCCGCGCTACTGGCACGGCACGGGTTCGGCGTCGTGGACGCCGACTCCCTGTCGCGTGAGGTGACGGCGCCCGGCCAGCCGGCCTACCGCGAGATCGTCGCCACCTTCGGCGACACCATCCTGCTCCCCGACGGCCGCATCGACCGCCCCGCCCTGGGACGGCGCGTCTTCGCCGACCCGGACGCCCGCCGCCGCCTCGAATCCATCACGCACGGCGCGATCGGCGCCGCGAGTGCGGACGCCTTCGCCCGACTCAGCGCGGCGGGGCACACGCTGGTCGTCTACGAAGCGGCGCTGCTCGTCGAGACGGGGCGGCACACGACCTTCCCGGCGCTCATCGTGGTGACGGCGCCGCGTGAGGTGCAGCTCGCGCGCCTGCTCGCACGCAACCCGGAGCTCACCCCGGCGGATGCGGGCGCGCGCATCGCGTCGCAGATGCCCCTCGATCAGAAGGCGGCGGTGGCGACCCACCTGCTCGTGAACGACGGCGACCTCGACGCGCTCGGCCGTGAGGTCACCCGCCTCGCGCAAGACCTGCGCGACCGCTTCGACGTGGGTGTCCCCAGACAGACGAACGACGACAGGACCGGACGAGGCGACGCGGCCCGCTCGGGAGGGCCATCATGAGCGAAGTCCTCGTCACCGGATTCCCCCAGCTCGTCGTCCGGCGACTCATCCGGGAGCTCATCGCGCAGGGTGATTCGGTCAGCATCTTGGTTCGCCACCCACAACGCGCCGACGCGGAAGCCTTCCTGGCGTCCTGCGACGGGCCGGGCCGGGGCCGAGCGCTCCTCGGGGACATCTTGCTCATGGATCTCGGGCTCTCCGGGCCCGACGTGAGGCGACTCCTGGAGGAGGTCGAGCTCATCTTCCACTGCGCCGCCGTCCACCCGAACAACCGCCGCCCTGAGGAGGCGGAGCGCGTGAACGTCGAAGGCACTCGGGCCATGGTGGAGCTCGCGCTCGAAGCCGATCAGCTCCGTCGCTTCAACTTCTTGTCCACCGCGTTCGTTTCGGGCGAGCGGCGTGGGGTCGTGCTCGAAGAAGACCTCGACCATGGCCGCCGCTTCCGCACCGAGTTCGAACGCACCAAGTACGAGGCCGAACGGATCGTCAGGCGCGCCATGGGCGACATGCCGGTATCGGTGTTTCGGCCGGGTCTCATCGTCGGGGACAGCTTGACGGGGGAGTTCGCCCGGGGTGACGACCCCGCGGACATGATGATCGCGTTCCTCGAGGTCCCTTTCGACATCGCGGTCCCCTTGCCGGGCCGCGGCGACTACCCCCTCCACCTCGTCCCCGTCGACTACGTCGCCAAGGCGATGGCGACCCTGGGCAAAGATCCGCGGGCAGCCGGCCTGACCTTCCACCTCACCGACCCGAACCCGCTCCCGGCACGCCGGGTCCTCGAGCTCGTCGCCGACCACGCCGGGCGACGACACCCGGTGGGCTCCATCCCGGCCGGCATCGCGCGGCGGCTGCTCCGGATCCCGGGTCTGGGCAAGCTCGGTCCCCCCGAACGGGTCGTCGACTACTTCAATCAGCTCGTGATCTACAACACCACCAACACGCTGAGACTACTCGAAGGCACTGGCATCCAGTGCCCGACCTTCGAGTCGTACGCTCGTAGCCTCGTCAGCCAGCTCCAGCGTGTCACGAAAGGGGCCAGCGGACGCCCCTCCACAGGCCCCACGGCCGTTTCGGAAACCCGCTCGGAGCGAAGCCCATGAAGACGACCAAAGCCCGCCTCGGGGAGCTCCTGATCGCGCGAGGCGCGCTCGACACGGCCTCCGTCGAGCGCCTCCTGAATCGCCAACGCGACGAACACCGCCGCCTGGGCGAGCTGATCCTCGAGGAAGGCCTCGTCGGCGAAGGCGCCCTCCGTGAAGCCCTCGCCGAACAGCACGGACTCGGATCGGTAGACCTCTCGGTCTCGCCCCCGGCGCCGAACGCGCTGTCCCTGGTCCCGATCGACGTCATCCGCCGTTGCGAAGCGGTCCCCTTAGCCGTCGAGGGGCAGACGCTGTACGTCGCTATGGTCGACCCCGACAACGTGCTCGCCCGCGAAGAGCTCCGCTTCGCCTCGGGGTACACGTCGCTCCGCATCGCGCTCATCACCGCGACCGACTTCACACGCTTCGTCC
>JADMJS010000513.1 GCA_018780435.1 Myxococcales bacterium
CGAGGCCGCGCATCTCCGGGAGGCGCGAGACCGGCATGTCCGTCACGATCATGTGAAAGGCGTAGTCGATGTGGGCCTTGCCGCTGGCTTTCCGATGCCAGGCTTCGAGGCCCGCGAAGGTCGACTCGCCCTTCGTCTGGATCGCGAAGTCGATGATGGTGGTGGTGCCTCCGAAGGCGGCCGCCAGGGTGCCCGAGTCGAAGTCGTCGGCGCTCGTCGTCCCGCCGAAGGGCATGTCGAAGTGGGTATGCGGGTCGATCCCGCCCGGGATGACGAGCTTCCCGGTCGCGTCGAAGACCGCGTCCACCGACTCGTCCGAGAGGCCCACCCCGATGACGGCGACCTTCTCGTCTTCGATGAGGATGTCTGCGTAGTAGTCGTCGACTGCGGTGATGATTCGGCCGTTTCGGATCAGGGTTCGCATGCGGGCTCCATCTTCCCAGAAGGTCTGGCTCCGACGTTACGACGACCGGCCGGGGGTGTCGACTTCACGCGAGTGCCTCTCGGGCGCACGCATCGAACGGCGACTCACCACCTTTTCGGCCGCGCGAGTGACACCGCGCGCGACTGTGCGCTCCTCTCTCCGCCTCTTGTTCAGGAGGTCGATCCCATGGGGACGTTGAATCGGGTCGTCGTCGCGTGCTCCTTGGCCATGGCGCTACTCATGAGCGCGGGTGTGTCCGCTCAGGTGCTCGAGCGCGAGAGCAACAAGCTCTACTACTGTAATCAGCCCATTCGGCTCATCGGCTACGGCGACTACGGCATGCTCGCCGAGCCGAACTTCGATTACGTGGCCTATATCGACAAGCTGGTCAGCAAGAAGGTCAACTTCAGCCGAATCTGGGTCATCTACCACTTCGCAAGCGTGTACGCACAAGCCATCGACGGCCCCCGAGTGCCTCGATTGCACACCGAAGTCGAGTACCGCCTGCAAGGGGATGGAGGTCATCTGGCTGGATTCGTGCGGTGCCGAAGGCGATGTGGTCACGTCTTGCGACGATGGCGATCTCTGCACCATCGATGCGTGCGATCCCACGACCTCGTTCTGCGTACACGTCCCCGACGGCTCATGCCAAACCGAAGAACCGTGCCTCGACGCGCCGGTCCAGATCTGCCAAGACGGCACGCTCCTCTGGCTCGACGCGTGCGGGCAATTGGCTGGGGTGGCTGATCCGTGCGCCGACGACGACCCGTGCACCATCGACGGCTGTGACGACGAGACCCTCTCGTGTTCTCACACCTCGGCTCAGACCGCGGACTGCACCGGTGAGACGCCGGTCGAAGACGGGTGCGACCAGGGCGCCTACCTCGACTGTTTCGCGGGCGGGCTCGTCTGGGTGAACGCATGCGGCGAGCAGAAGGGGATCGCCAAGCTTTGCGATGACGGCGACCCTTGTACCGTCGACGGGTGTGATCCGGCGCTGGTCGCGTGCACCTACGGCCCGTCGGCGAGCGCCGACTGTGGAAAGCCGGACCCCGGCGCCGACACGGACGCCGACGTCGGCGGCGGCGCCGAGGGTGGCGACCTCTCGGGCCCGAACGACGACGCGACGGGCGGCGATGGGGGTGAGGACGTCTCCGGCCCAGTAAACGGCGCTGAGATCGATGGTGGCGTAGACGACGTCAGCGGGCCCATTGGTCGGCCTGTCTCGGGTGGCGACGGGTGCAGCAGTACGGGGGACGGACGTGAGGCCGGGGTCCTGCTCCTCCTCCTGGGGCTCGCCGGAATGGGGTATGGACGACGCCGACGCACCGCCGAGCGTGGCCTGAGCGCCGCAGCGGCAGCCGTCGCGGTGGGCCTCGTCGCGCTCGCGGCGGCCGGCCCTGCGGACGCGGCGTCCCCCTGCGGCAACGTTCCCGCGAGCCCGTGGGTGAAGTACGCGACCGACTGCTATGAGACGACCGACAATGGGTGGGACTACGAGTCCCGCGCCTTCGGGGCCCCGGACGGTGACGGCGGCACCTTCTGCGACGCCTGCGGGAAGAGCGGCACCGGCTACACCTATCTGCTCTCGTGTGGTGGGTGGAGCTATTGCGACCCACCGAACGTCGACACCATCACCAGCGTGACGGTCGGCGTCTACGTGAAGGGCGCGACCTCGAACACGATGAAGCTCAGTGTGGGGGCGAAGTCCAAGACCTTCACGCAGGGGAGCACCTTCGGATGGGAGGAGCTCGACGTCACCAGCCTCGAGTCCACCTGGACGTGGGACAAAGTGAACGCGCTCCAGGCCAAGGTCGCGTGGGTGAGCGGCACGACGACAGCGCAATACGCCGTCAACGCCTTCCGGGTCGTGGTGACTTACACGAACTGCACGCCGAACGCATCCTCCTACTGCAACGGGGCGGAGATCCGGTGGAAGGACTCGTGCGGCAACGACGGCGGCGTGAAGCAGAGCTGCGACGACGGCAATGGCTGCACGGTCGACGCCTGTGTCGGCGGGGGCTCGTGTTCGAACACGCCCGTCGCGAACACGGGCACCACGTGCCATAGCGGCAACGTCCACTACACCGACTCGTGCGGCAACATCGGCGGCCTCGTGGGCTCGTGCGACGACGGTATCCCGTGCACGGTCGATAGCTGTGCGAACAGCCTCTGCTACCATGCCGCGCAGCCGAACACCGGTCAGACCTGCCACAACGGCAACGTGCACTACGCCGATTCCTGCGGCGGCATCGGTGCGATGGTGAAGGCCTGTGACGACGGCAACGGTTGCACCACCGACGGCTGCACGGCTTCGAGCTGCTACAACAACCCGACACCCGATACCCAGAAGGTCTGCTTCGAGAACGACCCGTACTACGCCGACTCCTGCGGCAACCGTGCCGCCAAACTCGCCGAGTGTGACGACGGAGACCCGTGCACCATCGACGCGTGTGACGCCGCCGGTGGCACCTGCCAGCACACCGAAGACGAGGTCATTTGTCCGAAGCCGTGCGTGGACCCACCGGTGGCCAAGTGCTTCGACAACAATGTCATCCTCGTCGACTGCAAGAACAACACGGTTGGGACGCAAAGCTGCAACGACGACGACGGCTGCACCCTCGACGGCTGCGTGGACGGGGCATGTAAACACGACCCCGTCACGACCACCTGCGCGTGCAACCCCGCCATCACGACGACCTGCGTCGCTAATGATCTCGTCCAGATCGACGCCTGCGGCAACGTCAAGGGCACGCTCGAGAGCTGTGACGACGGCGATCCCTGTACCATCGACGCGTGCGACGACGAGGCCGTGCTCTGCCAACACACTCCCAAAGACTGTCCCGCGGACTGCAAGCCCGATGGGTTCGTCTGTCAGGGCAACAAGCGCTTCGCCATCGACACCTGCAAAAACCTGACGGAGGCAGATGACTGCGACGACGGAGACGCGTGCACCATCGACGCGTGCAGCGTGTCCGAGTGTACCCATGTCCCGTCGAACGATCCGAGCTGCGTCTGTGGGGACGTTGTGTCCAAGGCCTGCGAGGGGAACCTCGTCATGGGCATCGACAAGTGTGGCAACAAGATCGAGGTCGTCGAGAATTGCAACGACGGCAACGAATGCACTGTCGACGGATGCGCTGGCGGCGCCTGTAGTCACACGCCGATTCTGGTGGCGCCATGCGGCTGTGCATCGAGCTCGACCGTCATCTGTGACGCCAACACCCTCGTGACCAAAGACGCCTGTGGCAACGTCACCGGGACCGTCGCCTGTAACGACGGCGATCCGTGCACCGTGGATGCTTGCGACGCCGAAGCGGGGGTCTGCCAGCACGACGACCAATGTTGCGACGCGTCCCACGAGCTCGGAGCTGCCTGTCAGGACGGCGTCTTGATGCTCACCGACTCGTGCGGGAACGTCCTCGAAGTCAAAGCGGTGTGTGACGACGGAGACGAATGCACGACGGACAGTTGCGAGGTGGACACGTGCGTCTACGACGCGCCGGGGGGCAAGTACGTCTCTCAACTCTGCGGCGACGAAGGGGATCTCTACTGGGTCGACGGCTGCGGCCGGATCAGCGAGCTCGCCGAGGAGTGTGACGACGGGAAGGCGTGCACGACAGATTCGTGCGACGCCGGTCTCGGCGCGTGCGTCCATCTGCCATCCGAGGGAGACACCACGTGTTGCGAGCCCGAGACGGATCAGGTCTGCGTCGAGGGGAACGTCCATTGGCGTGATAGCTGCAACAATATCGGTAACTTGACCGAGACCTGCCTCGATGGAGACGTCTGCACGCAAGATAGCTGCGCACTCGGCGCGTGCGTCACGACGCCGGCGCCGCTCCCCGAGTGCCCGCCGTGCGCTCCGCATGCGGCGACGGCCTGCCTCGGTGACGCTGTCGTCTGGGTCGACGGGTGCGACACGCTCGGCGAGATCATCGCGGGGTGCGACGACGCCGATCCCTGCACGGTCGACACCTGCGACGCGAAGAGCGCGAAGTGTGTTCACATACCGTCGGCCGGTTGCACGCCGGTGTGTGAGCCGGAGAGCGAGCCGATCTGCCTCGATGGGCACCTTATGTGGGTCGATAGCTGCGGAAAGGCCCAAGGTCTCGCGACGAACTGCGAGGACGGCAACCCGTGTACGGTCGACGGCTGCCCCGCCGGAGGCGACGCGTGTTCACACGTCCCCGCGGAGTCGAAGGAGTGTGGCTGCGGCGCTCCGGCCAAGACCTTCTGCAACGGGACGGACATCGTTTGGCTCGACGGCTGCGGAGAGGAGGTCGCCGTCGCGATGGCCTGCGACGACGACAATCCCTGCACGGACAACGGCTGTAACGTCGTCACCACCCTATGCGAGTACCTCCCGAGCTCGGACTGTCCTGGGCCCGAAGACGATCTCGGGCCCGTGCAGAATCCGGAGGGCGATGAACCTGGGGCGGACGCATCGAACGGCGACACGTCGGGGGACGACGGCGCCCTCGATGGTGACAATGTCTCGGGTCCCGGCGACGGCGGCGACACGGCGACCACAGCTGAGTTCGAGGTCAACGGCGATGTCGTCGCGGGTTCGGGAGACGACCTCAGTCCCAGCATCTTCGTCAGCGGTGGGGCCGACAGCGGCTGCTCGGTGGGCACTCCGAAGGCGCCTTGGGTCTTCGGGCTCTGGCTTCTTCTGGGTGGTCTCGTTCGGGCTTATCGCCGCCGGGCCCGCTGAACGCCGCGCGCGGCTCTGCCCCGGGCTGGGGACCGCTAGCCCCGGACTCCCGTCCCCAGTGACCGCGCCGACACTACCACATTCGCATTATGGACGAGCGCCGGTCCGAGAGACGGCCCTACAGTCCTGGGGCTCGGCCCCCTTCGCGACAGGGTCTCACGCGCCGAGTCGTCTCGACGCTCGATCAGACGACCTCCGTCAAGGCTCTCACGCGTCCGGCCCGGCGCTTGCATGCGCCCGGCGTCGGCGATCCGCCGCCCACGCTCCTCCGGAGGCCCGATGCAAACGACGCCGCTGCCGAAGACCGATTTCCAGGTCTATGGTCCGAACGCGAACTCCATGACGCCGACCAGCGCGGGCACTTCGATCCCGGCCACGGGATACGCCGCCCAGGCGCAGGCGCTCAGCCCGAACAACCAGGGTTACGCGCAGGGCGCCGACGCACTACGGGTAGCTCAGGCCGCGCCCACCGGTGCGGCGCCCGCGAACACCATCCCCGCCCAATACGCCGGACGCAGCGACGCGTGGCGCACGGGCTATCGAGACGGCATGGGTCAGGCCGCCGGCGGCCTCCGCAATGTCGAGCAAGACGCGGCCACCGGTGACGCACTCGCGTTTGCATCTCGCGAGACTGGGATCTCGGTCGACGATCTCACCGCCATGGCCATCATCGAGTCCACGGGCAACCGGAACGTGGGCACCAACGCGTTCGGATACACCGGCCTCATGCAGATGGGCCGAAGCGCCGCGAAGGACGTCGGCACCAGCTACGCGGGCATCCAAGGCGGTAAGAACGTTCAGAATAACGCGCTCGCCGGAGCCCAATACTGGCAGCTCAATGACGGTCGCTTGAACGCGAACATTCCGCGCGATCCACTCCACATGTACCTCGCTCACCAGCAGGGAGCCGGCGGCACCAATAGTCTGATGAGCGGCCTCAAGACGGCGCCCAATCGCGCCGCCAACCGCAATCAGCGGAACAACCTGCCCAGTACGCTCCGACGAACGCTCGGCCGCCCCATCACCCGACAGGACTTCTACGACTACTGGAGCGGCAAGATGACGGCCATCCAGGACGCCATCGCCGCCCGACGGGCCGAGTCCGCGGTCGTCTGAGCGGCGTGCCGTCCTCAGTCATCGATCGCGCCGGGCTCCAACTACCCAATGACCCGTGCTCGTCGGTGGCCGGCGACGCACCGTCGTCGCGGTGGGTTTCACCAAAGCAGCGTGGTCACGTCGAATGGCGCGGCCCCCAATCGGAAGCGCAGGACAAGCTGGGAGGCGGCGGCCTGAACGTCGAGTCACTGTGATCCCTACCGCCTCGCCCGCCGATTTCCGAGTCACGCTCGACGTCGTCCGTGGCTGCCTCCTCGGCCTCGCTCTCGGAGACGCGCTGGGCGCCCCTCACGAGGGGGGGCTCCTCGAACGCCTTGTGTGGCGCGTCGTTGGGAGAACGCGCCTCGGTGAACGTCGGTGGACCGATGACACCCAGATGACGTTGGACGTCGTGGAGTCGCTCCTGGCACGCGGCGCGGTTCACCAGGATGACTTGGCGCGTCGTTTCGCCCGGAGCCAACATTGGTCCCGCGGCTACGGGCCCGGAGCCGCACGCGTCCTCGGACGTATACGGCGCGGCGACTCGTGGGAGCACGCGAGTCGCTCCGTGTATCCGGAAGGATCGTTCGGCAACGGCGCTGCGATGCGAGCACCCATACTCGGCGTCGTCTACGCGTGCGATGCCGAGTCACTCGACGACGCCGTCACTCGCAGCGCCGTCATTACCCACGCCCATCCACTGGCGATTGAAGGCGCGCTCATCGTCGCCAGAGCGACGGCCGCCGCCGCGATGGGGCTGGCCATGCGAGAACACATCGAGCACGCAGCGGACGGGGCCGCGCTCGCTCCCTATCGGGCTCGACTTCGCATCGCCGCAGACTGGCTGTCCCAAAACACGAGTGTCCCGATCGCCACCGTGCGCGACCAGCTCGGAAACGGCATCGCCGCCGTCGACTCGTGCGTCACGGCGCTCTATTTGGCCGTCTCACGCCTCGACTCGCCGTTCATGACCCTCCATGAAGCCGCCGTCGCTCTGGGCGGCGACGTGGACACGATCTCGGCGATGGCCGGCGCGATCTGGGGAGCCCGACATGGCGGGGCAGCGCTCCCCGCCGAACCGCTCGCGAGTCTGGAAGATCGGGACAGGCTCGAACGGCTCGCCAGTGACCTCGCGCGAATCGATTGGAGCCGGTCCGGCGACGGGCCCCGTCGGTGAGCCGCACAGGCGCCCGCCTCACCAAAAGCGCCTAGCGCTTCAGCCCCGGGACCACGAGGACAGGCGCCGTCGCCGTCTCGTTCATCCCGTCCAAGGTCGCATAACGCGTCGCGCCCAGCTCGGCGGCGGCCACGGCGGGCGCCGATGGCTCGGCGTCGCCCCGATCGATGAGCTGATCCTGGCCGATGTTGACACGATGTTCGATGAGGCGCTCCTCGCCGGCGAGCACGTCGAGTTCGAGCGCCGGGGCGTCGCTCACTTCCGTGGTGAGGGTGTGGAGGCCTGGGCCCGCGTGCCAACAGAACCAGCTCGGCCCCGCGGTCGCGCCGACCGTGAGGCCGTTATCCCGGACGGGCGTCGTCAGGGCTGCGCCGATCGCGGTCTTCCGCACGACGCAGAGCCTCGCGAGCCCGGCGTCTTGGGCCGCATCGACCGAGGCCGGGGCGGCGCCGAGACGGACGGAGTAGGCGCTACACCCGGCGATGCCGAGGGCCAGGAGCTTCCCAGCCACTCGCGAGGTCGTCACCGCCTCAGCCCGTGACCACGCGGTCCGTGATTTCGAGCGCGCGGTCGATGACGTCGAAACCTTCCTGAAGCTCCTCGTGGCTGATGGTCAGCGGCGGGTTCGTCATGAAGTTGTTCCAGCGGGAGA